>CALFYG010000148.1 GCA_937952095.1 uncultured Micrococcales bacterium | reverse complement strand
AACGGGTCGACACGGTCATGCGTGAGGCCCACTTCGTGCCCGACAGCAAGCGTGCGGATGATCTGTTGCGCGATATGCAGGCGGCCCGGGTGCACATGTCGATCGTCGTCGACGAGTACGGGGGCACGGCCGGACTGGTGACGATCGAGGACATCCTCGAGGAGATCGTAGGGGAGATCGCAGACGAGTACGACACCGCGGAGATCCCTGATGTGGAGCCCCTCGACACCGACCGTTACCGAGTGAATGCACGCCTCTCGGTCGATGATCTCGCCGAGTTGGTGCCGGTGCAGGTGAGCAGCGAGGCCGATGACGTGGACACCGTCGGTGGGCTGCTCGCGCGGCGGCTCGGGGTGGTTCCGATCCCGGGAACGTACGTGGACATCGATGGCTACCGGCTCACCGCTGAGCAGGCCGCCGGCCGCCGCAACCGGATCGGCACGATCCTGGTGGAGAAAGTTGAGGACGCTGATGAGTCCTGAGGACCAGAAACTCGTGGCGCTGGCACGGTCGGCCAAGGCCAGGATCCAGGCCGAGCAGGGCGCCGCCGTGCGCGATGAGACGGGCCGAAGCTACGCAGGTGCCACAGTCGCACTGCCGTCGCTGCAGCTGTCTGCGTTGGACGTGGCGGTGGCGCAGGCGGTCGCTGCCGGGGCGCGGGGGTTGGAGGCCGCCGTGGTGGTGTCCGGCCATGCCCCGGCGCTTTCGGCCGTGGCCGAACTCGCTGGTCCCGGCGTGCCGGTGTGGCACTGTGATGCCCGCGGCGACGTGCTTGAGGAACTCACCACATGAGCCACTCAGGCTTCGCGATCCTTGTCGGCCGACCCAATGTCGGCAAGTCGACATTGACCAATGCACTGGTCGGTCAGCCTGTGGCGATCACATCGTCGCGTCCGCAGACGACCCGACACACGATCCGGGGCGTGCTGAACGCCGGCGACGACCAGGTGGTGCTGGTGGACACCCCCGGTATCCACCGGCCGCGGACGCTGCTGGGCCGACGGTTGAACGACTTGGTGCTCACCACGCTGGCCGAGGTCGACGTCGTGGTCCTGTGTCTTCCGGCTGATCAGCGAGTGGGGCCGGGGGACCGGTTCATCGCCGAGCGGTTGCGGGATCTACGACGTCAACGCCTCGTGGTCGCGGTCACGAAGGCCGACAGTGTGCCTCGGGAGATGGTGGCGCAGCGTTTGCTTGAGGCCGACGCCTTCGCCACGGAGATGGGTCTGGACGTGGCGGACTTCGTGCCGGTGTCCGCGCTCGACGGCGCGAACGTCGCCGAACTCGCCGGGGTGCTGGCCGGGCTGCTGCCGGAGGGCCCGAGGCTCTTCGGTGACGAGTTGACCGATCAGCCTGAGAGGGTGGTGGTCGCTGAACTCATCCGGGAAGCCGCGTTGGAGCGCCTGCACGATGAGTTGCCCCACTCTGTGGCGGTGGACATCGACGAGATGGGTATGCGCGAGGATCGCCCGGACGACGACCCCCTGATGGACATCTACGCCGTGCTCTATGTCGAGCGGGCCAGTCAGAAGCCCATCGTGCTCGGCCGGCGAGGGCAGTTGCTCAAGCAGATCGGCAAAGAGGCCCGCGGCAAGATCGAGGCGCTGCTCGGGACCCGCGTGTACCTCGATCTCCATGTCAAGGTCGCGAAGGACTGGCAGAACAACCCCTCGCAGTTACGCAGGCTGGGGTTCTGAGTCGTCCTCCTCGCCCTGCAGTTGCGGGATGACTTCGTAGCGCCGGGTGTAGGCCTGGGCGAACGCGATGATCGCGGCCGCCACCGGGATACCGATGAGCGCGCCGATCGGGCCGAAGAGCGCCGCACCTGCGATGACCGACCCGAACGCGACGGCGGGGTGGATGTCCATGGTCTTGGAACTGATACGTGGGGAGAACCAGTAGTTCTCCACCTGCTGGTACACGGTGGCGAAGATGATCACCCACACCGCGTCGAGTGGCTGGTCTGACAGGATCGCGATGAGCGCAGGCAGTGCGACGGCGAGATAGGTACCCACGGTCGGGATGAACTGACTGATCAGACCCATCCACAGTGCCAGGGGAAGCCAGTAGTCCAAGCCGATCAGGATGAAGAAGATCGCGGAGAAGAACGCCGAGATGGCCGCGAGTCCCAAGCGGGAGATCACGAACCCGCCGGCCTTGTCGGTGGCGATGGTCCAGACGTCGTGGAAAACGGTCTGCTGCTTGCTCGGAAGCAGGGAGGCCACGAACCGTCGTAGCCGCGGACCGTCGGCGGCGAAGTAGAAGGCGAACAGCAGGAGGGTGAAGCCCTGGAAGACGATCCCGATAGCCGAGCTCAGGACGCCCAGCACGCCGCCGGCTGCCTGCTGGGCGAACTTGCCCACGGTCGAGGGGGACAGGTTGAGCTGGTCGATGATCGTCTGCGGGTTCAGGCCGAGGTTGAAGCGGTTGTTGAGCCAGTCGATGACGTTCTGGATGATGCTCGGTGCCGCCTGCACGAGCGACACGATCTGCGACGCGAACAACTGCCCGAACGCGATGAAGAAGATGACGGCGAACACGGCCAATGTGAAAAAGACGAAGAGCGTCCCGAGTCCCCGTGGCCAGTTCCAACGGTCGTGCAGTCTGGTGACGATCGGGTCGATGGCCAGTCCGAAGAGCCATGCCAGCAGCAGTAGGAACAGGAAGTCACCCAGCGACTTCCAGGCCCACATGAAGACCATGAAGAGGGCGAAGAGCACGAAGACGCCGACCGCAGATCGCCGGACCCAGCCGGGATCGAGGCGCACGCTCACGGTCTGGATGTCCTGGTCGTCCTGTTTCACGCCCCCCACCGTACCGAGGTGCGTCGCTTTGTCGCGGCAGGGCGGCACAATGATTCTGTGGCCAACCGGATCGAAGACGTCGCAGTGGTGCTGCGTGCGTACCCGTTGGGCGAGGCCGACCGCATCCTGAGCCTGCTCACCGAAGAACACGGGGTGGTGCGGGCGGTGGCCAAAGGCGTGCGCAAACCCACGTCCCGGTTCGGTTCCCGGTTACAGCCCTTGAACCATGTGCACGTTGTCATGTACGCCGGACGCAACCTCGCCACGATCAGCGGGGTGGATTCGGTGCAGTTGTACGGTTCGCAGATCGCCGGCGACTATGTGCGCTGGTCCGCAGGGCACGTCCTCGCCGAGGCCACCGAACGGCTGGTCACGGAGGAACTCGAACCGGCCCGGCCGCAGTACCGGTTGCTCGTCAGCGGACTGGCCGCGCTCACCGATCAGCGCCGCGACCCCAGATTGGTGATCGACGCGTTCCTGCTCCGGTCACTGGCCACCGGCGGGTGGGCGCCGAGCTTCTCGGACTGCGCGCAGTGTGGTGATGACGGTCCGCACGCCTGGATCCACCTCCCGTCCGGCGGCGCGGTCTGTGAGGGGTGCCGGCCGTCGGGGGCGGTGTCCATCAGTCCGGGCACTTCCGGATTGCTGGGGGCACTGCTCAGCGGGGACTGGTCGTCGGCCGATCGCGCCGCGACGACCTCGCGCCGGGCCGCGTCGGGAGTTGTCGCGGCGTACCTGCAGTTGCACCTCGAGCGTGAACTGCGGTCGTTGCCGATCGCGGACAAAGCGTGGCTGGCGGATCTGTCGGCCAAATTGGTCTCAGAAGAGGACATCGTCGCGTGAACATCCCCCCGCATCCAAGCGGAGCCACCCCGCCCCCGCTGACCCCCGACCAGGTGCCTGTGCACGTGGCGCTGGTGATGGACGGCAACGGCCGCTGGGCGCAAGAGCGTGGGCTGCCACGTACGGCCGGCCATGAAGCCGGGGAGGCGAGCCTGCTCGACTGCGTGCACGGGGCTCTGGAACTGGGAGTCAAGTGGCTGTCCGCCTACGCCTTCAGCACTGAGAACTGGCGCAGGTCACCCGACGAAGTCAAGTTCCTCATGGGCTTCAACCGTGACGTGATCCGGCGGCGGCGCGACGAGATGAACGCCATGGGGGTGCGGGTCCGGTGGGCAGGACGCCGGCCGCGGCTGTGGCGAAGCGTCATCCGCGAACTTGAGATCGCCGAACAGATGACGGCGAAGAATGACCGGCTCACCCTGACCATGTGCGTGAACTACGGTGGACGCGCCGAGATCGCCGACGCCGCGGCAGCCATCGCGCGCGACGTGAGGGCGGGTCGGCTCGACCCCGACCGTGTGACTGAGCAGACAGTCGCGCGCTACCTCTACCAGCCGGCCATGCCCGACGTGGATCTCTTCGTGCGCAGCAGCGGCGAGCAGCGGACCAGCAACTTCCTCGTCTGGCAGGCCGCCTACGCGGAGATGGTCTTCCTCGACACGCTCTGGCCGGACTTCGACCGTCGGCACCTGTGGTACGCCTGCGAACTGTACGCAGCACGGGAACGGCGCTACGGCGGAGTGCCACAGGCACCGGCGTGAATCAGCCCGGACGGTCGCTGCTGCTCGGGGTCACCAATGGGCAGTTCTGGTGCCGGGCGACCTCATCGCCGAGGTCGAGCAAACCCTGCAGGAGGTCATCCTCGGGTGCCGACTCCGTCAAGGTGTCGACACCGATGGCCTGCGCGCCGTTCGCGCCGGCGGCCTCACGCACCGCGGCCTCGGCATCGATCGTGTAGTAGAGGGCCGGCACTGGATCGTTCGCAGGCTCCCACGAGATCAGGGGCACCTGGTCGAACGCGTAGGCCCGCGCGAAGTACGTGAGCACAGGGGCCTCGACCACCAGCGTGGCGACGCGGCACGGGTTCAGTTGCTCCTGCAACCGCTGGTCGACCTGCAATGCCTCGCTCTGGACCGAGATCGTGCGCAACCCGTAGAACTGGTACGCCTCGAAAGCTGCCGGGTTGGCCTTCGACATCGCGGTACCCAGCGTCTGCGCCATGGTCGAGAGGTTGACCGGGTCGAACCAGATGTACGGATCTTTGACCTCGACATCCCGGGGACTGCCGATCCGACTCACGTCGTCGCTCAGGTCGACCACCCGTTCGGCGGGCAAGGTGGCCGCGGCGGCGTCCACCTCGGGATCGATTCCTGGGACGTAGGCGAAGAGATCGGCGTCGGTGTCCGCCACCTCAGCGGGGTCGACCGTTTCCACTTCCGCGGCGTCACCACCGATCTGTTCGGCCAGCCAGAAGGACGGGAAGTCGGCGGTGGCCACGGTGATCGCTGGCGGAATCCCGGCGGAGGCCGTCGGGTCGCCACCCTCCACGACCCCACGCGTGCAGCCGGCGAGGGCGAGAACCGAGAGTCCGGCCGCCGCGAGTCTGCGTGGGCTCATCCGCGTCCGGTGGCGCGCATCGCCGCAGCGCCGAACACGAGCAGGACCACGATCAG
>CALFYG010000147.1 GCA_937952095.1 uncultured Micrococcales bacterium | reverse complement strand
GTCTGCGCGGCGCGCCTGGAGTGAGGGCGACGATCCGCTACCCGCCCTCTACATCGGCCACGGGGCGCCGCCGCTCTTCGAGGACGCGACGTGGATCGAGCAACTTTCTGGATGGGCCGATCAATTGCCCATGCCGAAGGGGATCCTGATCGTGTCCGCGCACTGGGAAGCGGCTCCGCTGAGCCTGAGCGCGGTCGCCCCGAGCAATGTCGTGTACGACTTCGGAGGCTTCGACCCGCGCTACTACCGGATGCGCTACGACACCCCAGAGGCCAGCGCCCTGGCCGGCGAGGTGCTCGCGGCGCTGCCCGGCGAGTGGTCGGTTCACCAGCACGCAAGCCGCGGCCTGGACCACGGGGCCTGGGTGCCGTTGAAGGTCATGTACCCAGGCGCACAGATCCCGGTCCTCCAACTGTCCCTGCCCACCCAGAAGCCCGCGGACCTCTTGCGGCTCGGCGCGGCCCTGTCCTCCCTGCGCGAGCAGGGCATCCTCGTCATCGGCTCGGGTTTCATGACGCACGGCCTGCCGTTCCTCACCCCCGAGATGTTCTTCGGAAACGCCGTCCCCGGATGGTCACGGGAGTTCGACCATTGGGCCGCGGAAGCACTGGCCCGCCGGGACCTCGACGAACTCGCGGCCTTCCGGGACAACGCACCCGGCCTGCCGTACGCACATCCCACCGTCGAACACTTCACCCCGCTGTTCGTGACGCTGGGCGCGGCCGACGGTCCGGTGCAGACGCCGATCGACGGCTACGCCTTCGGCTTGTCGAAACGCAGCCTGCAGGTGGTTTGATCGGGGTGTGACCGCACGGCATTGGGCGCGCGACGAGATCGCGGCCCTGGATCCGGTCCTCGATGCGCGACGCATCACCGAATTGTCCTTCGAGGCGCGGGTTGGATCACCCCTGCTCATCCACGCGATGTTCTCGCTGGCGTTCGCCCGTCAGGTGGCGGTCCCTGAGATCGCCGACGTGCTGTATCGCGATGGGCGCGGTCTCATCATGCGGGATCCCCGGCGCCGCAACGATGAGACCCTGGTGCGGTTCGGAGAACTGATCGCGGGTGACGACACCGCAGTGGCCCGCATCCGGCGCGCTCATTCGCCCTACCCGATCACGAACGATCTCAACCTCTACACACTGGCAACGCTCGCGTGTGAACCACGCCGGATCGCGGGTGGCTACTTCACCGACCGCGAGATCGCGGCCCACTACGAGTTCTGGCGCGGTGTCGGGCTCGCGATGGGCATCGAGGACATCCCCGGCGACCCGGATTCACTCATGGCGTTCTACGTGGATTTCGAGGCGCGTCGTTACGCGCCCTCGGACGCCGGGCGGGCGGTGACCCGCAGCCTGGCCGACGAGTTCGCGCAACGCTGGTTCCCGATCCGCGCGGCGGGGATGGCGCGGGACCTCTTCTACTCACTGTTCGACGATCGACTGCGCGACGTCCACGGCGTGCACCCCTGGACCGCGGGACGTCTGGTGGTGCGCGGCGGGCTCACGTCGTACCTTCGCGCCCGCGTGATCCTGCCCGACGGCCCACAACGCCGGATCGTCGACTCGTTCGCCTGAACTCACCCCAACAACTCACGGATGTACATCGAACGCACCACCGCATCGACGAACTCCGGCATCTGCTCCTCAGGCGGCGGCGGGAACAGCCCGTGACGCCAGTCCATCTGCAGGTCGGGCAGGCCGACGAGGCGGCTCGACAGGTCGTACACACCGAAAGCCGCCCCGAGACGTTCGCCGATGTGCTCGGTGAAGATCCTCTGCATCGCGTCGGCGGCGATGGCCGCATTGACGACGACGGCGGCGTCGACCAACGCCCTGCGGTATCCGGTACGGAACACGACGTCGGGACCGTAGTGGTTGCGAAGGCCCACGTCCGCGCCGTGCACCGCCGGTATGACCGTGTCGACGATCCGGCGCAGCGGCAGGTTCGCGGACAGGCCCAAGTAGGTGTTCGGCGCGATATAGGCGTCGACGGCCGCCTGCACCGCCCCGCACCCCGTATGCCCGACCACCGCCAGCAGCCTCACACTCTGAAGGTGTGTGACCGCGTAATCCATGCTCCCCACACAGTCAGAGCCCAAGATGTTGCCGGCCACGCGCACAGCGAACAGATCGTTGGCCGATTGGGAGAAGACCAACTCGAGCGGCACCCGCGCATCGGCGCAGCCGAGCACCACCGCCATCGGCTCCTGTGCGGGCGCTTCGCCGGGCCGGTCCCCCAGGCCGAGTTCCTCGGCGGTGATCGGGATGACATAGCGGTGGTCGCCACGGGCCCTGCCCATATCGGCGAATGCGGTGTTGCCCATGTGCAGCATGAGCATGGCTTCTTCGGCCGTCTCGGGCACCCGCTCCACCACGCCCGCATCGGGGTCGTACTGCCACGTGATCTCGATCAATGTGAACCCACCATCTCGTTGACAGCCTCCTTGCGGCCGGGGAGCAACCGCCACGTGACGACCGCGCCGATCATCAGAACTGCCGCACCGACCCAGGTGGTGACCTGCAGCGCCTGGGTGAAGGCCACGTGGATCGCGTCGGTGAGTGCCGCGGTGACGTCTGGGGCGAGGCCCTTCATCTTCTCGAACCCCTCTCCCGGGGATTCGGTGGCCGCGGCGGCCACATCGGGGGGAACGACACCTGGGATCTTAAGCGCCCCTTGATACACGGCGGTCAGCACGCTACCGAGCAACGCGATGCCCAACGCCGTGCCGAGTTCGTACCCGGTCTCGGACACCGCGGACGCGGCGCCCGCACGGTCCTTGGGCGCGACCGCAAGAACCGTGTCGGAGGCGATGGTCAGCGCCACTCCGTCGCCGGCACCGATCAGGATCAGCGGGACCGCGAACACCAGGTACTGCTCGGAGTCGAGGATGAAGGCGATGGCCGCCATCCCGACGCCGATAGCCAGCAGACCCACGGCGGTCACAGGTCCCCTGCCGAAGCGGCGCATGATGTTGCCCGCCAGCAGCGCGGCGACCAACGCGGCCAGGGTGGCGGGCAGTTCGAACAGCCCCGCTTGCAGCGGTTCGAGACCCTTGATGAACTGCAGGTACTGCGAGAAGAAGAACAGCGCGCCCGCCAGCCCGAACACCGAGAGCAGCATGCCGAGGACCGCGCCCGTGAACGGCCCGGAGGCGAACAGGCGCACATCCACCAGCGGATGCTCCAGTTGCCGCTGCCGCATGATGAACCACGTGAGCGCGGTCGCACCGACGATCCCGGCGGCGAGGTACTGCACCTCGAAGCCCCGGATCGCCAGCTCCTTGATCGCGTAGACCACACCCAGGATCCCCACCATGGACAGCACCACCGACAGCACGTCGAGCGGCCCTGGGGAGGGATCGCGCGACTCCCGCAGGGTCGGCAGGCCGATGATCAGGACCAGCGCCATGATCGGCACGTTGACCAGGAACACGGCACCCCACCAGAAGTGCTGCAACAGCACACCGCCGAACAGCGGCCCGGCCGCGGCACCCGCCGCACCCATCGCACTCCACACTCCGATCGCGAAACTGCGTTCGGCGTCATCGGTGAACGTCGAACGCATCAGGGCCAGCGTCGAGGGCATCAGCGTTGCACCGGCCACGCCGAGCAGTGCACGACTCAGGATGAGCATCTCGGCGGTGGCCGAGTAGGCGGCCAGGATGGAGATCAGCGCGAAGAGGGTGCCACCGACCATCAGCAGGAGTTTGCGACCGAAACGGTCACCGAGGTTGCCCATCGTGATGAGCAGACCCGCCAGCACGAACGAATAGATGTCACCGATCCACAGCACCTGGGATGCCGTGGGCTGGAGGTCCTCCACGATGCTCGGCGTGGCGAGGCTCAAGACCGTGCCGTCCACGGCGACGAGGAACACCGCGAGACACATGGCGGAGAGTGCCCACCAGCGCCGGG
Source organism: uncultured Micrococcales bacterium (assembly GCA_937952095.1). Taxonomy (GTDB): domain Bacteria; phylum Actinomycetota; class Actinomycetes; order S36-B12; family UBA10799; genus JADKAV01. The sequence continues at coordinate 709 of CALFYG010000147.1, read as the reverse complement.
GGTCCTTGCGCGTCGCGTCCATCGGTGGCAAGGCTACGCGGGGCGATCCGGGCTTCGCTGCGCAGCGATCAGGTGATGGGCATGGTCACCGCGGCACGCACGGTCTTGCCCTTACGGACGGTGAACGTCTTCTTGCTGCGTTCACACGTGCCCGGTCGCACCGTCAGCCGATAGGTGCCGACTGGCAGTTCCATCTTCTTGCCCGGCTTCACGGCGACCTTGTAGTCCTTGCGCACCACACGCGCGAGGCACCCCTCGTCCACGGAGATCCGCGCGTAGCCGGTGATCACGATGACCCCAGGCGCCGGCACAGGCACCGCCAGCAGCGCCGCGGCGATCACAACGGGCACGACCCTCTTCATGGCTGCCTCCGTCTCCAGGCTACGCCCGCGGACCAGGTGCGTGGCTAGGGTGATCACCGTGCCGGTGTTCGTCTTCGTGCTGGGTCTGCTGCTGTGGTTCGCGGCGACCTCGTCGGTCATGCGGACACTGGTGGTCTCCCGGGGCAGTTCGGGGCTGAATCGACTGAAGAACGTCGCCCTGCTCGGATGCTTCCGCAGCATCGCCCGACGCACGGGCTCCTACGCGGCACGCGACCGGATCCTCACCTTCTACGCGCCGACGGCCATCGTTTCGTCCCTGCTGATGTGGCTGCTCATGTACTTCCTGGCCTACGGGATGATGATGTGGGCGTTCTCCCCGCTGAGCT
>CALFYG010000146.1 GCA_937952095.1 uncultured Micrococcales bacterium | reverse complement strand
CCGTGTCGGTGAAGCCACGCGGGAAGAAGTGGCGGGTGACGGTGACGCTGACCGCAGCCGGCACCGACACCCACGAACCGTTCAGCCAGCGCATCGTCTACAAGAACGGCAAGCGACGCTGAATTCGGCCGTTCGGACCTCCACGCCGGCGCGTTTTCGGGCCTAGAGTGATCACGCCCGAGGAGGTTCGATGGTGAAGATCTTCGCGCCGCTGGCCGCGCTGGTCATCACGCTCGGCCTCGCCGCGCCTGCCGCCGCTGACGATGTGTTCTCGTGGGGTGGCAACTTCAGCGGCGAACTCGGGGACGGGACCACGACGCATCAGTCGGCGCCGGTCCCCGTGGATACCACGGGTGTGTTGGCCGGCAAGCGAATCACCGACCTCGGGTCGGGGCCGGACGCGGGTCATGCCTGTGTGATCGCTGAGGGCAGGGTCTACTGCTGGGGGGAGAACACGTCCGGCAAGCTCGGGGACGGCACCACAACGAACCGCACCCGGCCCATCGCGGTCGACGCGGTCCTGGCGGGCAAGACGGTGACGGCCGTCGCTGCGGGAGGCGACCACACCTGTGTGCTCGCCGATGGCACGCCGTACTGCTGGGGTGAGAACAGCGACGGACAACTCGGCGACGGCACCACCATCGATCGAGGCGCCCCCACCCCCGTCAACACGTCCGGGGTGCTCGCGGGCAAACAGATCACCACCATCACCGCGGGCGTCGTCCATACCTGTGTGCTGGCCGACGGCAGGCCGTATTGCTGGGGTGGGAACCTCTCGGGACAGGTCGGCGACGGCACAACGATTGACCGGTCCAATCCGGGGCCGGTGTGGTCGGCGTCCGGCGGCATCGCGGGTAAGGCCGTCACTGCGCTGGACGCCGGCGTTCTGCACACCTGTGTGGTGGCCGACGGGCAGGCATTCTGCTGGGGACGAAACGCCGACGGTGCACTCGGCGATGGCACGAACACCAACAGGACAATCCCCGTGCCGGTGAACACCAGCGGGGCTCTCGCGGCCCGAACGGTGACGGCGATCAGCGCTTCGGCCCACACCTGTGCGGTCGCCGATGCGAAGCCCTTCTGTTGGGGTCTCAACACGTTCGGTCAGCTCGGCGACGGCACCCAGACCCAGCGGACCGTGCCGACGTTGGTGAACATCTCCGGGGTCCTCGCTGGGCGCTCCCTGCGGGCCATCACGGCCGGCGAACTGCACACCTGCGCCGTCGCGGACCAGAAGGTGTCCTGTTGGGGGCGCAACGAGTTCGGCTCGGTCGGCAAGGGATCGCTCAGCACGACTGAGAAGCTCCCGGTCGATGTGGTCGGCCTCGCACCCCGGCAGCCGCGCCTCCTCGAGGCAAGCGACTCGAGCGTGTACTTCCTCGCCGCGCAGGCGCCGACGGCCCCACGCGACCCATGGGCCCAAGTTGCTACCAGAGCGGTGACCGTGTCGTGGGCCGCGCCGCTGGACGACGGTGGGCGGGCCGTGACCACCTATCTGGTGACCACCGAGGGCGGGTCCTGTCAGACGACAGGGACATCGTGCACGCTCACTGGTCTGACCCCCGGCGGTCAGTACACCGTGTCGGTCGTGGCGCGCAACGCGATCGGTGACTCCCCGGCCACGACTGTCGCAGCCGTCGTGCCCAAGGCCCGACAGTCTTTCGCCGTACCCAAGCGCATCAAGAAGCGAGGCGTCACGGTGCTGGTGAAGAAGCGTGCGAAGACGTCGGCCGGAGCATGGGTCAAGACCACGGTGAAGACCAAGGGCAAGGTCAAAGTGATCCGGAAGAAGGGCGGGGTGAAGGTCCGCACGTTCGGGAAGAAGCCCAGGCGCGTTGTGCTGACACAGACTGCGCCGGGGACCGCGACACACGAGCCGTTCAGCCAGAAGGTGGTCTACAAGAAGGGGAAGCGTCTCTGAGCCTCAGCTTCCGACGACCCCGTCCAAGAGTCTGCCCAGGCTCCACCGGAACTGTTTCTGCGAAACCCACGTCGCCATCGTCGGCACGGCGGCCGCGGTGAGGGGGAAGTCGTCCAAAGGCGCGGCGTCGAACGCGGCGCGTCGGGCAGCGACCCGCTGTGTCTCGGGCTCCAGAGGAGCGGTGCCGGGGGTTTCCGCCACATCCAGGGCGGCGCTGCCCAGCAGATGCACGATCACGGCGTAGGTCGCCCGCGCAGCGTCGGGATTCGACAAGCCCGCGTCGCGGTACGCCTGGAGCAGACCCTCCCCGATGGCGAGTGCAACGGGTCCCTGCAGGGGAACCCGCATCAGTAGCGGCACCGCCCCAGGGTGCTCGAGGAGCACCTCGCGCGCGGACAGGCAGAAGCGCTCGATGCGCTGGCGCCACCTACTCGGCGGGCCGTCGAGGGCCGACAGATCGGCCATGCCAAGGACGCGCTCAGCGATGGCGGCCTCGAGGTCGGCCTTGTCCGAGACGTACGTGTAGACGGCGTTCGGGTTGACGTTGAGGGCTGCAGCGACAGATCTCACCGACAGCGCCCCCGGACCACCCGTGTCGAGCAGTCCGAGGGCGACGTCGATGACCTGCTGGTCGTCGAACTGCCGTGGCCTCATGCGCTGATTATGGTCGAGTGCGCCAGGCGGCCGGCCAGCACCAGCACCCACAGGCTCCACAGCACGTACCCGATGAAGTTGGCCATGTCGGTGCCCGGCACGTGCCACGGCGCCAGGACACCCAGGGCGATCAGTCCGGCTGCTACGAAACCCACGCCGGCGGTGAACCGTCCGCCCCGCAGTTGCGGGAAGCCGACGATCACCAGCACGGTCCAGGTAGCGGTGAGGATGTAGCCGAGGGTCTCGCCGATGCCTTGCCCGAGGACAGTGTGGGCCAACTCGATTTGATCCAGCGCCGCCGCATCGCCTTGCGCGGCCAGGCCGGGCACCAGCAGAAACCAGCGCGACAGGCCGATCACCTGGACAACTGCAGCGAGGACACCCACGATGACCGACCAGCGAGCCGCCTTCGTGGTTCCCAGCCGCCCCAGCGCCCAGGCACCTGGCGCGAGCAGTGCCGCACCCGTGGCGAGTACCGCGAACCAGGTCATGACCGCCGCGCGGTTCTCCTGGAACATTGCGACGAACTCGGCGGTCGGGCGGGAGAGGACGTCGGGGTAATCGAACACGGCGCCGAGGGCGATGAAGGCCACGTTCGCCAGGATGGCGCCGCCGGCCAGGGATGCGGCGGCGATCAATGCTGGCCGGCGGGTGGTGGTGAGGGTGATGGACATCTGACTACCTTTCTGTACGTCGTACAGACAGTTGTACGACGTACAGAAACACTTTGTCAAGACGCGGGGATGCGAACTCTCACAGATTTCGTGGTGCCCACGCCGGGTAGGGCAGTCCTGCCAGGCGGTTGATCGCGAAGCCCTGAAGGATCAGCAGGACAACCGCCAGCATGAGGATCGCCAACTGCTCGGGAGTGCGCAACAGGCCGAGGCTGACGATGAGGGTCGTGGCGCCGGCCGGCGCGTGTGGGACGCCCAGCCAGACCATCAACGACAGCGTCAGGCACAGCGACATGGTGGCTGCGCCCACCCGCGCCCCGGTGACGTCTTCGAGGTCTGCGGGGACTGCGGTGAGTCCGAACACGACAAGCGAGGCGTACCCCGCGAGCACGCCGATGAGATGGCCGAAGAAGACGCTGCGGGGAGCGGCCTGCGTGTGCAGCGCGCCGTAGAAGAGCAGGAATGCCGTGGGCCCCAGCGACGGGAAGATGAAGGGTTGCTTAGTGATCATCGCCACCACCGAGAGGATGGCGATGGTGATCGCGGAGTTGATCAGGACGTAGGTGCCGAGGACCGCTCTACTGCTGTGGTGCTCCTCCAGCGTCCGCAGCCCGAACCGGGTGCCCAGCCCGTGGACGGCAGCAAGGTGCGATTCGCCGACAACTGGGGTGCCCAGCGGGTCCGGGCGACGCAGGACTCGATCACCTTCGACTTCATCGACGTCTCGGGTGCCCTGATCGACTCCTACGTCGTTCGCTGAGCACCGCACAGGAGGCCCACAGGGACATCAAGGACGCCGGACAAGAGTCACCGGCTCAATGGAGGTCATCCACGAACTGACCTCCAGGAGCACCTCATGTCCCTCGTTCTCATCGCCGCCGACCTGGCCGCGATCGCCGTCCTCATCGCCCTCTTCCTCTCGCGCCACCACCGCCGCGACCTCGTGGTCGCCTACCTCGGCGTCAACGTCGGCGTCCTCGCCGTTGCGGCGGCCTTGTCGACGATGACGGCCTCCGTCGGGTTGGGACTGGGCCTGTTCGGCGTCCTGTCGATCATCCGGCTGCGGTCCGAGGAACTGAACCAGACCGAGGTGGCGCACTACTTCGCGGCCCTCGCGCTGGGCCTCATCGGCGGCATCGGCCTGTCGCTGCTGCACGCCTTCGTGAACCCCTTCACCATGTGGCTGACGCTGGCCACCTTCGTCGGCTACGCCATCGTCTACACGGTGATCCTGAAGC
>CALFYG010000145.1 GCA_937952095.1 uncultured Micrococcales bacterium | reverse complement strand
TCTCGAGGTTTCCGGACACCTGCCCGCACAGCACCCCGATCCCGTCGGAGTGCTGTGCCCAGGCGCGGACCTGGTCACGGCCCGGCCGGGTGCTCTGGTACTGCTTCCAGGCCAGCGCCGGCATCTTCGTGCCGTCGCTGGCGGCGGGCAGCACGCACAGCCCGGCGTCGTGCAGGGCCAGGGCAGCGTCGGTGATTATGGGGTGGCTCACGTGCCCCGCCCGGTCGCGAACCGGCGGCACCTTGCGTGCGGCGGGGCTGGGGGGTTACTGCTGCGGGGCCTGGAAGCCCATCTGGGCGGCGTAGGCGGCGTTGGTCGCGTCCAGCGGCGGTGCCGCCGGTGCGCTCTGGGCGGCCTGGGCCTGCATCGCCTGGAAGGCCGCCCAGGCCTGCGGGTCCACACCTGCGGGCACGCCTGCCGGGGCGGGCTGGGCGGCCGGTGCTGCGGGCTGTGGTGCGGCCGGCGGCTGCCCGACGTGGGCTGCGGCCACCGGCTGCTTGGGCTCCTCGAAGAAGCCTGCCGCCGGGGGTGCATAGGTGGCGGTGTAGAGCTTCTTCGGGAAGCCGGCGGTGGGCTCCTCGCCGGAGAAGGTGACGGTCAGCGTGCCGCCCAAGGCCATCTTCGCCCCGGCCGCGCGCAGCGCCGCACCGATCGCCTTCTTCATCTCGCCCTTGACGTACAGGGTCCGCTTGCCGTCGTCGAGCGGGTTGGACGGGTCGCGCAGGTCGGTCTGCACGGTCACCGGCAACTGCATCCGGGGGGTGCCGTCGTCCCAGGTGAGCGGCTTGCCACTGGAGAAGTCGGTCTGCTGCATGGGGTCGCCGATGCGGGTGATGACACCGCCGACGGTGGTGCCGATCGCGTCGAACTTGGCCGATGGTGAGGACTCGCCGAAGAAGGAGTCTGCGGGGTTGGTCATGATGCTTTCTTTCTGTTCGGTGTGGTGATGGTTGGCGCCTCGACCATGTGGGCGAAGCCCCCGCTTGCGCGGGATGCTGTCACGCCGGGACATCCGGCGGACAGGTCTGTGGATCCGGGCAGGTGGAACGGACAGAAGGCGCACCAGGCGTCGGCGGCCGGTAGTCCTTCCACGCTCCCGGAGGTGGCCACGTGCGCCTCGATGGCGCGTAGCCGGGTGATCGCTTCGGCGGCGATGGACATGTCGAAGGGCTCGGTCCACCACCAGCCGTCTGTCAGGTTGCCGTTCTGCGGCAGGAAGTTGATGGCGACGTGTTCGACCTTGTGGCCGGCCATCAGGAAACCGGCCCCGTACATGTGGACCTGCGCGCGGTACTGCTGCCCGGGCCCGTTGGCCTTCTTGTCCCGCAGCGATGCCAGACCTACGCAGTTGTGCGTCGGAATCATGCCTTCCCCCGCCAGGAACACGTGGTCTGGTGCGTCCACATCGATGCAGACCGTAGGCACGGTGGGAATCTTCGTCACCGACTTGATGACTCGGTGTCGTGACCGCGCGCTGCCTTGCATCCGCACCTTGTTGGCTTTGCGCGGCAGGATGAACGGGTTGTGGTCGTGCGGGTTGAACGCCACGTCGTAGGCGGTGACTGTCAGGCCGAAGCCCTGCCTGGTCTGCTCCCAGTTGTTGGCGTTCCAGCCGAGCGAACGGCACAGTTCCATGAAGTCGGCGGCCATCTGCTTGTCGGTAGTGGAGAAGATGGCCTGGTTTCGGGCGCTGTTCCACGACCCGTCGGTGTCCATCAAACCTCGCACCAGATCGAGGCGCTGCTGCAGCGATCCACGCAGGTAGATCGCCGGAATGTGCTTGTTGCGCCGCAGGCCCGCGATGCGGGTCTGCTCGGCCAGACCGTAGATGTTGCGTGTCAGGTTTCGCCCGACGCCGTAAGGCTCGCTGACCGTATAGCCACGGCGGGCGATCTCGGCAAACAGTTCATCGTCGGGTTTGCTGATCGTGCCGTTCCACGAATTGCCGTCACCCAGCCATGCACCGAGGACGTACGGGTCAATGGGCACATCCTGCTCCGGTAGTTCCAGCGGCGCGGTGTTGCGACTGCGGTACACCCGTTCTGGCCTGGATGCTGCCCCGTAGTGCCGCAGATGGTCGTCTGCAAGCTGGGCCGTGCTGCGCAGCACCTCGGTGTACCTGCGGGTCTTCATCTCCACCGGCCACTGGTGGATGTCGTCGCACACGATCGACGTGCCGTCACTCCATGTGATGCGGTAGCAGTCGCGCATGTTGACCGGGTAGACGCGGGTTACCGTGTGCACCTCCCCGTCGCGGCCGAAGACAGCATCACCCACCTGCAGCCTGCCCATGGTGGTCCACCCGTCAGGGGTCGGGATCGGGGTGTCCACGTGCAACCCTTTGTGGTCGATCACGGTGCCGGTGGGCCGGTGGTAGAGGTCGCAGGACCCGGTGATGGCGGTGCCGTCGGCCAGGTAGCCCACGGTGACGCTCTGCTCGGTGATCCAGTCCAGGTCGTTATCGCCGAGCCGGCCGAGCTTCTCGATGACCTTGGTCAGGTTGACGTCGTCGAAGGCCCTCTCCAGCCAGTGGTGTACGGCGGTGCCCACGGTCGGCTTCCAGGCGTCCCCGCGCGGGTTCTCGTCCTGGCCGAGCAGCTTGTACCCGATCCGCCGATCGCACGGGGTGCCGATCTCACTGGGCCCGATGCGCTTCTGCAGCGAGCGGGGGTGGTTGGCGATGGCGCCACGGATCACGTCGTAGACGGCCTGCTTGGCGTTCATGCGTCACCGCCAGACGTGCGCACACGCAGCGCCTCTGCCGTCTCAACGGCCGCAAGTATCTGCGCCATCCACAGCAGTCGCGTGAATGTGAGGTCGCTGCCATCTTTGCCCCTGTCGGCTTCACGCTGTGCCGCATTGAAAAGCATCCTTGCGGTCAGCATCCCCGAGTAGTCGATGGGCGGTAACGGCGTAGGCTTCGGCGCCATCCGTTCCAGTTGGGCGATTCGCCTTTCCAGTCGCTCGATGACGACGCACGGCTTGGCGTCGAGGTTGGCGCACCATTCGCAGGCGCAGGGCGCCGTGTATTCGCCGTTCACTTCGCCGCCCTGATCGTCGGCTTGCCTTCGACGCACGCCTGCCGGTACAGGTCCGGCGGCAGTTTCGCCTGCGCCAGTTTGCGGTCGAGTTTCGTCTCGGTGACGGTGAGCATCTGCACCAGCGCCTCGGGCAGCACCTCGCGGGCGCGTTTCTCGTCCCACCGGTGGGCGCCGGTGGCGATGATGTAGGCGGGTTCGCCGCCGACGTCGATGGTGTCGCCGGGTTCGGCGAGGGACAGGATCTCGGCGTCGATCTGCTTCACCTTGGCGTCCCATTCGTCGCGCTGGTAGACGGCGTTGAGCCGCTCCCGGCCGAGCGCCTCCAGGCGTGCGCTGTTGTCGGTCATCGGTGTTTCCTCTCGTTGCGGTTGACGAACTTGTAGACGATGGCGGCGAAGGCGAGGGCGCGGATCATGCGTTGCCCCTGATCTCGTCCAGCGCCCTACGCATGTCGCTGATGGCGTCGGCGGGGTGGCTCGGGATCTGCTCGGGGGCGAGCCTCGTCCACAGCGCGGACACCTCGTCGTCGGTCGCGCCCAGTGCCAGCGCGAGCGCGGCGAAGGCCACTGCGCACTCATGCGCCTCTCCTCATGTCGGGGTCGTCGGGGTGGATCGGGCCGATGACTTCACCCCACGGGCGAGTCAAGGTGTCGTAGGCATCAGTGGAGATCAGGTCTCGCGCCACCAGAGACCACGCCGCGTACCCCGCCGCGTCCCCCGCCGCGTACCCCGCCGCGTCCCCCGCCGCGTCCCTCGCCGCGTCCCTCGCCGCGTACCACGCCGCGTCCCACGCCGCGTCCCACGCCGCGTCCCACGCCGCGTCCCTCGCCGCGTACCACGCCGCGTTCCTCGCCGCGTTCCTCGCCGCGTCCCACGCCGCGTTCCTCGCCGCGTCCCTCGCCGGGTACCACGCCGCGTACCACGCCGCGTCCCACGCCGCGTGTAGTCGCTTAATCTCGGCTGCGGTGAGACACCGCGCCCGCTCG
>CALFYG010000144.1 GCA_937952095.1 uncultured Micrococcales bacterium | reverse complement strand
TCCTCGAGGCTGCGACCGGTCTTCAGGAACAGATCGCGATAGACCGCAGGCAGCGTGAGTGTGCTGGGACCGAGGTCGAAGCGGAAGCCGTCGCGCTCGAACCCTGCGTTCTTGCCACCGGGCCCGGTCCACTGCTCGTAGACGGTGACCAGGTGACCCTTGGCGGCCAATCTCGCGGCCACTGCGAGGCCACCCATGCCCGCGCCGACCACCGCCACCCTCGCCACGTCTGAAGGCTATCGAGTCCACCTCGGGTGCCCGCGGCATACCGGCGTGCCGGCGCCAGGCAGTGGGCGATTGGATGGGCCTCGTGAGCTCGCTACCGGATGAACTGCCCACGTACGAGTGGGCCAGTCGCCCTCCTTCGGACGTCAGGATCGATTTCGCCGGCTGGCGCGAGGGACTGTCCGCGCCGGACGACGGCATCGACTACGTGGATCTGCCCGACTCGCCGGACGGGCTGGACCACGACCTCGTGCCTGTGGGCGACCCGCGGATCAGAGTCATGGGTGCCTATTTCCACGAAGGTTGGCCTCACGCCGTGCCGGGTGCATGGCTTCGTCCGAGGGCCTACGAGCGGCTGCTCCACGCGGCTGATGGCCTGCCTGCGGGTTTCGGCTTGGCGGTGTGGGACGCCTGGCGGGATCCCCGTCTGCAGGCGGCGCTGCACGATCGTGTGTACCGCGACACGAGCCTGGCCCCGGGATTCGTGGCCTACCCCGATCCGGATCCCAGGCGTTGTCCACCGCACGCGACAGGGGGGACGGTCGATCTGACACTTACGTACCGCAACCACGCGCTCTCGCTGGGTACCCGGTTCGACGCGTTCGTCCCGGAGGCGTCGGCAGCTTCACTTGAGCCGGACGGCCCTGCGCTTGAACGCGATCTGCGTCGGCTGCTCTGGCACGCGATGTCGGGGGCGGGGTTCGTACAGCACCCACAGGAGTGGTGGCACTGGGAGTACGGAACCCGCTACTGGTCGGCCGTGACGGGCGAGCCGGTGTTGTTCGGGCATGCGCGGCCGGTGGACGGGATGTGAATCGATCACCCCGTCACCTCGTGATCGAGCGGCCCCGCCATGTGATCGTGCCGCTGCGATGCGCGCGCACGGATCGTGCGTACAGCCACAGCAGCGCAGTGATCGACAGTGGATGGGCGGCGCACGCCGCCGGCGACTGCTGCGTTCGCTTCGCGACGGCGAGTCGGCCCGCCACGGCGACCGCATAGCCGGTCACCCCGATGGCTCGCGTCCACGGATCGTGCGCGATCAGCGCGGCTGTCGGCGGGATGAGGTAGAGGGCCCCCAGGGTTGCGACCGTTCCTGCGCCGAAGGCGTCGTGCAGGGACTTCGTGTAACCCGCGATCAGTTCCTGGTCGTCCCGGTACATCCGGCAGTCGGCCAAGGCCGTACCGTCAGCCATCCCCGCGCGGTGACCCGTGCGTTTGAACTGTCGGACCAGCGCCAGATCCTCGAGCACCTGGTCCTTCACCGCGGCATGGCCACCGGCGCGGACGTATGCGTCGCGGCGCACCGCCAGCAGTTGCCCGTTCCCTGCGGACAGCATCGGATGGGAGGTGTCTTCGGCCAGGCGCAGGGGAAGGAAACTCAGCCAGGACCACTGAAGTAGCGGCTGCACGAGATTCTGCAGGACGCCGCTGACCACCTGATGGGGATACGGGCACACCAGATCGAGCCCGGAGAGCAAGGCGGCCGTACTCAGCGCGGCATCGGGCATCAGAACGACATCCGCGTCCACGAACACCAGTACATCGCCGGACGCTGCTTCCGCCAGCCGTTGGCACGCCCATGGCTTGCCCAGCCACCCCGGGGGAGGCTCGTCGGTCCCGCGGATGACCCGCAGGCCGGCCGCCTCGACCATCTCCGCGGTCGCATCCGAGGAGTTGTCGTCCAACACGATGATCTCCGCCACGCCCTCGAGTCCGCGCAACGACGCCAGGGTGGGCCCGATCCGCTCGGCCTCGTCACGCGCCGGCACAAGGACGCTGATCGTGTCGGTGGACGTACTGCTGTCGGGCCGGCGCAAGTGACGCAGATTGACGAGGCTCAGTGCGGTCGCCGCCGCGGCGCCCACGGTGCATCCTGCGACCAGCCAGCGCATGCCCTTCACCGACGCCACCAGGACAGCAGAGCGGGCAGCCCGAGAACGGCCATCCCCAGCCCGCCGACGAGGGCCACGCTGGGTCGATCGAGGAACACGGCGTTGGCGATGATCCCGCCGATCCACATCCAGCCGTACAGCAGCAGCGGTACACCGAGGGCACACTCCTGGCGTGGTAACCGGTTGAGAACCCACATCAGAAGCAGGCTGCCGAGTAGCCATCCGGCGTAGTTCTGCAGTGGGATGCCGGGGATCCCCGGCAGCGCGGGTTGGGTCCGTTCCCAGACCCAGTAGCCCTCGCCGACCATCTGCGGGTCGAGGAAGAAGTCCCACGTCGTCAGGCCCACCGCGGCCAGGGGAACCACCCAGCGCTGAGTGAGGCTGCGCGCCAGCACAAGACACGGGTAGGCCATCATCGTCCACGCCAGCGGAACGATCACAGGCACGCCGAGGATCTGTGGTCGCAGGAGTTCGGTGTAGTCGTAGGGCCCGAACGGGATGTCGGTGGTGTGTCCCAGTAGTTCGATCAGCAGACCGAAACCGGCGGAGATCACCGCGAAGCGCAGTGCCCATCCGGTGCCGAACTGCTGCCAGGCGTGGCTCAGACTCGCGGCCGCGAACAGCAGCACGACCAGGCTTGTGACGAGTTCACGATCGCCGGCCGGCACCAGGATCCACGTGATCTGGGCCAGAATGGCCGCACCTGCGAAGACCCACGGCACCGCGGCTGCCCGCTGGCGCGGCGAGATGTCCGTCACCACGGCGAGTCCCCGCTGACATCGAGGACGGCGAAGCGGGCGAACAGTTCCTCGGAGTACCAGCCCGTGCTCCTGGTCTGTTCGATCACCGCGACGTGTTCCGGGCTTTCGTAGGCGAACGAGCGTAGGGCGGCGGCATCGCGCCAGACGCTGAACGTTCCCTGCAGACCGATGGGCGCTTCACCGATGCCGATCCGGTAGAGCAAACCGTCGGTGGCGTGCAGCGCGGAGGCTACCGGTGGCACGGCGCGTTGGAAGCTCCGCCACAACCCGGTGCGCACCCGGGCGCGCGTGATGGCAGCGATCGGGCCGTCGTGCCGGGCGAAAGCGGGGTCTGGCGTGAACGGCTCCACGCCGGACCATCGGCCGTGGCTGGCGATCGCGGCCATCGTGAAACGCGTGTGACCCTCGGCCAGAGCGTTCCACTTCCCAAGGGTGGGGGCCAGGGCGTGGTCGGGTCCGGACCAGCAGGTCAATAGCGCCCACTGCCGCAGGTCCGCATCCCGGGCTGTGAAGCGTCTGCCGGCACCGGTTCCCAGGGACTTGTGGAAATCCAGATCGTCGACGTGGGCGAGGCGCCGGGGATCACGTGCCATCCGCCAGAACGCGCGGGGGACCGCCGTCGGCCGGACGGTCCAGATGTCGAGGACGACGGTCATTCCGCCGGGGCCTCGCCCACCTCGCCGGCGTTGCCCGCGGTGATCCGCAGCAGTTCGTCGTAACTGGTCTGGAACACGAATTGCGGATGCCCGGCGCTGACCCAGACCTCCCGCTGGCGCGAGAGCGTGACATCGACGAGCGTCTCGATCGGGCGCGGGTGGCCGATGGGTGCCACGCCGCCGATCGGCTGGCCGGTATGCAGTCGAACGAACGAGGGATCGGCGCGGTGGACACCGCGACTGTCCGTGAGCGCCGACAGCTTGAGCAGGTCCGCGCGGTGGGCGCCGGAGATGATCACCAGCAGTGGTTTGCCGTCGGCCTCGAAGACCAGGGAATTGCCGATCGCGCCCTTCTGCACACCGAGCGCTTGCGCGGCCGAGGCGGCAGTGGCCGCGGAGTCGGGCAGTTCACGGATCCGGCCGGTGATGCCCAGGTCCCGAAGGGCGGTATGGACTGTGCGCACGCCGGACGGATATGCCTCCATGTGGCAACCCTATTGGCAATCCCGGACAGCGCCACGGGACGTCGCGTATCGGGGCGGCCGCAGGACTACGGTGGGGGGTGTGTTCCAGATCCGCATCCATGGCCGGGGCGGACAAGGTGTCGTCACGGCCGCCGAGTTGTTGAGTGTGGCAGCCTTCCGTGGCGGGCACCACGCCCAGGCGTTCCCCAGTTTCGGCTCCGAACGTACCGGGGCCCCCGTCGTGTCGTACTGCCGTCTCGACGATCGGCCCATCCGCTCCCGTGAGCCCGTCGTCGTGCCCGACGCCCTCATCGTCCAAGACGCCACCTTGCTGCATCAGGTGGATGTGTTCGCGGGGCTCCCGCCCAGTGGCTACGTCCTGATCAACGCTGGGGTCGAAGTCGAGGAACTCGGCCTCGGGGGGTTCCTCGCCGACCATGACCCGGCACGTGTCATCACAGTGCCGGCCACGCAGATCGCCATGCGCCACCTCGGTCGTCCGCTGCCCAATGTCGTGCTGCTCGGTGGCTTCGCCGGGCTGACCGGTCAGGTCGAGCTGGTGGACGTCGAGGCGGCGGCCGCGGAACGGTTCCGGGGGGCCGTGCTGGAAGGCAACAGGGCGGCGGCGCGCGAGGCGTTCGATGTCGTGCTGGCCCGCAAGGAGGGTGTGGATGCGTAAGCAGATCGAGGGGTCCCGGGCGGTGGCCGAGGCGGTCGCCCTGGCGCGGCCGGAGGTGATCTGCGCATATCCGATCTCGCCGCAGACCCACATCGTCGAGGCGCTGTCGGCCATCGTGAAGAGCGGTGAGCTCGAACCGTGCGAATACGTCAACGTGGAGAGCGAATTCGCAGCCATGAGCGTGGCGATCGGTGCCAGCGCGGCAGGTGCCCGCTCCTACACCGCCACCGCCAGTCAGGGACTGCTCTTCATGGTGGAGGCGGTGTACAACGCCTCCGGACTGGGGCTGCCGATCGTGATGACGGTGGCCAACCGTGCGATCGGGGCGCCGATCAACATCTGGAACGACCACAGCGATGCGATGAGCCAGCGGGACTCCGGCTGGATCCAGTTGTACGCCCAGGACAATCAGGAAGCGGTGGACCTGCACATCCAGGCCTTCCGGCTCGCCGAGGCGGTGTCGCTGCCCGTCATGGTGTGTATGGACGGCTTCATCCTCACCCACGCGGTGGAGGAGGTCGAACTCCCGGAACAACAGGTTGTGGACGACTTCCTGCCGCCGTTCGAACCCCGGCAGGTGCTCGACCCCGATGATCCGGTATCGATCGGGGCGATGGTGGGCCCTGAGGCATTCATGGAGGTGCGCTACCTGGCCCACCGCCGACAGATGGACGCGTTGGAGTTGATACCGGAGATCGCCGGGGCATACGGGGAGGCCACCGGCCGGCTGCGCAACGGGTTGATCTCCGAGTACCGCCTCGAGGACGCGGAGGTCGTGGTGGTCGCGCTGGGTTCGGTGCTCGGCACTCTGCAGGACACCGTGGATGCATTGCGCGATAACGGAGTGCGGGCGGGGGTCCTCGGGATCACGTCGTTCCGACCGTTCCCCCTGGACGCCGTGCGCGAGGCCATCGGACATGTACGCACGGTCGTCGTCCTGGAGAAGGCATTGGCGGTCGGTATCGGAGGCATCGTGACCAACAACGTGCGCACCGCGCTGGCAGGCACGGCGATCCCCGTGCGCACGGTCATCGCAGGGCTCGGCGGACGCCCGATCCTGCAGGAGTCGTTGGCGCGGATGATCGAGACGGTCGACGACCTCGACGAGTTGAGTTTCCTGGACCTGCGCACCGACCTGGTGGAGCGGGAGATCGAACGGACCCGGTCGAGCCGGCGATCCGGTCCGACTGCTGAGAACCTGCTGCGCGACGTGGGCGCGGTCGGGGACCCCCATGGTGTGAGGACGCCACGATGAGTGCTGAGCCGATCAAGTTCTACCAAGTCGGATCCTTCGCGGTCGGTAACCGACTGCTCGACATCACGGAACGCTCGGCGCAGTCGGATCCGAGCCGCCCGAACTCCATCAACAGTGGTCACCGTGCCTGTCAGGGCTGTGGTGAGGCGCTCGGGGCGCGGTACGCGCTCGACGCGGCGATGCGGGCCACCGCGGGGGACATGGTGGCGGTGAACGCCACAGGTTGCCTGGAGGTCTTCTCCACTCCGTACCCGGAGACGAGTTGGCAGATCCCGTGGTTGCACTCCTTGTTCGGCAACGCCCCCGCCGTGGCCACGGGTGTGGCAGCGGCCATGAAGGTCAAGGGCCGTGAGACCCGCGTCGTCGGTCAGGCCGGCGATGGGGGGACGGTCGACATCGGCATGGGGGCCCTGTCGGGGATGTTCGAGCGCAACGACGACGTGCTGTTCATCTGCTACGACAACGAGGCCTACATGAACACCGGCGTGCAGCGCTCCGGTGCGACTCCGCCGGCCGCGCGCACTGCCACCACCCAGGCGGTCGGCGACCATCCGGGCAACGTCTTCGGACAGGGCAAGGACCTGCCCCGCATCGCGATGGCGCACGAGATCCCCTACGTCGCCACCGCCACCGTCGCCAATCTGCGCGACCTCGAAGCCAAGGTCGAAAAGGCCATGCAGATGCGCGGCGCGCGCTACATCCACGTCCTCGTGCCCTGCCCGTTGGGTTGGGGGTCGGCGAGCAAGGACACCATCCTCCTGGCGCGCCTGGCGATGGAATCCGGCCTGTTCCCCGTCTTCGAGGCTGAGTACGGCGAGGTCACGTCGGTGCTGCCCGTGAGACGGCGGGTCCCGGTCACCGAATACCTGCGCCTGCAGAAGCGCTATGCGCATCTGTTCCATCCGGAGCCCGATGCCTCGACGCTGGAGCGCCTGCAAGCCATGGCAGACCGGAACTTCCGCCGGTACGACATCCAGGAGGTGGACGTCTAGATGGACAAGCCTTTCGCGATCACTCTGGACGTCGGCTCCAGCCTGGCCAACAAGACAGGTTCCTGGCGCACAGAGCGCCCGCTGTACATGAACTCGCTGCCCCCCTGCAACGACGCCTGTCCGGCCGGGGAGAACATCCAGGGCTGGTTGTACGAAGCGGAGGAGGGCAGGTACCAGCGCGCCTGGCAGTTGATCGTCGCCGACAACCCGTTCCCGGCGATCATGGGCCGGGTCTGCTACCACCCCTGCCAGACCGCGTGCAACCGTGCTCAGCTCGACCAGCCGGTGGGGATCAACTCCGTCGAGCGGTTCCTCGGGGACGTGGCGTTGCAGGAGAAGTGGCCGCTGCCGATGGAGGCTGTGGAATCGGGCAAGCGCGTCCTCGTGGTGGGCGCCGGACCGTCCGGGTTGTCGGCGGCATACCACCTGCGCCGCTTCGGGCATTCCGTCGTGATCCGCGATGCGGGCCCGAAGTCGGGCGGAATGATGCGCTTCGGGATCCCGTCGTACCGACTGCCGCGTGACGTGCTCGACGCGGAGATCCAGCGCATCCTCGACATGGGTGTCGAACTGCACCTCAAAAGCCCTGTCACCGATGTGCTGGCGGCCAAGGAGGAGGGGAGCTTCGACGCCGTGTTCGTGGCTGTCGGCGCACAGGTCGGCAAGCGC
This sequence comes from uncultured Micrococcales bacterium, assembly GCA_937952095.1. Lineage (GTDB taxonomy): Bacteria > Actinomycetota > Actinomycetes > S36-B12 > UBA10799 > JADKAV01. Next base: position 3,464 of record CALFYG010000144.1, on the reverse strand, counting down.
GCGTACGTGCCCGCCGGAGAGTCGGCGAAGATCCTGGACGCGGTGACCCTGCTGCGTGACATGGAAGGGGAGGAGCGTCCGTTGCTCGGGCGCAGGGTCGTCGTCTACGGCGGCGGGAACACCGCGATGGACGCCGCCCGCACCGCCAAGCGCCTCGGCGCCGAGGAGGCGATCGTCGTCTACCGTCGCACCCGCGACCGGATGCCCGCCCATGACATCGAAGTCGAGGAGGCGCTCGAGGAGGGTGTCCTCATCCGGTGGCTGTCGACGATCAAGAGCGTGGATGCCGGTTCGATGACTGTGGAGCGCATGGAACTCGACGACACCGGGTTCCCGCAGCCCACCGGCGAGTTCGAGGAACTGGCCGCCGACTCGCTGGTCCTCGCCCTCGGACAGGACACCGACCTCTCCCTGATGCAGGACGTGCCCGGCATCGAGATCGCTGATGGTGTCGTGCAGGTCGACGAGCGCATGATGACCGGCGTCGACGGCATCTTCGCCGGCGGCGACATGGTCCCTTCGGAACGGACTGTGACGGTGGCCGTCGGGCATGGCAAGCAGGCGGCACGCGCTGTGGACGGGTGGTTGCGGGGGGTGGCGTTCGAACATGCCCCCCGGCCGCAGCTGGCGACGTTCGACAGGCTCAACACCTGGTACTACACCGATGCCCCCAAGACGGTGCGGCCGACGCTGGACGCTGCCCGGCGGGTGTCGACGTTCGACGAGGTGAAGCAGGGACTCGACGAGCAGACCGCCGTCTATGAGGCCCGTCGCTGTCTTTCCTGCGGGAACTGTTTCGGCTGCGACAACTGCTTCGGTGTGTGCCCGGACAACGCGGTGCTCAAGCTTCCACGGGGATCCGCGGAGGGCGACAACGGCCGGGACTACGCGTTCGACCTCGACTACTGCAAAGGGTGCGGGATCTGCGTCAACGAGTGCCCGTCCGGCGCCATCGTGATGATCCCGGAACCCTGAGCGCAGGCGGACATCTGCGGTTGAGCAAGGCCGAATTCGCGCGGTTCTCAACCTGAGGTGGTCGCATCGATGCCCGTTTGGTCCGGAACAGGCGGCCATTTGGGGTTGGCACGGGCGGCCGTACAACCGCAAGGTCCGCTGAGATCGGCTTTCCGCCCGCTCGACCGGCACTACAGTTGCCGCATGCCCCAGCGTCCACCGTGGTTCGACGAGGACCTGTTGCCCTATCCGTCCAACTGGATCGACGTGGATGGCAACACGGTCCACTACCTCGACGTCGGCTCCGGGCCCACGCTGCTCATGGTGCATGGGAACCCCTCGTGGAGTTTCCTCTATCGCCGGATGATCGCGCGGCTGTCGGAGAGCTTCCGGTGCGTGGCCTTCGACCATCCGGGGTTCGGATTGTCGAAGGCTGCACCCGGCTACGGGTTCACCGCTGCAGAGCACAGCGCGGTCGCGCGCTCGCTCGTCGAAGCGCTCGACCTCACCGATGTCACCGTGATTGTGCAGGACTGGGGTGGACCGATCGGGCTGGCAGCGGCGGTGCGGGATCCGCAGCGGTATCGGGGCCTCGTCGTGGGGAACACCTGGGCTTGGCCGAGCAATCTGTGGACGATGGGTTTCGGTCAGATCATGGGTGGACCCATCACCGGCGATCTGCTCAACAGAAGACTCAACCTCTTCGTCGGGAAGATGCTGCCGAGCATGATGCGGCGTCGGCGGCTCACGGATGCGGAGGTGGCCATGTACACAGGACCCTTCCCGACGCCCGCGTCCCGCCGGCCGGCACAGGTCCTGCCGCTGCAGATCCGTACCGCCCGACCTTTCCTCGCTGACCTTGCGGACCGATTGCCGGTCATCGCCGGACTGCCGTCGCTGCTCTTCTGGGCCGATGGGGACATCGCCTTCGGCGAGGGCGAGCGGCGGCGGTGGCAGTCGTTGCTCACCGACCGCACGGATCACCTCCTGGCCGGAGCCGGCCACTTCTGGCAGGACGACGCCGGGGAGGAAGCGGCGGCTGTGCTGGCACAGTGGTGGCGCTGACCGGCTCAGTCCACACGCAATCGCTGGATCACCTGCCGGACCTCGTCGACCGGGATCTTCACCACGCGCCGGTCGAAGGTCAGCAGCCCGTTGGTCTCATCCTCGACGTCGGACACTTGCGTGTAGACGGTGGCGGACAGGCCCTTGGGGATCGCGGGGATGATCTGGTCGGCGTGCAGGCGGCGGAATGCCGCGGCCAGATCTGCCACCGAGCTGTAGCGCCGGTAGCCGAACTCCGTGGGACTGGCGCTGTGCTCGCTCAGGTGCAGGCTGTACCCGCCGTACTCGCTGAGGGCCAGTACCCGGGGGTCCGGCTTACGCGGCACCCGGAAGGGTCGGAAGTAGACGTGCAGGCTGTGGAAGTCACCGCCTCCTTGGTCGTGCCAGCCGCTGGCGTGATCGACGGGACGGCTGGGGTCGAGGAGGCGGACCGTTTCGGCGACCTCGTTGGCGTCGAACTGCCCCCATCCCTCGTTGAAGGGGACCCAGGCGGCCACGCAGGGGGAGTTGCGCAGTAGTTCCACGGTCTCGCGGGTCTCGCTGAGCCACTGTGCGCGGGCGTGGTCGTCCTCCCGGGAGAAGAGCCGACGGTGCCGGTCGTCGAATCGCACTGGTGACACGGCGGGCAGCTCGACGACCCTGCGCCGATACGGTCCGCCCCCGTTGACCATGTCCTGCCAGACGAGCATCCCGATCCGGTCGCAGTGGTGGTACCAGCGCAACGGCTCCACCTTGATGTGCTTGCGCAGCATGGTGAAGCCCATGTCCTTCATCGTCTGGATGTCGAAGATGAGAGCCTCGTCGGAGGCTGCGGTGAGTAGCCCGTCCGACCAGTAGCCCTGGTCCAGCACACCGGCGTGGAAGTAGGGCTGCCCATTGAGAAGAAGTCGGGCACGGCCACCGGCATCCGGCGCGATCCCGAAGGTCCGCAGGCCCACGTAACTTGCGACCTCGTCCGCGCCCGCGCGCACGGTCAGGTCGTACAAGTGCGGGTCGTCCGGGGTCCACAAGTGTGGTTCGGGGACGTCGATCCGCAAGGGCTGACCGGCGGTGCCCGCCGCCGTGGCCAGGGCGACGTCCCCATCACGCATCCCGATCGTCACGGGGGTGGGGTGTGTGGTGCGAACCGTGATCGTCGCACCTGTCAGATCGGGTTCGAGGGTCAGGCCGGTGACGTGCAGTTCCGGCACCGACTCCAACCACACCGTCTGCCAGATCCCGGACTGGGCGGTGTACCAGATGCCCCCGGGCTGGAGTTTCTGCTTTCCGCGCGCTCCCGGACCGGTGTCCGACGGATCCTGTACGACGACGTGCAGGTCGTTGTCGGTGTCGCTGCAGGAGTCCGTCACGTCCACGCTGAAGGGCAGGAATCCGCCGTCGTGCTCACCCACCACGGATCCGTTCAGCGTGATGCGGCACCACTGGTCGACCGCGCCGAAGTGCAG
>CALFYG010000143.1 GCA_937952095.1 uncultured Micrococcales bacterium | reverse complement strand
GCAGAGGACGCGTTCAGTGTGTTGTCGGCCTCGAAAGCCTGGAACCTGGCAGGGCTCAAAGCTGCGCTGGCAGTGGCCGGTCCGGATGCACAGACGGATCTCGCCCGCATGCCGGAGGAAGTCGCGCACGGCGCCAGCCACTTCGGCGTGATGGCCCACACCGAGGCCTTCCGCCGCGGCGGGCAGTGGCTCGACGCCCTGCTCAGCGGCCTGGACGCCAACCGGTCGTTGCTGATCGATTTCGTGAGCGAGCGAATGCCCGAGCTCATGCTCGAGCCGCCACAGGGCACCTACCTCGCCTGGCTGGACGCCCGTGCACTGGGCCTGCACGACGAGGGATTTCAAGGCCCGGGGGTGGTCTCGGATCTCGAAGGTCCCGCCCGGTACTTCCTCGACCATGCCCGAGTCGCCCTGAGCTCCGGACATGTGTTCGGCACGGGCGGAGGTGGACATGTGCGCCTCAACTTCGCGACGTCGCAAGCGAATCTGCTCGAAGGGCTCGAACGGATGGCGTCGTCCGTGGAGAATCTGCGATAGCGTGAGCCCCTCCCTGCAGAGGAGGGCCATGAGGATTCTCGTCCCGACCATCGCCGGCCTCGTGCTCGCTGCGGTGCCGAACGTCGCCTCCGCCGAGTCCGCCACCGTCACAGACGAGGTGGGCGAGATCTATTCGGGGCCGGATATCTCCGACATCAGCTCGGCCACCGTCACGGTCTCGGCCAAGCGCCTGACCATCCGGATGACGCACGTGGATTGGAGTTGGGAGGTTCGCAACAAGCGCTCCGCGACAGGCGGACTGATCACCTTCGAGAAGGGCAGGACGTTCCTCATCGTCCCGAACATCAACGGCCGACGGTCGTTCATCGTCCCGAAGAAGTACCTGTTCGACTGCCCTGATGGGAAATCCTGCGAGTTGCCCTGCACCGGATGGCGCTACGAGAAGGACGCGGGAGCGCGGACGACGTCCGTCAGCGTTCCGCTGCGATGCTTCGGAGCAGCGAAGGGTTCGGCCCGTGTGAAGGTCGAGCCGATACACCTGATTCCCACGTACGGCGGCGAGCCCGTCTACGACCCGATGCCGAGTACCGACTGGCTGCCCCGCGGCTGATCCAGTACTGCGGCGTGGGCCAGGAACCCCAGCAGATCGACGTGGTCCAACGAGTCGACGCTGAAATGGTCAGCCCCGTCGACGATGCACAAGGTGCTGGTGGTCGAACGGTGGTGCAACATCTGCGCGTGGGCCACGGGCACCGTGGTGTCCCGCGCGCCGTGCACGAGTAACACCGGGGCCGCCACGCGCCCGATCGTGTGTAGTGGAGCGAACTCCTCGAACCGGTGCCCGATCGTGAACTCGGTGTAGCGCAGTGCCGTTGTCACCAGGGGCTGGGGCAGCCGGCGGCCCATGCGCTCGGACATGAAGCCGACCGGATCGGCCATCGGCGCCAGCGCGACCACAGCCGCGACAGCCTTGTCACCCGACGCCGCGAACAAGCACGCGCCTGCCCCGACAGAGTGACCCACGAGCACCACCCGCCCCGGATCCACCTCCGGGCGTGCGCGCAGCCACCGCGTGGCATCGCGCACGTCCTGCGCGAACGCCGGCATGGACGAAACCGGAATCGCTGGACTACGGCCGTGCCCGTGAGCATCGACTAGAAGCACATGCAGACCGAGGGCGTGCAGGCGATCCGCGACGGGGACCATGTCGCCGGCATTGCCTCCCCAGCCGTGGATGACGACGGCTGCGGGACCGTCACCTGCACCGGGCAGGAACCACGCCCGCAGGTCTGGACCGTGAGACGCCGGGATGCTGACGTCGACCGCGTCCGGCGGTGGCTCACCTCGCCGCCGCGGCGGCCTTCCGAAAACGCGCTTCGCGATCTGGTCGGCAACGACTGCTGTGCCAGCCACCAGAAGCACAGCGCCTGCGACTGTGCGTGCGATCCCCACCACCACATGATGACAGCGACGCCGATCGGCTGATGTCACCCAAGTCGGGGCGCGGCCGCGCCGATACTGATCGGAGGAGGCCCAACTGTGAGACGCGTATTCGCACTCATGCTCGCCACCGCGATGGCGACCGCTCCCGCGGCAGCCGTGACCGATGGCGACCTACGGGCTGTCGACTCGCACCGGGTGCTGTTCGGTCACCAGTCCGTGGGCTGGAACATCCTCGACGGAGTGGCGACGGTGTACGGCAAACGCGGGGTGCCCGCGCCCACAGTGCTGGATGAACTGCCCGCCAGCGGTCCCGGCTTCGCCCAGGTGGAGATCGGCACCAACGGCGACCCCAGGTCGAAGTTCACGGCGTTCAAATCGGCGGTCGAGCAGCAGAACCCCCAGGTCGCCGCGATGAAACTGTGCTTCGTCGACATCACAGCCGGGACGAAAGTGCGCGCGGTCTTCGCCCAATACCGCGCGACGGTGGCCGCCCTGCAGGCATCCAACCCACAGACTCACTTGGTGCACATGACCGTGCCGCTGACCACGAACGACCCCGCATCGAACGTGGTGCGGGAGCGTTACAACGCACTCGTGCGTTCGGCCTACGGTCCGGACGTGGTCGACATCGCGCGGGTCGAATCCACCCGCCCGAACGGCTCGCGAGTCAAGGGACGACACCACGGCAAGCGCTACTACGCGCTCTACCGCGGCTACGCCTCGGACGATGGCCACCTCAACACCCGTGGCGGCACACGCGTGGCGAAGGTGTTCCTTCTCCAGATCGCTCAGAGTTTCGGATAGCCGGTGACCTGCTGGATCTCCTTGTACAGCGGCCGCAACTGCTCGTAGGACTTCGCGTAGACCCGTTCATACAGCTGCGCGTACAGGTCCCGGTTGACAGGGTCCGGGGTGAACACCTCAGCAGTACGGGTCATGTGCTCGGCCGCCTCGGCGATGTCCCGATACACACCCATGCCGACGGCCGCATCCATGGCCGCGCCCACCACCGACGTTTCCGGAGTATGCGGGCGGGAGACCGGCAGGTCGAAGATGTCGGCGGTCATCTGCATGATCGAGTCACTGCGCGAACCGCCACCGGTCGCGCGCAAGGCCTCGATGGGCACGCCGTTCTTCTTCTCCGTCAATCGCGCCCCGTCCTTCATGGCGAACACGATCCCTTCGAGGATCGCGCGGTACAGGTGCGCGCGGGTGTGGACGTCACCGAACCCGAAGACCGCACCCTTCGCGTACGGCTCCAGATCCGGGCCCGGTGTCCAGTAGGGCTGGCACACCAGTCCCTGTGACCCCGCAGGCACGGTGCGCACGAGTTCCTCGAGCAGTTCTTCCGGCGCCTGGCCGGAGTCCGCGGACATCAGCCGCTCCTGCAGGCCGAACTCCTCCTTGAACCACGAGACCATCCAGAGCCCGCGCACCACTGCGACTTCGGTGTAGAACTCCCCGGGGACCGCCGACGGGTAGGGCGGAAGCATCGGGCGAAGTTCCACATACTTGCTGGTCTGCGTGTTGATGGTCGCCGTCGTCCCGAAGCTGATGCAGGCAGTCTCCGGGGTCAGGCAGCCCGAACCGATGATGTCGCACGCCTTGTCGTTGGACGCCGCCACGAACGGCAGCCCCTCGGGCAGGCCGGTCTGCTCGGCGGCCGCAGCGGTGATCACCCCGAGGTGCTCGGTCGGAGGTACCACCTCGGGCAGTTTTTCCCTCTCCATGGGGAACAGGCGCCACTTCAGATCCAGGCTCCCGGCCCAGTCGGACTTCTTCACGTCGAAGGGGATGGTGCCCGTGATGTTGCCGGTCGAGTCGCGGAACTCACCGGTCAGGCGATGGGTGAAGTACCCGGAGAGGAAGAGCACCTTGTGCGTGCGCTCCCAGATCTCGGGCTGGTTCTGCTGGATCCAGTTCGTTCGGCAGTACTGGGTGGCGTACTCGACCAACGGATACACCCGTGCGGCCTTGAGGACCGGGAACGAGACCGCGGGCAGCACCTTGCGGATGTCGGCCTTGCGCTGATCCAGCCACACGATGGCCGGCCGCAGAGGGTCACCGTTCTCATCGACGTTGATCATCGTCACACGCTGGGTGGTGAGCGTCGCCGCCGCCAGCCGTTGCGCATCAGCGTCTGCGAGCAACTCCCGAGTGGTCTCGCACAGCATGCGCCAGTAGTACTCGGGGTCCTGCTCCGCCCAACCGGGCTCATCGGAGAAGTACGGCTCGATCGGCGTCTTGACCAACCTGTGGATCTCGCCCTCGTAGTCGACCAACGCGGCACGGATCGACTGCGTTCCCGCATCGATCGCGACGATCAGATCCTTATCAGCCATCACTGCATCCCTTCCTGAAGGCCCAGCGTGCCGCCCGGGTTCATGATCCCGTCCGGATCGAAGTGTGCTTTGAGCGCGCGCAGCACGCCCATCTCGGTCTCCCCCAGGAACCCCTCCAGCCACGGGCCGAAGAGATTGCCCGTCCCGTGGTGGTGGCTCGTCGAGCCGCCGCACTCAAGGATCTTGTCGATGATCTGCGCCCGGAATCGGAAGTACTCATCCGCATCGGTGGGCTTGAGGATGAGGATGAAGTAGAGGTTCGTCCCCTGCGGGTAGAAGTGCGAGGCGTGCGTCATGCACACCGTGCCGGGACGGCTCTTCACGAGGGTCCGCACCCCTGCGTGGACGTCGTAGATGGTGTCCCAGGTGACAGAGGTCTCGAGGGTGTCGATGACCATGCCGAAGTCGAGGATGTCCTCTCGGATGTAGGCATCCGAGTACCGTCCGTGTTCCCACTGCTTGGTTGCGAACGAGGTCAGCGACATACCGCCGTGCGACTTCGCGATGCGCTTGGCCTGCGCCGCGACATGCTTGGCGAACCCCTTCTCACCCTCCGCGGTGCCGATGCACAGACATCGCTGCCACGGCTTGAAGCCACGGCTGCTGAGGAAGGCATTGGCGGGCCCCGTGTCGAAACCCTTGAGCGCCAGGCCACGCTCCGTCTCCTCCGGGTCGGAGATGCGCAGGACCGCCGGCATCCCGAACTCACCCTGGACGACCTCGCGGGAGAACTCCACAGCTGCCTCCCAGTGCGGGAACATGAACGCGAACCGCTGCGTGTTCTCCGGCTGGTACCGGAAGATCTTGACAGTCGCCTCGACCAGCACACCGAAGGTCCCCTCGCTGCCCTTGAGGATGTCGTTGACCTTCGGCCCGGTCGCCGATGCCGGGAAGTCCCTCGTGCGGATCGTCCCGACCGGCGTGACGTACTCCTGACTGACCACCAGGTCGTAGGCGTCCCCGTAGTAGGTCGAGGCCTGCCCGGATCCCAGCGCGGCGATCCAGCCTCCGACCGACGCCATCTCGAACGACTGTGGGAAGTGCCCACACGTGAACGCACGGTTCGTCCCGAAGCGGGTCGGCGCCTCGTTGAGCAGCGCCTCGAAGTCGGAACCGATGAGACCCGGCTGGACCACAGCGGTCATGTTGCGCTCGTTGATGGCCAACAACTTGTTCATGTGAGTGCGCATGACCAGCACGACCCCGCCGGAGTCCGCCCGGGTGCCCAGTACGGTGCCAGACCCGGCGCCGTAGGGGATCACCGGAATCGTGTGTTCGACGCAGTAGGCCACGATCGCAGAGACGTCCTCCTTGTCCCGCGGGTGCACCACGAGGTCGGGGACGGCAGCCACTCGACCCGCACGCAGGGCCAGGTTCTCATCGACGGTCTTGCCGTGGCCGAACCGGACACGCGCGTAGTCGGAGTCGTCGACGTTGTCCTCCCCCACGATCTTCACCATCGCTGCCCTGTGTGCAGGATCGACACCCGGCCGGCCGTCCAGCGACACGGCGTCGTCACCCTGTGACACCGGCGTACGGAAATCGGAGTCGGTCATCCCGAACTCGTCACGGAACATCGCCACCCAGCCGGCGCTGGGGTGTTTGATCCGCGCAGGGTCGAAACTGAATGCGCCGCGATACGTGCCTGCGCGCGCCAACCGTTCACGCCACGCCGGACTCGGCTTCTTGGTCGCCATGTCTCCTCCTCGCCCCTATCGCCGATGTTACATCCTGGGGTTCGGTGTAACAATCCGGGCCGCACCGCACCTGATGGGAGCACGGCCTCCACGGACATCCCTGAGCAGTCCGGAGATCCGGGTGCGGTTGAGTGGGCTCGCAAGTGCTCACGGATGCCCAGGAATCAGGCGACCTGGGGAAAGATTCACAAATGCACGTCGTGTCGCGCTACCCATCGGCACGGCGTTCTGCCATTCTCAGCACCACAAGGGAGGTGGCGCGCATGTCATTCGGTCAAGCAATCAGTTCTGGCTTCAAGAAGTACGCAACGTTCAGAGGTCGTGCCTCGCGGTCCGAGTTCTGGTACTGGATCCTGTTCTACGTCATTGTGGGCATCATCATGAACATCCTGGACAGCCTCTTCGGCTTCCAGATCAGCACGGTGACCAACCCAGAGACCGGCAACTCTGTCACATCGGTCTACAACGCTGGGTGGCTCAGTTCTATCTGGGCACTGGTCGTCTTGCTGCCGACGCTGGCGATCCAGGTCCGACGTCTACACGACGTGGACAAGTCCGGTTGGTGGTGGTGGCTGTCCGTGCTGTGCTGCATCGGACCGCTGATCCTCATCTTCGCCTTCTACATCAAGGAAGGCGACGCCGGAGACAACAAGTACGGACCGCCGCCGGGTACCGCCGGAGCGGTGTAGTTCAAGGCTTCACGGAAGGGCCCCTCGCACAGCGGGGGGCCCTTCCTCGTGCGCGGGGCCACTCACTGTTCCGGTCACGCTGAGTCGTCGTCGAGCCATTCGGGTCAGCCGGCGCATCATCCCGAGCGGACCTCGGCCTAGCCTGCAGGAGGAACGGAGACCGTCATGCCGATGCGCCCTTTGCTCGTTCTAACGACCGTGACCGCTGTTGCGGCAGGTGTCTGGCTCGCGCCACCGGCCTCATCGGAAGATCGGCCTGACGTCTCGTCAGCGGTGTTCAGCGACACCTCGGAGCCTCTACGCGAACTCGACGCGGCTCCATCACCGTCGGACGGCCGGCAAGACGTCGTCCCGCAGAAGCCCACACCCGGCGAACGGATCGACGACATCCTCAGCGGTGAGCAGAGCCCCCCGAGCATCCCCAATCCCACGGGGCCCGCACCGGGCCAACAGATGCCAGGGCTACTGAGCGACTTCGAGGGTCTCTCCAACAGCGACGGAGTCCTTCCCCCCGACACCGTGGGCGATGTCGGGCCGAACCACTACGTGCAAATGGTGAATCTGTCACTGCAGATCTTCGACAAGGACGGCACGGGTGTCTACGGCCCTGTGCCGAGCAACACCATCTGGACCGGATTCGGCGGAGACTGCGAAACGACCAACGACGGTGACCCGATCGTGCTGCACGACCAGTTCGCCGACCGGTGGCTGGTGTCGCAGTTCTCGTACAACGGCAGTGGGCTGCACGAATGCGTCGCGGTCAGTGCTTCTGCGGATCCTCTGGGCTCCTGGAATCGCTACCAGTTCGATTACACCGCGTTCCCCGACTACCCGAAGATCGGCGTTTGGCCTGACGGCTACTACGTCTCCTACAACATGTTCGATCCCGTCTCCTTCGCCTACGAGGGGGCCAAGGTCTGCGCCCTCGACCGTGCATCGATGCTCGCCGGTCTTCCCGCCACTCAGCAGTGCGTCGACCTGGCCACGGAGTGGTCGCTCCTGCCGTCCGACGCCGACGGCAGCACACCGCCGCCCGCGGGCTCCCCCAACTACTTCCTCGCTGAACACTGGAGCGACAACGACAAACTGACCATGTACAAGTTCCACGTGGACTGGGACACCCCGGGACTCTCCACGCTCGAAGGCCCCACGTACCTCCCGATCGATCCCTTCACCTGGGCGTGTTTGGAGGTGGACAGAGGCAAGTGCGTCCCCCAGCCTGGGACGAGCCAGAGACTGGAGGTGCTGGGCGGGAGGATGATGCACCGTCTCGCCTACCGCAATTTCGGCACCCACGAGTCGCTGGTGGCCAACCACTCCGTCGCGATGGACGGCGAACTCGGTCAGACCTCGCAGACCGGGATCGCCTGGTACGAGATCCGGGATCCCGATGCCGCGCAGCCGCAGATCCACCAGCAGGGAACCACGGCCGACCCTGACAACGCGACGTTCCGCTGGATGGGTTCGGTGGCCATGGACAAGCAGGGCAACATGGCACTGGGCTACAGCTCGTCCAACGCCACTTCGACCTACCCGTCCATCGAGTTCGTGGGTCGCAAGATCTGGGACCCGCTGAACCAGATGCCACAGGCAGCGTCCACGATCATCGCGGGAAGTGGCGCCCAGACCCACGTCAGTGGCCGCTGGGGCGACTACTCGTCGATGAACATCGACCCATCGGATGACTGCACGTTCTGGTACACCAACGAGTACATCCAGACCACGGGTTCGGCCAACTGGCAGACACGGATCGCGAGTTTCCGCTTCCCCGGCTGCGACGGCACCGTGCCGACGGCTCCTGGCACGGCGAGCGCCGTTCCCCGCAAGTCGTCCGCGCAGGTGAGCTTCACCGCTGCGACGTCGGATCCGGATCTACCGATCTGGCGCTACACCGTCACGGCCTCCCCGGGCGGCGCCACCTGCACGACCGAGCCGGAAGTCACACCCGATCCTCTGACCTGCACGGTGCCCGGCCTGGTCAACGGGCAGTCATACACGTTCAGCGTCACGGCCCGCAACGACGCCGGTGACGGTCCGGCCAGCGGGTCGTCGTCGCCGGTCACGCCGCAAGGAGTTCCGGATCCTCCGGTCTCGGTCGCGGCCACGGCAGCGTCGAACGACTCTGCGACGGTGACCTGGCAGGCGCCCTCCGACGACGGCGGCCAGCCGATCTCGGGGTACCGGGCCGTCGCCGCACCCGGTGGTAGCGCGTGCACGACAACCTCCACCTCCTGCACGATCACCGGGCTGGAGCCGGGCGGAACGTACACCGTCACGGCCTATGCCAGCAACGCGCTCGGGGAATCCTCGCCCAGCGCAGCCAGCGCGGCGGTGACCCTCTCGAAAGCCACGCAGACCGCCACGGTCACAACCGTCAAGAAGATCAAGTCGGCGGGCAAGACCGTGCTGCTGAAGAAGGCCGTGACGACCAACGCCGGGCAGAAGGCCACTGCCAAGGTGAAGGTGAAGCCCAAGGGCAAGAAGTACGCGACGGTCAAGACGACGTCCCAAGGGAAGGTCACGATCAAGACCACTGGCAGGAAGAAGCTCAAGGTCACGCTCACGCTGAGCGCCCCGGCGACGGCTCAATACAACGCCTTCACCTACAGCAAGAAGTGGACGGTCAAGAAGAGCTGACCACCGGCAAACCGATCTTCACCTTCGAGAACGAGACCCGGCCGCCCTTGGGAAAGGTGTCGTACGCCCCGCTGTTGGCGACGATCTGCACCTGAAGACGCTGACCCTTGCGCAGCGAGAACGTGATCTCCTCCATCGCGACGTCGTTCTTGTGCCGCTTGCCGTTGAGTGTGAGCGCGAGCGGCGTGATCTGGTTGCCGACGACGGTCTTGGTCTTCGGGTCGACCAACTGCGCGAGCACTCGCACCTTCTTGTTCTTGGAGGTCCCCTTGTAGGTCAGGTGGAGTTTCGGCGCGCCGACGACCACCGCTGCCTTCTTGGCCTTGATCCCCACGGACACCGCGTTCTTGGCCGGCGCCGGGATCGTGGGCCTTAGGACCAGGGAGAACGTCGGGGAGATCGAGGACGGCAACTTGCCGGTGTACGGTCCCGATCCGCCCTTGTCCTTCAACCGCAACTCGCCCTTCCCGCGGGCGCTGATGCGGCTCGATGCCACGGGGTAGTCCGCCGCTGACCGGAAACGCCCCCGCTGATCGATCCAGGTGAACGCTGGACCGGTGTCGACCGAGGAATCACCTTTCAGATACTTCGCCAGCCACGACCAGGTCTGTTCCAACGGCAGGGTCGAGTCTCCCCCCTCGGTCAGGCACACCCCGTGACCGCCGCAGAACCACACCATCTTGGTGGTGACACCGGCGCGGCGCAGGGCCTTGTAGTTGGCTACGGCTTCTGACGGCGGGAAGAGGTTGTCGATCGTCCCCTGCAGGATCAGGGTCGGGGCGGTGATGTTCGCGAGCACCCGATCAGGACCGGCCGCCCGGGCGAAGTCCACGACCTCCTTGCTGAATGTGGTGCCCTTGCGGGCCTGCTCACGGCCCTTCAGGATCGACGGGCTGAACGTGTTGCCGGGACGTGTCGCGCCCACGAGCAGCGCGTTGACCCACGAACTCTTGATGGTCTGCGCCTTGTAGAGGCTGGTCTGCAGAGAGTTCCAGGCGATCACCGGAACGATCGCGTCGACCCGCGGATCGATGCCCGCGGTGGAGAGTTGGATCCCACCGCCGTAGGACCCGCCCGTCATTCCCACCCGGGGATCGCCAGCGGCATCGAGTTGGGCCTGCGGCTGCTGAGAGACCCAGGTGAGCAGCGCCGACACGTCGCGGCCCTCGAAGTCCGGGTTGTTCAACTGCGCCTGACCGCCAGATGGGGAGATGCCACGCGGGTTCCAGGTGAGCACGTTGTAGCCGGCCCGGCGCAGGTCGCCCACGCCCGGGATCGAGGAGCTGCTCTTCGCGTCGGGGTCACTCTGCGCTTTGCCACCGAAACCGGGTCCCTGCAGCACGGTCGGTGCGGTCTGACCATCGGCGAGGCCGATCGCGGGGAACCAGTAGAACGTGATCGGCGTGCCGTCGAACGACTGCACGGTGTTGTAGTCCTCGGCAGCAGCTGGCACGGCGACGCTGACGGCCAGGGCGGCCGACACGGCGCCCACCAGAGGTGCGATTCTCATAAGTCCTCACCGATCGTTGCGAACCTCCACTGTGCCACGGGCCAAGCCCGCCCGCGCTTGATACGTTCGGACAGGAGGTTCGCCATGACCCGGATCGTGGTACTCGGAGGGTGCGGCGGCATCGGAACCGTCGCGTCCCGTGCCTTGTCGGCAGCGGGCGCAGAGGTGGTCATCGCCGACCTCGATGAGCGCCGTGCAAGCGAACTCGCGGCGGAGCTCGGTGCCGAGTCATTGACGCTGGACGCGTCTTCCCCGGAATCGCTGAGCGCAGCCATGGACGGCGCCGAGGTGGTCCTCAACTGCGTCGGCCCGTTCTACCGGTTCGGCCCACCGGTCCTCGCCGCCGCGATCGCCGCCCAGATCGACTACGTCGATGTCTGCGATGATCTGGCACCCACCCGCGTCATGCTCGCCATGGACGGGTCGGCACGTGATGCCGGAGTCACGGCGCTGGTCGGAATGGGCAACTCACCAGGCATCGCCAATGTGTTCGTGAGACTGTGCGCCGACCAGTTGTTGGACATGGTGGAAACGGTCGACATCATGCACGTCCACGGCGGGGAACCCGAGGAGGGCGCCGGCGTGCTGAAGCACCGCATCCACGCCATGGTCCACCCGGTCCCTCTGTTCGTGGACGGCGACTTCCTGGAGGTCCACCAACTCGACGCCGACGGCCAGGCCTTTGTGCGCGAGTTCGACTTCCGTGACGTCGGGCGCATGCCCGTGCACCCGTATCCCCATCCAGAGACGATCACGCTGCCCCGCTCGTTCCCTGGCCTGCGTCGAGCAACCAACCTCGGCGTGGTCTTCCCCCTGTCCTACTTCGAGCGCACGCAGGAACTGGTCCGCGTCGGCGCCTGCTCCGACGAACCCGTCACCGTGGGTGGCGCAGAGGTCACGCCCCTGGACGTCAGCGTCGCGCTCCTGCAGCGACAGCGGCCTGACTTCCTGGCCGCGGCTGGCATCACCGGACCCGCGGGCTGCCTCGCCGTCGAGGTGAGCGGGCGCAAGGATGGTGCAGCGCATACCTACGTGTTCCAGTTGTCGTCGCGGGCAGCGGGGGCCGGCGAAGGCACCGGCATCCCCGCCGCGGTGGGGGCCCTTCTGATGGCGCGCGGCAAGGTCTCAGGCCCCGGGGTGGTGGCGCCCGAGCAAGGGGTTGATCCGGTGGACTTCCTGCCTCTGGCTTTCGACCTGATGGCCCGGCTCGGTGTCAGTGCCGGAGGGGACTCCGGGGTCATCCACCTCGAACACATCGGCCCCGACGGTTCGCGCGACGTGATTCCGTTGGGGGTCTGATCAGCTTCTGGCGTTCAGCAGGCCCCGGACATATGCCACCTGTCCGAGGTGCTGGGTCACGTCGTTCACGACACTCACCAACCGCACCGCAGCTGTGACCGGCGGGTCCCAGTTCCTGTCCACGATCCGATCGAACTCCGGGTCAGCCAGACCCTCCAGGATCTCCATGGTGCGGGCATGCACGGCCGCGTAGTAGCCAGCCAGCAGGTCACCTCCCACTTCGAGCCGGTGAGCCTGATCGGGTGTCTGCCCATAGCCGATGTCGAGGCTGTCGTACGGGAGAGCGAACCGGTCCACCCAACCGTCGGTCAGCCACACCTGCTCGGATTCGGCGATCCCCGCCATGTGGTCGTCCTCGACCCTGGCCATGTGCCAGACCAGCCACCCGATGGAGTTCGCGAAGGGGCCCGGATACCAAGCCAACTGAGCGGTGTTCAGGCCCGTGAGGAGACCGGGTACCGCCTGCGCCACCCGCTCGAAGGCATCCCTGAGAAGATCAACGCTGCGTGAGGTCCCCATGGGCCGAGGCTAGTCGCAGAGCCCGGGGAGTTGCATCCACGGCGAGGCGGGCGGTGAGATGCAGACGTGGACAGCCCCACGAAGGACCCGCACCCGACGGGTGTCAGCGACGAACAACATGTGACCTGGATGGAACTGTTCTTCGACCTGGTCTTCGTGGCCTGGCTCTCCCTGGTGAACGCCAGCCTGCTCGACAGCGAACGGCCGTCTCTGCTGCTCGGCTTCGACGCCACGTTCGTTGCGTTCACCATCTGGATGATCGTGTCCGTCATCAACAATCGCTACCCCGACGGCGGACTGGTCCGCACGTTGTCCATGGTGTTCGTGATGATGATGATCCTGGTCACTGCGCTCACCGTGCGCCCGGAGGACGGCCTGCGGAACTCGCTTGGCGCCCTCATGATCGGGGCGGTCTACCTCACATGTGCCCTGATGCTGCTGGACGTACGTTCTCGCAACCGGAACACCCGCCTCGGCATGCCCATCACCGCCTGCGTGGCGGCAGCCCTCATCTGTTTCGCTGGCGCCCCGACCATCGGTGAGGAAGAAGGCGAGTTGTACGGGCTCGGCTTCGTCGCAGTGATCGCCTCGGTGTTCGGCGCCGCTACCCTCATGATGCTCGCGACACGACGGGTCCTGCCGGATCATCCGATTCGTCCCGGGCACCTCGATGAACGATGGGGCCAGGTCATCATCATCGTGCTGGGCGAGGGATTCCTCGTGCTGGCCGAGACCCTCCTGGGGATGCCCACCATCCCGAATCCGTGGCTGTTCGTCCTGCTGTTCATATCGGTCTTCGCTGTGTGGCGGCTGTACTTCGACAGCGCCATGCGCGTGCCGGTGCAGGAGTCAGCACCCGTGTTCGCCGCTCTCACCGTGGCGCACATGTTCCTGATCCTGGGGCTGATCACCGCTTTCGATTTCCTCGTGCAGGGCATCGGGATCGAGCTGACTCTCGGCGACGACTACTTGCTGACGGGGGTGGCGCTCGGGATGGTCTTCGCGGCACTGGCTGTCATCGCCTACACGCGACGGCGCGCCGCCTCGCGGATCGTCATCGTGAACGCTGCCATGGCCGTCGCGTTCGCCGCGATCGGGATCGTCACAGAGAACAGCTCCCTGGGAATCACTGCTTTTGTCACACTCTGCGTCGTCGTGATCCTCGCCTACGCGGCCGCCGTCCGGTGGATCGACCCTCTGGCCAGGCCGCTGCTGCGTTCACGGCAGGACAGCGATCAGCCGCCGAGCGTCTTGAACACCTCATAGACCATGAACGCCGGCCAGAGCAGACCTTGGAAGAAGGCCCAGACGTACTCCCAGAACGAGTCCGCCTGTCCGAAGAAGTAGAACCAGGCTCCGAAGATGCCCAGCCCGTAGATGGCACCGCCGCCGGCGGCCCCGGCATTCGCATTCTTGTTGCTCATCGCACTTCCCTCCCTGTGGCGCCGCCCAGTGTCACGACGACGCGCGAGCCCCTCACCAAATCTACGCCCGATACACAGGTGGGCGGGTCCAGGCTGTTCACCCGCACCCGCCCACCCTCAGGCCCCTCAGGTCAGAGTTGTTCGAGTGCCTCCTGCCGGCGGCGCTGGGCGATCACCGCGCCGACGATGCCGAGGACGCCGAGGGCGATCAGCATCAGCGGAATCACAACGGTCAGGCTCATCGACCCCGGCACCAGCAGGTATCCGAGCGCGAAGAGGGTGAACAGGACGCCGGCGCCCAGGCTGAGGATGTCGATCGGGTGCTTGGTCATGCTGCCTTCTCCTTCTTGGGGCTCTTCTGCTGCTTCTGCTCGGGCTTCGGACTGAGCTCGGGTTCGGGCTCCCCTACCGCCGGTGCCCCGGTCTCGACGATCACGTCGCCCGCCTCCATGTCGATCTCCAGGCGAAGGGTGCCTTCGGCGTCACCCGACGACGCAGGGATCACCGTGACCTGATCACCAGCGATCCGTTCGCCACGGGCGCGCTCGCCATCGATCGTGATATCGGCCCGCTCATAGGTGGACACCACTTCCAGCTCCCAGTTCCTCGGGGCGGCCACCCGCACCTCGCCGACCCCCATGTCCAGGCGGACCTGGTCGCCAGCGGTTGGAAGGCCCTGCCACTGCGAGAAGTCCACGTCTACTGTTCCGAGCGTCAGCGAGTAGGTGTCTCCAGAACCGGTCGGCTCCCACACGCGTTGTCCGGCAGACAGGTCCGCGCGCTCGACCTGCGCCACGGCGGACAGCAGCATCAACAGCGGGATG
Organism: uncultured Micrococcales bacterium; assembly: GCA_937952095.1. Lineage (GTDB taxonomy): Bacteria > Actinomycetota > Actinomycetes > S36-B12 > UBA10799 > JADKAV01. The sequence continues at coordinate 2,484 of CALFYG010000143.1, read as the reverse complement.
GCGAAGATCAGCAGCCACTTCGCGCGGCCCACGAAAGCACCCACGAGCATCGTGACGCCCAGGGCGAGCAGCGCCGCGGCCAGCACAACTGTCGCGCCCGCTCCAAACAGGATGGCCAGGCCGGAGGCCGCCATCGCTGCGAACAGACCGATCAACCCGAGATAGGACCTCTCCCGCGGCGGAGCAGGTGGGACCGGTGGCTGCGGAAGCGCCGTCGTCGGCGTGTAGTCACCCCCACCGCCGTAGGCGTAACCCACCGTGTCAGCCGGCGTGGCCGCAGCGACCTGCGGTGCGGGTGTCCCCGCTCGCTGACTCATCACGATCCACACCACGACGCCGGCCAGCAACGCGGCAAGGAAGACTCCACCGCCACCGACCGCATCACTGAAGAGCAGTCCGAGGCCGATCATCGTCGCCATGAATGCGATGCCCGCACCGACGATGCGCAGACCCCAGGACTCACTGATCCGGGCAGTCGGAGACGCACTCTCGTCGGGGATCAGCAGCCACATCGCCAGGTAGGCGAACAACCCGAACCCACCGAGGAGCAAGGAGACGCCGAAGACGACCCGCAGCACCACGGGGTCGACGTTCCAGTAGCGGCCGAGCCCACCGCAGACACCGCCGAAGATCCGGTCGGTCGAACTGCGCCGAAGCAACTTGGGCGCGGCGGGGGGCGGCGGTTGCGTCATATCAATCGTTGTTTCACTCATGCCTCCACGGTGCAGCTGCGCTCATCGCACCACATCCGGTGACGACCCTGAATTCGATCTCAGGGTCCAGCCCTGATCTCCCAGGGTCGCAGGTGCGTCACAATCGGGATCGTGGCGACCACCTATTCCGTGCGACGGGCCTATCGGGAGACCGATGGCCGGTGGATCGGCGGGGTGGCTGCAGGACTCGCCGAACACCTCGGGTGGCCGGTGGCCGCTGTACGCGTCCTCTTCGTGCTGCTCGCCATCTTCGGCGGTATCGGGGTGGTCGCCTACGCGGCCTACTGGGCGGTGCTGCCTCCGCGTGAGGAGGACAACACCGATACCGCCCGCCTACTGGCGTTCGCCGCACTTGTCATCGGCGGCTTCCTGCTGATCCCGGGGGCAACTTGGATGCGGCTCGGCCTGCCGCTGGCCATCATGGCGATCGGGGCGACCGTTGTGTGGACCAGGGTCCGTCCCACCGGAAGAGTACGCCCGGACGGCATGCAGTGGACGGCCCTGTTGCTGGGACTGCTGCTCGTGGTTCTCGGGGTGTTCGCGCTGGCAGCCACCGGGCTCGGGCTGCGCTCGGTGCTCAGCGTCACGGCGGTGGCGATCCTTCTGCTGGTGGGCGTGTCACTGATCGCGATGCCATGGATCGCGGGCCTCTACCGGGAACTCACTGACGAGCGGCAGGAAAGGATCCGGTCGCAGACCCGCGCCGAGCTGGCCACCCAGGTGCACGACTCGGTACTGCAGACACTCACGCTCATCCGCCGGCACGCCGACGATCCGGATCGCGTGGTGCGCCTGGCGCGCGCCGAAGAACGCCACCTGCGCTCGTGGCTCTACGAGCCCGGCGGCGACCCGGAACAGACCTTGGCCGCGGCCCTGCAGAACGCTGCAGCACGCGTCGAGGAGGACTACCCCGTGGCTATCGAAGTCGTGTGCGTGGGCGACTGCGCGCTCGACGATCGGGGACGGGAACTCGTCGCGGCAACCGCCGAGGCGGTTCTCAACGCGGCCAAACATGCGGGCGGTTCGATCAGTGTGTACGCCGAGGTCGACGAGGAAATCCACGTCTACGTGCGCGATCGTGGCCCTGGATTCGTCCTCGATGAGGTCCCTGCCGACCGGCATGGCATTGCGGATTCGATGAAAGGACGCATGCAGCGCTCGGGAGGCTCCTGCGAGATCCGCACGGACGACCGCGGGACCGAGGTCACCCTCGTGCTACCGGAGGCATCGTGATCCGTCTGGTGATCGTGGATGACCACGAGATGGTGCGCGCCGGGATTCGCGGCGGCCTACCCGCGGACATCGAACCGGTCGGGGAGGCTGCTGACGTACAGGAGGCTGTCCGCACCATCGGCCGCACTGATCCCGATGTGGTGCTGCTGGACGTGCACCTGCCCGGTGGCAACGCTCAGGAGGTGCTTCGCCAATGTCACGGGGAGTACCGCTTCCTGGCCCTGTCGGTGTCCGACGCATCCGAGGACGTGATCGGGGTCGTGCGCCTGGGCGCCCGCGGCTACGTCACCAAGGACATCTCGGCCGAGGACCTCGCCTCGGCGATCCGGCAAGTGGCCGCCGGCGACGCCGTGTTCAGCCCACGGCTGGCCGGTTTCGTCCTCGACGCGTTCACCGGCGCGGTGGCCGCCTCCGACGATGAACTGGACAGGCTCACGGCGCGCGAACGCGACGTGATGCGTTTGATCGCGCGTGGCTACACCTACCGAGAGGCTGCCGACGAGTTGTTCGTCAGCGTGAAGACGGTAGATCGGAAGAG
>CALFYG010000142.1 GCA_937952095.1 uncultured Micrococcales bacterium | reverse complement strand
GCCTTCGTGGCGGTGCTCGGCTATACCGGCTGCCGGATCTCCGAGGCGATGGGCATCGAATGGTCGGACGTGAACGATGAGCGAATCGTGATCCGCAACGGCAAGGGCGACAAGTCGCGAGCGGTGCCGATGACGCCGACGCTCGCCGAGATCCTGCGGGAGTGGCGCAAGCAGCAGGCCGCCGAGCGTCTGCGCGCGATCTGGTGGGACATCGCGCACGACTACGTGCTGTCCAGCGACTGCGGCACCTACTGGGACCCGCACAACGCCCACAAGCGGTTCAAGCCGATCACGAACGGCGTTGCCCGCGACGACCCGGCGAAGGCCCGCCCGGCCATCTGCCCCGGTGCGACACCGCACAGCCTGCGGCACGCCACGGCGACGCTGCTACTTGAGGAGGGTGTGCCGATGAAGGTGGTGTCCGAGCTGCTCGGTCACTCGTCGACGCGGATCACGGAGGACACATACAGCCACGTCACAGCGCGTCTGGTGGCCGAGGCCGGCGCGGCGATCGAACGGGCGTTGGGGTGAGCGCGCACGGATCTCCGAGCGAAGCCACCGATCCCGCTTACCACTTCTCAAGTTTCTCAGCCAGGCCGTCGCAATAGGCGTTCCACTTTTCGTCGGACAGTATGGAATCTGTACGGGCCTCCGAGTAGGCCCTCGCATCCGAGTCCACATAGGCCTTGGTGATGTTGCGCAAGACCTCTGAGTTCATCCCAATCGCGGCACCGACTCCCTGGCACACCCCCTTGAAAGTAGCCACCAACGTAGGGAGTCCTGGGGTGTCGTTCTGCCGAGCCTCCTTGATCCTCACGTACGACTGAATCAGTGTTCCAGCCGCTGCCCGACTGTCATAGGTGAGCGCCATGATCCGCCCTTACCCTCATGCTCGAACGCACCTACCACGTTCTCGTGTAGCAACGCGTGTGACAACGCGGAAGCGTTCACTACCGTTCCGGGTCGTTCGGGGTGGGCCGCTCCCCCACAAACCGGACCCCGATGGACCCACATGGACCCCCTGACGGGACCCGGTCGGTTGGGGGTTCGAATCCCTCCGGGCGCGCTTTTGTGAACTCGCGGGAATCGTTAACCGGCGTCTCGCGACTTTGTTACGTCTGGGGGTTGTTCTCCTTTCTGCGTGCGCCGCGTTGGTGTGCCGGGGGTCTGCCGAAGGGTTGGTAGTCACGGGTTGGGTCGAGGTTCAGGTCGCGGATGATCTCGCCGGTGTCGGCGTCGATGAGGGTTATGGCTGTGAGACACGCCCAGGTCCGCAACACGGCCCCCGTGGTTGCGCTAGGGCGAGTCCACCGCGGTGCGCGCCACACCAAGACTCAGCCCAGCGAAGACGACTTCTGAGATCAGCAGCAGCCACATGAAGGCATTGGGAGAGCTCTCCACGATCATCCCCACGATTCGGCCGAGCGCCACACAACTCAAGACCATGCCAGCGGACATCAGGCCAAGCCGAGCGTGGCCGGCCCGATCGAGCAGCAGCCACGTCAGTGCCAGCCCCAGGGCCAACCCGCCGTATGTGGCACGCAGGTCGATCGCTGCGGACGCGGCGCCAGGTGGTGCACCGGTGATCACTTCAGCCAATGCCGCCGGTGCGACGAGGAAGCCGACACCGAACAAGGCGAAGAGTGCTGCTTCGGTCCAGAGCAGTGCGCGTGCGCTCGTCACTCTATTCACGTGTGCCTCCTTTGACTAACCGACTCCGGACGCCTCTGGATGGCATTTCGGGTCTTACGAGACGGACCGGAGATCAGCCCTCGTACGCTGCTCACCCGTCCCCCGCCACAGCACGCCGGGACGAGGATGAACCGTCCTCCGAAACGCGGCGCGCCAGCGGGACAGCGCCGATCAGAACCGAGGCAGTGACAGGTATCGACAGGGTGACACCGGCCGTGGCCGCCACGGTGCTGACCATCGGCGTCCCGATCAGGTATCCGATGTAGTTGCACGCGTTGAGGCGCGCCACGTCACGCGGCACGCTGCGCGGGTCGCGACCCAGTGTTACGAAGGCGCTCGGCACGATCGGACCGACCCCAAAACCCAAGAACCCGAGAGCGACGAGGGCCGCCGGCAGGCTGCTACTGAAGGCCAGCGCCACTGCACCGAGGGCACCCAGGCCCACTGCCATCAGCACCAACCGCCCGGGGGCACGGGTTGCGAGTGCCCGGTCGGTGATCAGCCGGGCGGTCGTCGACGCGAGGGCGTAGGCTCCGTAGCCGAGCGCCGCTCCCGCCTCATCGATGCCGAGCCCGGCATGCAGGAACAAAGCCGCCCACGTGCTGACCGCAGCGTCGATCACCTGGGCACACACCACGGCGAGAGCGGGCGCAGCTAGCCGTCGCACAGCTGAGACTTCGGTGCCGACTCCCGCACCGGTCTGCTCGACGTAGCGCTCGTGGCTGAGAAACAGCCCTGCCAGGAACGAGACGGGCACCCCGATCGCCGCGACCACCATCGCCGTCTGTGCCGGCGGCCAGCCCGCCGCGGTGGTCACCGAGGCCAGCACCGAGGCCACAATGCCGCCGACCGCGAAGAGTGCATAGCCCCTGCCGATGACCGGCCGTTGGTGCACCCGCTGGATGATCACCGCCTGGATGGCCATGGCGGCGTCAGCCGCCCCGAGCAGAAGGCCGGTCACAGCGAGCCAGAACAGCAGGCTGTCGATCGTGGACGATGCCGAGGCGACCAGGACAGCGAGTGGGACCAGCGGAGCCGTCAGACGCAACACCAGTCGGGATCCGCGATGATGCACCAGCATCCCGCTCAGAATGGAACCAATGCCCGCGACGACCGGCACCAGTGCCAGACCGAGCGCCAGGGTGTCGGTCGTGACGCCGACCTGGTCCTGCAACGACGGGACCCGGACGACGAGCGCGCCGAAGGCGAGCCCCTGGATGGCGTAGACGGCGAGAATCGCCGCGGTGTGGAGTCGGGCGGCGCGGCGAGGCTCTTCCTCGGTCACTGCCGCACCGCCCGACGCCTCGTTCAGACAGACTCCAAGAACGTGTGAGGGTCACCGTTCTCATACAGGCCGACGAAGCCGCCTCCGCGGGTGGTGGCGTCGTGCGCTTCGTAGCCGAGCAGACGCTGCACTGACGGCTCCTGACGGGCGACGGTGCTGGCGGGCACGTTCAGGTAGTGGTTCTCCACCGGTCGCAGCCACCCCACCACATAGCTGAGCGAGACCGCCCTGCGCGACTCATCGGTCGTGGTGTTCGCACCTCCGCCATGAAGTGCATCCCCCCGGAAAAGCAGGACATCTCCGGCCCGCATCTCGGCGTGCGACATCTCCTCAGGCTTCGCGCGTCGTGACGGGTCCCACAGCACCGAGTCGAGAGCCACATTCGTGGCGCCGTTCTCCACCGTGAAGTCCGAAAGTGCGACGATCGCGTTGACGATCACTGGACTCTCGGTGACCGGCAGATGCGGCCACGAATCGCTGTCGCGATGCTGGAACTGCGCGGGCTCACCGGGTCCGATCTCGATCAGTTCGCCGGCGTTGAGTTGGATGGTCGCGCATCGTGCGCTGAGCATCCTTTCCGCCCACGCCGTGATCTGCGGGTGGCCCACGAGGTCAGGTCCGGCCGAGGGCAGCTTCTCCACCAGACCGTGCAGGCGCAGTGTGCGGTGACCGAGGAAGGCGTCGTACAACACCGAGCCGCTGTGCGGCAGCGCCTCGCCGTTGTGGTCACGAAGCCACGTGTCGATCTCTGCGTTCGTCCTCGCGGCCAGATCCTCGGACATCAAACCCTCGACGACGGCGGCGCCGCGTAGTCGCACTGCCGCGTCGATCGCTGCCCAGTCGTATGGCGTGGCGAAGTGGGGAATGTCGGGGGTCTGGCTGACCACCGGCTGTGCCGGTGCGCCCTCGGGAGTCGATGTGGTCGACATGATCGGCGCCCCGGACTCGTCGAGGTGGTCGATGGGCAGCGGATCGGTGTACGACAGGACCCACCATGCGCCACCATCGGGTCCTGTGACCTCGGGCCCGTATGCATGACCGCCAGGGACCCAGCGCACGTCGCCTGCTCGGTAGGTTCCTTCGCCCTCGATATGGTGCTCGCCCTTGATGTAGAGGTAGAGGATGTCGCCGTGATGATGGTGCATGGGGCGGGTCTTGTGGGGAGGGTCCTCCACGAGCAGGACGAAGGGACCTCCGTCTTGGCCGAGCCCGTCCTCCCATATCCGCACCTCCCCTGAGCCCGTCGTGGGATCGGTGAAGGCGACAACGTCATCCGGACGGAAGCGTCGTGGTTGGGGCATTGCTTTCTCCTTACTGGGATGGGTGTTGGGTGGGTTGGCGAAGGTCGGGTGCCCCGAGCGGTCGACGAACAAGACGCAGGAGCAGCGGCAGCGGGAAGATCATCAGGTAGGCATTGGGCACCCACCAGGACAGTTCGAAGTCACCGGTCAGCGTCCAGAAGGCAAGAGCCATGCCGCCTGCCGTGGCGGTCAGGGTCAGGGAGATCGGGAGCAGTACAGCGGCTCCCGAGCGACCCAGGTGAAGCGCTCGAAGCGCCAGGAACCCGGTCAGCGAGGCGAGGACGTCCAACGGCAGGAACGACCAGTTCCACGCCGCCACGAACGGGTCGTCGTAATTGGCGAACATCTGCTCCGCCGGCAGAGCCCGTGTGGCGATCAACGCCCAGTACACGAGGAACCCCACGTCGGTCACGAGCATGAGCCATGCGGTGCGACGCAGCAGTGCGTCGTCGGTGCGCACAAGGGCCATCAGTGCCCCACCTCGGCCAGTGTGATCATGAGGACGCCGACGACAACGACTGCGATACCGGCAATCGCCTGCCACGGCAGCGACTCCCCGAAGATCACAAGGGCGCCGACTGCCGCACCCACCGTGCCGAGACCTGACCAAACCGCGTATGAGACACCGACCGGGATCGTGCGAAGTGCCAGACCGAGCATGGCGAAGGCGACCGCGTAGCCCAGCACGACACCCACTGATGGCACAAGCTTCGTGAAGCCCACGCTTGCCTTCAAGGACAGGGTGCCGGCGACCTCAGCGACGATCGCCAGGCCCAAGAGCAGCCACGCCATACATCCTCCTACTTAACCGTCCAGACGGTACAGTCCGTCTGGACGGTACAGTAAGTCGGTATGAGCCCGAAGTCAACACCGGCCCCCAGCACGACTACACGTGACCGCCTGCTGGATGCCGCTGAGAAGCTGGTCGTCGAGCATGGAGCACTGGCCCTCACCCTCGACGCGGTGGCCGCAGAGGCAGGGGTGAGTAAGGGGGGTCTGCTCTACCACTTCCCCAGCAAGGACAAACTGGCGGCGGCGCTCGTGGAGCGTGCCATCGCTCGCGTCGATTCCGCCCTGGCAGAGGCCTCAGCGAACACGACACCCGGCGCTTTCACGCGCGCCTACATCCAGGTGACGATGGGGGACGCCCGCACGGCCAAACCGGGCAGCGACCCGCTCAGCACGGCCTTACTCGGCGCACTCGCCCTCGATCCGACTCTGCTCGACCCCATGCGGGACGCGTACTCGCGGTGGCAGGCGAGGCTCGAGAAGGACGGGATCGCTCCGGCGGACGCTACCCTGGTTCGGTTGGCCGTGGACGGCTGGTGGAGCAGTCTGGTCCTAGGACTACCGCCCGTGCGGCCTGCGCTGCTCGCGCAGGTCAGAGCGCGCTTGGACGCCCTCGCCGGCTGAAGAAATGAGAGTACTCAGCCCCGCGCTTTCGCCTTCGTCATCATCGGCATGGCGCGCCAGTACCCATCTGTGCGGGGAGGCAGACCCCACACCCACAACAGTTGACGAACGAGACGGTCAAAGGGCCGCGGCCAACCTCCGCGAAGACTGTCGCCGGGAACTCGTCAGCCGCTCGGTGTGGCGCCGGCAGATGCGCCCGCGGGATCACCGCCGGGCACCGCAGACGAACCGTAAAGCGCCCCGATGACTGCCTTGCCCAAAACCACAGCGGCGTTCTCACCATCGACCGGCGAGGCCGAGAGGTTGGCGAAGATGATGATGGTGTTGCCCGCCTTGGCATCACGTGCCATGAACGAGGAGAACCCGGGCAGTTGGCCGTCGTGTCCGTAAAGATCAGGGGCGAACTGCGCGATGCCGAGGCCGTAGCTGACCGGAGCGCCGGGAGCGATCGGCTGCAGACTGTCCATCCGGGTCTGCTGCATCTCGGCATCGAGCAGCCCACCATCAACCAGGGCTTCGGCGTACGTCGCAAGGTCCTCAGCGGTGGAAATGGCCCCACCGGCGGTCCAGGCCCAAGACGGGTTGGAGTCCGTGTAGTTGAGCGGTGCGAGGCTCCCGTCCAAAGCCGCCGGCAGATCAGCCTTGGGCACAGCGTAGGACTCGATGGTCTGCACGTTGGTGCCGAACTGGTAGCCCTGCGGGTGAGGATCCGGAAGCGCGGATTCGGTGTTGACCGGCAATGAGGTGCGGCTCAGGCCCAGCGGCTTGAAGATCCGCTCCTCGAACGCCTGCGTGGCGGACATACCGGTGAGTTTCTCGACGACCACGCCGAGCAGGACGATGTTGGTGTTGCTGTAGTCGTACTCCGTGCCTGGCTGCGCAGTCGGCTTCTTGGACAACCCGATGTCCAACAGCTCCTGCGGGGTCCAGGCCTTCTGTGGGTCCTTGTCCAGGGTCTCGTTGAACTTCTTGTCGAAGGTGTAACTCACCAGACCGCTGCGCATCTCCGACAGTTGGGCGATGGTGATCTCATCACCGTTGGGCACGCCGTCGACGTACTTCGAGATCGGGTCGTCGAGGGCGAGTTTGCCCTCCTGCGCGAGTTGCAGGATGACCGTTGAGGTCATGGTCTTGGTGTTGCTGCCGATGCGGAACGTGTCATCCATCGTCACCGGCACCTCCGCGTCCAGTTCCGCGGTGCCGAACGTCGCCTGCCAGTCACCCTGCTCACGCGAGCGGATGAGCACCCCCACCCCCGGAATCGCGTTGGCCTTCATCAGTTCGGGGATCTGCTGTTCCAAAGCGGCCTGATACGCCGTCGCCGTCGCCGCCGACGACGATGGTGACGCCACCGGATCCCCGGATGATGAACACCCTGCTAACGCCGCCACAGCTATGAACGCAGTGATCACGATCGAGCGGTTACGTCGCATGGGGCCTCACAGGGCAGCAGATTTGGGCGGAGGCTGGGAGTCTACTGCCCCAGCTACTTACCCGCCGCGACACGCCACCCTGGCGGTGGTCGAGCCGCTTGGTCTGCTTGGTCGATCGTGCCAGCGGTCGGAGAACCACCCCGATGTCGCTACGTCACGGACCCCTTGCTCCGGAGCCCGTGAAACCACCACCAGTCGGGACGGTGCTTTCAGCCTGACCGGACGGCACGCCGCCGGCACCGTTGCGTGCAGTGACGAAGTCCACGACCTTGGCGTCGTCGGCGGGCGCTTGTGGCTGCAGGGAGAGGCGCTGGAGTGGACAAGCCCGCGGCGCCGCGTCTTCCGCACGAGCCTCGACGACCCTTGACCCAGATGGCGCCAGGACCTGGCGCGCATAGAATCCCGACAGTCGCAGGCTGATCGGGATGTTGCCGTGCGCCGCCCGCTCAGTCGGCCTTAGTGGCGGGCGCCTCATCCGGCACTTCCTCACCCAGGTTGATGGTCATCGGCTTGCGGAAGAAGCGCGTGATCCACAGGAGCACGACGACGCCGATCGCGAACCAGATGATTCCGTAACGGGTCGACTCCGCCGACAGGTACACCCAGAGCAGTACGGTCAGCGCCACGCCGATCCCCGGCAGGACGATGTTGCGCCAGATGTCACGCGCGCTCTTGACCTCCCGCTGCCGGTAGGCGAAGAACACGATCACCGTGAGGTTGACGAAGGTGAACGCGATCAGGGCCCCGAAGTTGATCAGGGAAGCGATGAAGTCCAGGTTGAAGGCGATGGCGCCCAACGAGACGATTCCCACGAAGATGATGGCGTAGGCCGGCGTCTGGAACGTCGGGTGTACGTAGCCGAAGAATCGGGACACCGGTCCACGTCCGTTGCGTCCCATGACGTAGAGCAGTCGCGAGACCGAGGCGTGCGACGACAGGCTCGAGGCCATCGTGGCGGCGAAGGCCGCGGCCGTGAGCAATATCTTGAAGAGCTGACCACCCACGTTGAAGGCGATCTCAGGCAACGCACTGTTCTCCAGTGACTCCTGACTGAAGTCGGAGACGTCCGGGAACATCGATTGCGTGAACCAGGCAGCGGCGAAGAAGATCCCGCCACCGATCAGCAGCGCGAGCAGGATGGCCCGCGGCACCAGCGAGGGCTGCTTGGCCTCCTCCGTGTACATGGTGATCGCGTCAAAACCGATGAACGAGAACGCGACGATCGTGGCGCCGGTGATCACCAGGCCGAGATCGACCCCGTCATGCCACGCCGGATCCATCGAGAGGATGGTGCCGTTGCCCACCCCGTTCATGAGGGCGCGGATCGACAGGAGGAAGAACACACCGATCAGGACCACGCAGAACGTCACCAGGATCATGTTGATCCGGGACGTGTTGGTCATGCTTACCGCGACCATGGTCGTGACGACCGCAACGTAGATGACGACCCAGATCCATTGCGGCGCACTCGGGAAGAACGAGTACATGTAACTACGGATGATGAGCGCGTTGACCAACGGCAGCAGCAAGTAGTCCAGGAGTGCTGCCCACCCGATGAGGAATCCGAGGTTCGGGCTCATCGTGGCCGAGGTGTAGGTGTAGGCCGACCCAGCCGACGGGAAGACGCGGGTCATCCGGCCATAACTGATGGCGGTGAACATCATGACGATCAACGCCATCAGGTACGCCGTCGGGACAACTCCGCCGGTCTCCTCCGACACGATGCCGAAGGTGTCGAACACCACCGTGGGTGTCATGTAGCCCAAACCGAGGCCGACGATCGCCCACAGTCCGAGCGTCCTTGCGAGGTGGCCGGACTTGCCCTCGGTAGAAGTGGCGCTTGTCGTGTCCTCGGCGGCCATGCGGGGCTCCCTCCGCCCAACGGAAAGTCGTTACCGCCTCAACATAGGGCTTCGGAGGGCTAGATTACGGACTTATGAGGTACATAGTCGGATACGGACCCCAACAGCGCGGCGTCGATGCCATCAATCTGGCGTCGACATTGGCCCGATCGTCGGGGGCCTATCTCGACCTGGTCGTGGTGCTTCCCGACGACGCTCCGACGTTCGACATGTACTCGCCGGACCACGCGTACAACACCGAGCTGCGCAAGCAGGCAGGCGAGTGGCTCGAGGATGGCCTGTCCCGGGTACCGGCAGACGTTCCTGCGGAAGGACATCTGGTCAACGCCGAATCGGTCGGCGAAGGCTTGGTGGACAAAGCCGAGGAACCGGGCAAGGGAGGCGAGGCGGGCATGATCGTCGTGGGGACCTCCCACCACGTCCGCCTCGGCAGCATCGCTGACGCTCTCCTGCACTCCGCATCTGTTCCCGTGGCGCTGACTCCGGCCGAGTACGAGCCGCAAGAGACCATCACCCGGATCACCTGCGCGACCGGGGTCCGCGAGGGGCACGAGGTCCTCGTGAAGTTCGCGATCCAGGCCGCCTGCGAATGGAAGGTCCCGCTGCGCTTGATGTCACTGGTGGCGGTCGGCGAGACCGGGTCCGAGGAGCGGCGTAAGGAGTGGACCGAACTCGCCGAACTACACATCTCCACCATCGCGCAGAAGGCTGCGGAGGAATTGCCCGCGGAGTGCCCGGTCACGACGGTTGTGGGACAGGGCAGCACTCTGGTGGAAGCCGTGAACGGCCTCGAGTTCTCCCCGAGTGAGCTCGTCATGGTCGGTTCCAGCCGGCTTGCGCAGCCGCGACGGCTGTTCATCGGGCGCACCGCGACCAAGATGATGCGGGTTCTGCCCGTTCCGGTGATCGTGGTCCCCCGTGACTACGACCCCGACGAGCCCTGATCCGTCAAGGCGGGAAGCATCTGTACATCCGGGAAGGATCGGCACGTGGTTTTTCCTTCCCGGGTGGCCTATCCCTTCCCGGGTAGCTAGTCAGCCCTCCGGAAACGAATCGCTGGGTTGCCGGTATTCCTCAAGTTGCTCCTGGCGCTCGTCGGTGAAGTACTCGTCGTAGCGACGCTGCGCGTCATCACCGAACAACAACTCACAGGCCTCCTGGATGCCGTCGGCATCGCGGACCTCGTCGTGGTCGAGTACCAGCGCGATCTTGCTCCGCCGGCGCAGGAAGTCGTCCAGTTTCGTGATCATCTCCGTCTGTGCGGCGTAGAAGAGTTCCACGCGCACGTAGTCGGCGTCCTCGATGATCTCGTCGGCCATGCTCGGATCGTCACGTAGCGCTTCGAGCATCGCGAACGCCCGCAGACCGTAGCGCCGCCACAACCGTGTGGACAGGGTCTCGAAACTTGCCCGTGTGGTGATGCGGTCGAGGCCCATCAGGCGCGCCTGCCGGAAGAACTCGTCACGCGTGGCCTTGGGCGGTTCTCCATACCAGGACTTCTTGTCCTTGGTCAGGGGGACCCCGAGTTTCTTGACGAGCGCACTGACCTCGTTGCCGATGTTCACGCAGTCGGTGAGTTTGCCTCCGAAGACCGTCACCCAACCGCGGGCGGGGTCGACCTCGAGCGCATGCTTGCGGGACAAGGACGTCCAGTCCGTCTCGTCCGAGGTGGTGTTGTCCGTCTCAACGACCAGCGGACGGACGCCACTTCGCGTCGAGATGATGTCGCGCGGCGTCAACGGCGTCTGCAGGTCGAGACGCTCGTTGATCTGGTTCAGCAGGAAGTCTCGGTCCTCGTTCGTCACGTCGGTGACGGGCTCGGTCACGCGCTCGTCTGTGGTCCCGATCATGGATCGGGTGCCCATCGGGATCACGTAGAACAGTCGCTGCGTGTCGTCGAAGAAGGCGAGCACGCGCTCCTGTCTCGACAGCCGCGGCACGATCAGATGGATCCCCTTGGAGAACACGATCTTGTGCTTGGTCGTGATGCCGTGGGCGGCATTGATCGGGTCGACGAACGGTCCCGCAGCGTTGATGATGATCTTCGTCTTCGCCGAGAACTCCTCGCCGGTGTCCGTGTCACGCATGTTCACGACCCAGCGCCCGTCCTGCCGCGTGGCGGACTCGAAGGACACATAGTTGGCACAGGTGGCGCCGGAGTTGAGCGCGGACCGGATGAAGCCGAAGACGAAGCGGGAGTCGTTGTCGACGATGTAGGCGTCGGAGTACTCGATGCCCCCGAGCAGGTTGTCGGTGCGCACGATGGGTTCGCGCTCCCGGATCTTCTCCGTGCTCAGCACCTTCGGTGGCTTGGTGAATCCATTGCCGATCACCCAGTAGGCGGTCGCTCCCATGCCCGCGAACACCGGCGAGTACGGCGAGTTCTCGTCGAGCGCGGCCATGAACCGGATCTCCTTGAGATTCGCCGGGTAGGCCTTGATGAGGTGGTTGCGCGACTTGCAGAGGTTGCGCACGAGGCCGATCTCGTAGTTCTCCAGGTACTTGAAGCCGCCCCACACGAGATTGCTCGACTGCATCGAGGTGAATGCTGCGAAGTCGCCGCGGTCGATGACCGCGACACGGGCCCCGCGCGATGCCAGCGCGGCGGCCGACACCGCGCCGTTGATGCCTCCCCCGACGATCAGGACATCGAAGATGCCGTCCCGGAGCTGGTCGATGTTGGATTCACGAAGGCCCACAGTTCGATCCTAGGCGCGACGGCGATGGACAACGGTGGCGAGCCGTACCCCAGGACATGGTCACGCCCCGCGGGCGCCAGGGTCAGGCACTCAGCGTGATCAGACATGAGCCCGGGTGCGTACATCACGCGTTCCGCCACCGCGCCGACAAGGTGCAGCTCCCCACCGCCCATGACGAACTGCCCCTGCCCACAATGGCCCGACTGTGACCACAGATCATGAGCGGGATGGGACATCGGCGCCCCCGTTCGTGGACCTGAGCCGACTCTAGATCAACTTCTCACGCTGCAGGCATCGACTGAAGGGGGCGAATCACCGGCCAGATTGACGAGGACAAACCTGACGAGGCGGCTAGGTTGCCCCCATGAGTCAGGACGAGCCACAGCCGGCACGCACGTCGTTGTTCGCGGCGATCGGCAGACAGACCCGACAGAACCCGGTGATCTGGGTGCTGTTCGGCTTCATGATCCTGCTTCTAGTGCCCATCCAGGTCTTCACACCGCTGAAGCCTCCCTACACAGAGGCCGACACATGGGCACAGATCATCGCGACACTCTTGGTGGCTCTGGCCTTCGACGCCAGTCTCAACACCTCCTGGCTCATACCGGCCCGCAACCGGCAGGAGGCGATCGACCGCAAGGAGCGGATAGGGGCGTTCACGATGCTTCTGCTTGTGCTCATCGCAGCCGGGCTGCTGGTCACCATGTACATGACCGGGTGGCGCACGGAGGATGAGCCGGTGCCGGAGTTCATCAGCTTCCTGCCGGTCGCCGCGGTCGGCGCCGAACTGTTCCTGCTGATGGTGTCCTTCTACCTGCGTGCCTCAGATCCGACGCGGGAGGAGTGACGCGCGCCTCAGGCCTCCGGCTTCGTCGCGTCATGCAGCGCCTTCTTCAGGTCCTCGAGTCGTGCCACCATGTCCGCCCCCTGCGGGCCCATCTTCGGCCAGAAGTGAGCACCGACCAGCACCTGGATGTCGTAGAACAACTCGGTCGTCAGGTGGAAGTTCGGATCCTCGACCTCGGGCGGAAGGGGCAATCCCTTCGCCTTGGCCGCTGCGATGACTCCCGGCAGCGCCGCCTTGCCCAGTGTGCTCAGTGACTTATCGCTGGACTCCCACTCCACGTGGTACGGCGGGGCGGGCAGCGCCGCGGGCACGTCCCACGCATCGGGGTCGGTCGGGGTCTGGCGCGAGAACACGTAGTCGAAGGGCTTGGCCGCGGCGTCGCGCTGCGTGAACGGCTCGCCCAGTCCCCACTTGTCCCGCAGCGTGGCCAGCATCGAGGTGTGCCGGTGCTCCTGGTTGTACACCGACCCGGGGTCCACCCATGGGGACACCACGATTGCGGGCACACGGTATCCGGAGCGGTCGAAACGGAAGTCGAACTGCCCGGCCGGAGCCGCGGCGTCGGGGGCCGGAACCGGGCCTGGCGGCACATGGTCGTAGGTGCCACCGGGTTCGTCCCACCCGATGAACAGAGTGGTGTTCCAGACGTTCGCCCCCTCCGGCGAGCGCATGTTCCGGTAGGCCGTGAACAGTCGCTCGAGGAACATCTCACCGGACAGGATCGATGACGGCGGATCGACCTGCAGATCAACCCCGGGAGCCAGTGCCGCTCCGGCTGCCGGGTGGTAGTCGCCGTGACCGAGCAGCAGGTTCGGTTCGATCAGCGAGAAGTCGGGCAGCGTGCCGGCGGCCGCGTCGTCCTCGAACTCCTCGAACGGCACGAAGTGGGTGGCGAACCGGTCCCGCAGTCGCGGCCAGTGGATCACACCGGTCAGCGGGATCTGTCCGTCCTTGACGTACACCTTCCAGGTCTTGCCGAGCGACTCGAGACGGTTGAACAGCGTCTCTGCCGTGTTGTCCTTGATCCAGTGCGACACCGGGGAGTTCGCCGTGCCGCCGGTCGGCAGCGGCGTGCATGTGGCGGCCGTCCAGAACGAGCGGTTCATGAAGGTCTGGGACGGAACCTCGCAGAACCAGTGGTCGAAAACGCCGAACTCGCGCGCCAGACCGTTGAGCACCGGCACCTGCTCGGGCGTGTAGCACTGCATGATCTGCGCGTACTCGTCGTAGGTGGGCTGGCGGCCCTTCTCCCAAGTGAAGAACGAGATGTAGTCGGCGACGAACCCGTCCATGGTCGGGGTCGCCCCCTCGGCGGGCGCGTTCCACGGCGGCGCCATGGTCTCCGGGCCGGCGAAGCGGTTGTGCTCATCGAGCGTGCCGAAGAGTTGAGTGTTCGTGTGGTAGTACTCCTCGCCGGAGTCCGGGCACGGCGCGTCCATGTCGGTACCGACGAACACCGAGACCTTGCCGGACCCATCGGCTGGTTGGTGCTCGGCCCACTCCGGGACGGGGTTGCTCAAATCCTTGCCGATGACACCTTCGAAGGTCTTGTCGTCGTCCGGGCCGTAGAGATGCCCCAACAGGTTGTCCAGCGAACGGTTCTCGAAGATGACGAGTACCACGTGGTCCATCGCATTGGAGCGATCCATTTCAGCCTCCTTGACCCCCGCCTCATCTAAGCACTGAAACGGCGGCAGTCTGCAACGTGTGAAGATCTGGCGACCGAATCAACAGATATTCACACGCTGTTGTCATGTCCCGGGCAAATACCCCGACAACGCCTTGAGCAATGCCGGCCGGTCCCCGAAGGGCAGCGCCACCAGCGTGTCCGCACCACAGTCGGCGTACGCGCTGAGTTCGTTCTCCAGCGTGGCGGGTGTCGCGGCGATCGCGGCGAGGTCGATGATCTCGGGGGTCAAGGACATCGCGGCACCGACCTTGTCCCCGGCCAGGAACAACTCCTGGCATCGCAGCGCGACGTCGCCGAATCCGTACCGCGTGGCCAACTCGATGTAGAAGTTCTTGTCCTTCGCCCCCATCGCCCCGAAGTAGAAGGTCAGGATCGGCCGCAAGAGGTCACGGGCCTGCTCGACGGTGTCGGCCAGCGCGATGGGAACACTCGGCGCGATGTTCACGTCGGAACGTGAACGTCCAGCGGCTTCGATCCCGGCAAGCAGTGGCGCGTTGAGCATGTCGGCGTACTGCGGGCTGTAGAACGCCGGTAGCCAACCATCCGCGATCTGGCCGGCCTGCCTGACGGTCTTCTCCCCCATCACGCCGAGGTAGATCGGCACCGAGTCCTGCACCGGCCGGCCGATCATCTTCAGGGGCTTGCCCAGCCCCAAGCCCTCCGTGGCCGGCAACTGCCAGTGCTTGCCCTCGTAGGCCACCTTCTCCCGCGCCAACGCCATCCGCACGATGTCGATGTACTCACGGGTGCGGCCCAGCGGCGACACGAAGGGTACGCCGTACCACCCCTCCGAGACCTGTGGACCGGACAGGCCGAGTCCCAGCATCGCCCGGCCCCCGGAGATCTGGTCGATGGTCGAGATCGCCGAGGCGGTGGTGGTCGGCTGGCGTGCGGGGATCTGCAAGATCGCCGCGCCGAGCCGGACGTTCTGCGTCGTGGCGGCGAGGGCACCGAGAACAACGGTCGCGTCCTGCCCCCAGGTCTCGGCCACCCAGACACTGTGGAAGCCGAGCTCGTCCGCAGCACGGGCCAACTGCAGTTGCTCCGGCAGCGGGATCCAAGGGGCGTACGCGAGGTAGATGCCGATGTCCATGCCCCGAGTCTGGCACCGGGGCACAATGTGCGGGTGCAGAATCCCCTTGAGCAGCTCAGCATCGAGCAACTGCGGCAACGGACCAGCGCCAAGTGGCATTACTACCCCGCCGACGTCCTGCCGATGTGGGTCGCCGAGATGGACGTGCCGCTCGCCGAGCCGATCGCGCAGGGGCTCCGACATGCCGTCGAGATCGGCGACACCGGGTATGCCGCCGGGCACGCCTACGCCCACGCCCTCAAGGACTTCGCGGCGGCTCGTTGGGGATGGGACGGCTTCCCGGCCGACTCGGCGAAGAGCGTGCCCGACGTGATGATGGGCATCGTCGAGGTCTTGCGACTCATCAGCGAACCCGGCGATCCGGTCGTGGTGAACTGCCCCGTCTACCCGCCGTTCTACGCGTTCGTGACGCACGCCGGCCGACGCGTGGTCGAGTCGCCTCTGACCGAGGAAGGCCGGATCGATCTGCACCGACTCGAGGACACCTTCCGCGCCCTCAACCGCGCGGTCTATCTGCTCAGCAGCCCGCACAATCCCACAGGAGCGGTCCACACCCGCGAGGAACTGACCGCCGTGGCAGGTCTTGCCCGCACGTACGGCGTCCGCGTGATCGTCGACGAGATCCACGCCCCGCTGGCACTACCGGGAGCGCAGTTCGTGCCTTACCTCAGTGTCCCGGGCTCGGAGGACGCCTTCAGTGTGTTGTCGGCGTCCAAGGCCTGGAACCTTGCCGGGCTCAAGGCCGCCCTGGCGGTCGCCGGCCCGGAGGCGCAGTCGGACCTCGACAGCATGCCCGAGGAGGTTGCACACGGGGCCAGCCACTTCGGTGTCATGGCCCACACCGAGGCCTTCCGCCACGGCGGGGACTGGCTCGACGCACTCCTGCGCGGCCTGGACGAAAACCGGTCGCTGCTGATCGATTTCCTGACCGACCGCATGCCCGAACTCCAGTGCCGCGCGCCACAGGGCACGTATCTGGCGTGGATCGACTGCCGTGCACTGGGCCTGCACGACGAGGGCTCGGCGGGACCGGGTGTGGTCTCGGAACTCGAGGGCCCGGCGCGCTACTTCCTCGACCAGGCCCGCGTCGCGCTGAGCTCCGGGCACGTCTTCGGCACCGGCGGGAGCGGACACGTTCGCCTCAACTTCGCGACGTCGCAAGCGAATCTCCTGGAAGGCCTGGAGCGGATGGCCACGGCACTCACCCGATTGCCCGGCGTGAGGCACTAGCCCGGGGCCGCCGCACGTGCCTACGGTGGTGGTGACTCAGGGAGGGCGGTCATGAATTCCCCACAACGCGACAAGATGGCGAACGGGCACGGTTTCATCGCGGCACTGGATCAAAGCGGCGGAAGCACCCCGAAGGCACTGCGGCTCTACGGCGTACCGGAGGACGCATATTCCGGCGAGGAGCAGATGTTCGACATGATCCACACGATGCGAACCAGGATCATCACAAGCCCGGCCTTCACCGGCGAGCGCATCCTCGGAGCCATCCTGTTCGAGCAGACGATGGACCGCGAGATCGAGGGCCGGGGCAGCGCGGACTACTTGTGGAACGTGAAGAACGTCGTCCCGTTCCTCAAGGTGGACAAGGGATTGGCCGACGAGGCCGACGGCGTGCAGGTCATGCGACCCATGCCCGACCTTGACGCGCTGCTCGAGCGCGCCATCGACAAGGGTGTGTTCGGCACAAAGATGCGCTCGGTCATCAAGACGGCAGATCCGGTGGGCGTGCACGCGGTCGTGAACCAGCAGTTCGACCTCGGCCGGCGGATCCTCGACGCGGGACTGGTGCCGATCATCGAGCCCGAGGTGGACATCCACAGCCCCAGCAAGGAAGGGGCTGAGGACCTGCTGCTTGCCGCGCTGAACGCGAGTATCGCCGACCTGCCTGACGACCAGCAGATCATGCTGAAGTTGACCCTGCCGACCGTGCCCAACCTCTATGCCGACCTCGTGACCAACCCGAAGGTCCTGCGAGTAGTCGCCCTGTCAGGCGGCTACTCGCGTGCCGAGGCCGACCGGTTGCTGCGTGAGAACC
>CALFYG010000141.1 GCA_937952095.1 uncultured Micrococcales bacterium | reverse complement strand
CAGCGAGTGTGATGACCTGATCGCCCAGCGGGACGAAGAAGCCCGTAACGCCAAGATGGAGCGCACACGGGCCGATGATGCTGAACGCGAACGTGACCGACTGGCGTACCAGTTGCTCCGCACCCTCGACGGCGGTGGCACCGATGCCTAGGCCATGCGCGTGCGGCGCCGTCGCCAACCTCGACGCCGTCCTCGGCGACACCGAGGAGTTCGACCACGGCTACGACGAGTGCAACGTCTGCGGCCAGGAATGGTCGACGCCGAACCGTGCCGTGTGGCCGCCGGTCATCATGCACCGCTGCGACCTCGAAGAGGAACACGACGGCAAACACAAGTGCCACTGCAACTGGTGCGAGGTGGCGTGATGATCCGCGCCCTCGCCTTCGCCGCCATCGTCTACGGCGCCACGTTCGCCGCAGACCTCTACGACCGCATCATCGCCAAACGCAACGAGAGGAAACACCGTGAGTAAGTACATCTACACCGCCGCCTACATCGGCGTCATCGTCGCCGCCAACTGGGCCACATCTACCTTCGGCCTGGTCAGCCTCGGCCTGCTCGGACTGGCCGTCACAGCCGGCACCTTCTTCGCCGGAGCCGCGCTGATCGTCCGCGACGGCCTGCAACTGCACGTCGGGCGGGCATGGATGATCGCCGCCATCGTCGCCGGTGCGCTAATCTCCGCGGTCACCTCCACCCCTGCGATCGCCGTCGCATCCGGTGTGGCGTTCCTCGTCTCCGAACTGGTCGACTGGTCGGTGTTCACGCCGCTGCGGCCACGGACGCTGCCCGGTGCGGTGGTCGTCTCGTCGATCGTCAGCGCCCCTGTCGACACCGTCTTGTTCCTGTACATCGCAGGGTTCGGCGTGACCTGGCAGGCCGTCCTCGGACAGTTCATCGTCAAGACCGGCATGGCGCTGCTCGTCGCCGCCGGGCTGGCGTGGCGTGACCGCCAGGTGGTGGCCGCGTGATCTACCTGTCGGGCGCGAAGAACGACGCCATCCGCGATGACCTTGCCGCCGGCACCATCGGGCTACTCAACACCCCGAAGAACGCCTACAACCTTGACGGCGTCGCCATGTGGGCGATGGACAACGGGTGCTACACCGGCACCTACCCCGGCCACAAGGCATACCTGGCGCTCCTCGAACGACTCGAGGGACACCGCAGTCGATGCCTGTTCGTCGCCGCGCCCGACGTTGTCGGTGACGGCGCCGCCACGCTGGCCGTGCTGCAACCGATGGCGTCCTACATCCGCGCCCTCGGGTGGCCCGTCGCACTCGTCGGGCAGGACGGCATGGAGAACATGACCGTGCCGTGGGACGACGTCGACTGGCTGTTCGTCGGCGGCTCCACCGAATGGAAGATGGGCGCCGGCGCCGAAGCCCTCATCCGAGAAGCACAGTCCAACGGCGTCCGCGTCCACGTCGGCCGGGTCAACTCCGGCGCCCGCTTCCGGCACTTCCGCGCCCTCGGCTGCGACACCGCCGACGGCACCTTCCTCGCCTACGGCCCCGACACCAACGCCCCGAAACTGCGCCGCTGGATCAACGACCACACCCGACCACTGCTATGGGCCTACGCCCACTAACGAGAGGAAACACCGATGACCGACAACTACCCGCGCCCTGGACGGTGACGCATGAGTCAGAAGTGGATAACACCACAAGGAAACCGCAGCGACAGCGACCTTGGCTATGCGCCACCGAAGCAGACGCGAGTAGACCCGGCAGCGGAATGGCGCGAACGCGCAGAGAAGGCCGAGGCGCAGGTACAGGCGGTGCGGGAGTTCTGCGCCGCAACCAACCCCATTCGGGGCGAACTGCACATGGCTGCCCTACATGGGTGGGACACCGCTATGGAGATGGTGCTGCAACTCCTCGAAAGCGGCGAGATCAAGGGGTTTGCGTTCCGCATCGCCAACCTGGAAGGACGAGTCGATGACTGAGACGAAGCAATGGATGGGGCTGCACAATCACGACCGGCACTTCTACTCCCCCGGCTACGGCGACCGATGCGGGAAGTGCTGGTATTGCAGCCCTGAAACGCCCTGCTACTGCTGCCTGCAAGCCGAGGTCGAGGCGCTGCGGGCGCGGGTACAGGCGGTGCGGGATGTCTGTAATGTCGCAGTCCACGTCAATGACCATCCTGATGTCGCAGTCGGCTGGCTTGAGGCCACCGCCAGCGTCCTCCGCGCCCTGGACGGTGACGCATGAGTGAGTGGCGGGGGCTGCACAACCCCGAACGGCACGAACCACACGGCGGGATCGCTGACTGCATCATCGAAACCGCTAACCCTGTCATGGCCCGCTGGTGTACCCGCGACCACCCATGCCGCTGCTGCATGGACGAGGAAGCACGAGTGCTTCGATCCGCGCTGTCGGGACTGGGGCAGAGAGTGTTCGACGCCGAGAACACTCTCGCCAACGTGCGCGACTGGGCGGACCGCACCGGCCACTACGTGCCCGGCCAGATCACCGACTGGCAGCGGGGTTTCCTGACCGCCCGCCGCGAGGTGCGGCAACTGCTGGACGGCACCGATGAGTGAGCGCAGACCGCATTGGGACGACGAGTTGATCTTCGCGGTCATGTCAGCCGCAGGCGACGGGG
>CALFYG010000140.1 GCA_937952095.1 uncultured Micrococcales bacterium | reverse complement strand
CTCCGCCTGCGCGCCCGCGACAGGGTGCGTCAGCGACCACTGGTCCGCGAAGTACGGATCGTTGCTCGCCGCCGTCACCTTGGTGTCCACGCCGACCTCGGCGATCCCGTCGAGCTTCTCGAGTTCCTTGATGGCCCGCTGCGCCTGCGCGGTGGTGAGCCCGGGGGTCTCGACCGCGGTGACACCCGGCGCCACAGGCGTGCGACCCTCGACATCGCCCACCACATCCCCCACGAGGGACTCAGCCTCACGTGCGGTGGTGCCCGACTCACGGGTGATCACGAGCCCGACAACGGGCTCGTCCGCGGCCACGGCCGGCGGCATCGACAGCACCGCCCCGGCGGTCCCCAAGACCACCGCGGCGGTGAGCAGACGTGTGCCACGCATCACTTCAGGGTACGTGCTCACGCGGATTGGACTGTGTAACGCCCGTTCTGGATCCCTTGACCGGCAGTCGTCCTCCGGCTGATCGCAGTGCCCGGGGCGGGATTTGAACCCGCACGTCTTGCGACCCTCGGGTTTAAGCCGAGTGCGTCTGCCAATTCCGCCACCCGGGCAGCGCGACCAGCCTAATCCAGGTAGACCTTGCGCTTGTGGATCGCAGCGGCAGAGACGACCCGATCGATGAACAGCAGCCCGTCGAGGTGATCCACCTCGTGCTGGACCGCGCGGGCTTCGAACGCGTCGGTGGTCAGGGTCACCGACTCGCCGCTGCCGGGCAGCTGACCGGTGACGACGACCCTGGTGGCACGCTTCACATCACCGGTGAAGTCCGGGACCGACATACAGCCCTCCCGTGCCTTCTCGTTGCGCGAGGCCTGCAGGATCTGCGGGTTCACCATGACGAACCGCCCATGGCACGTCCTGGTCTTGGGATGCGCACTGACATCCAGGCAGAAGACCCGCCACGGCACCCCCACCTGGTTGGCCGCCAGGCCGACACACCCGGGCGAGACGTCCATGGTGGCCAGCAGGTCCGCGGCGAGTTGGACCACCTCGGCATCGGTCGGGTCGACCTGCTCGCAGGGCGCCGACAGCACCGCGGCCGGGGCGGTCACCACCTGCCGCACAACTCCCGCCGGCAGCTCGACCTGCAAAGAGGTCACAGCACGTCCTGGTCGGCGGCCTGCACAGCCACGTCAACGCCGACGGTCTGGCCCACGGCCCGCAGCCGGCCGGCCAGCACGTCGGTGTCCATGGGCTCGGCGAAGTCCACCTCCGCCACGACGACGTACAGACCGCCGCCGAGGCGGGTCTGCAGGTCGGTGACGTTTCCGCCGTAGGAGGCGATGGCTCCGGTGATGGCCGCCACGATCCCGACCCGGTCGGCGCCGTGCACACTGACGATGAATGACGAGCCTGGACCTGCGGCCTCCTCCTGCTCGTCGGTCACCGGCAGGACACTGACCACCAGGTCGTCGGAGGACAGGAAGGCCAGGTCAGAAGCGACCTGCTCGACCGACGCCTCCGTTCCGACGATCAGGGTCCACGCGAAGTGCCCCCGCAGCAACGTCATGGACGAGTCCTCGACATTGGCATCCCGCTGGGCGAGCGCGGTGGTCACATCCGCGATGATTCCGGGACGGTCGTGGCCGAGGACGGTGATTGCCAGCAGTGCCATGGCTCAGAACCCTACTGTGCGCGTGCAGCGAGGCTCAGCGCGATCCCGTCGAGGATGTCGTGCTCACTGACGATGACCTCGTCGAATCCGCCGAGGGTGAGGATGCGGTCGAGCACGAGGGCCCCGCCGCCGATGACATCCACCCTGCCCGGGTGCATGACCGGTTCCGCGGCCCGCTGCGTCCGGGTGGCCGCCAGCATCTGCGCCGTCACCTCATGGACCTCCCGGGCGGAGATCCGCGACCCGTGGATACGGGCCGAGTCGTACTCCGGCAGCCCCATCGCCAACGCCGCCACCGTCGTCACGGACCCGGCGAGGCCCACGATGCGGTCCGCGTCCTCGAAGCCGGTCGCTGCCATCGCATGCCACACCGCGGCGTCGATATCTGCAGTGGCGGCCGCGATCTCCGCCGGTGTAGGTGGGTCGGTACACAGGTGGCGCTCCGTCATCCGCACGCACCCCACGTTCTCGCTCACACTCGCACCCACGCGGGAGTCACCCACGACGAACTCGGTGGAGCCTCCCCCGATATCCACCACGGCGACCCGACCAGGGACGTCGAGCACGGAGACAGCACCGGCAAAGCTCAGCGCCGCTTCCTCATCCCCCGAGATCACCTCGGGTACCACTCCCAGTCGCGCCACGACGCCGTCGACGAAAGTGTCCGCATTGTCAGCGTCGCGGGACGCGGAGGTGGCGACCATCCGCACGGCCTGGGCACCCGCGGCACGGATCTGCGCGGCGTAGTCGGACACCGCATCCCAGGTGCGTTCGATCGCCGCAGACGACAGCGACCCGCTGACATCGACCCCCTCGCCGAGTCGCACCACCTTCATGACCCGCACCACGTCGGTGAGACCACTGCCGTCGACGTCGGCGATGAGCAGCCGGATCGAATTGGTCCCGCAATCGATGGCCGCGACCCTCATGACACCTCCACACACGTCCGTCGCCGGTCGAGCACCCCGCGGCGAGCCAGCTCTGCCAACGCCTCATCACCGAAGGGATTCACACCCGGGCCCATGGCCAGGGACTGACCGACCAGCACGTGCAGGCACTTGACCCGGTCCGGCATGCCCCCGGCCGAGATCCCGTCGATCTCCGGGACCTGCCCATGCGCCTGCCGGGCACGCAGGTACGCCTCGTGTGCCCGCCGGTAGGCCTGCGCGGTGTCGGGCTCGTGCGCAAGACGCTCCTGCATGAGTGCCATCAGCCCCTCCGACTCCAGCGTCGAGATCGCCGAGTTGAGGCGCGGACAGGTGACGTAGAAGAACGTGGGGAACGGAGTGCCGTCCGCCAGTCGCGGCGCGGTCGACACGACGTCAGGCAAGCCACAGGGACATCGCGACGCCACGGCGACCAGATCCCGGGCGGGACGCCCCAACTGGGCGCTCACCGCGGCTTCGTCGGCGGCGCCCACGCGCTCAGCGGGGGGCATCAGGACGCACGACGACAACTGACTCGTCGGGCTGCTGCTGCGACTGCTGCACACTGCGCAGTGCACGCTCGTACCAGGCGGAGTCATCCTCGACGTCGTTGGCCAACGGCGCGGCCTGCGGGTCGGTCACCGGCGGGTCCGTCACGACGTAGCCGGTCTCCCCCGGGTACTGCAGATGGAAACGCTCACGTGCCTGCGCGACGACGTAGGCATCATCGGCCCACTTGTCCGCCTCCGCCTGTAGCGCCTCGACACGTTCGCGCTGCGCGGCGGTCGTCGCCTCGAGTTCGGCGATCATGGAACGCTGATTGAGGAACTCGCGCAAGGGCAGCGCCAGCGTGAGCAGCAGGGCCGCGGCGATGATCACCACCACCGTGAGGCGCCCTGTCGTCAGACCCGGCCGCTGGGCAGCCCGGATCGTGCTGGTCCGTTCCACGTTTCTAGCGTCACCCACCCCGGTTCGACGTGCCTGCATTGGCAGCGTATCCGGCGTGTTGCGGCCCTACATCGACTGGGCGAAGAGGACCAAGGCGTCACGCACGTACCCGGCCCCCTCCACGCCGCCGTAGTTGGCTGCGAACCTCTCATCGGCCACGTACATCTGCGCCAGGCCCGTGATCGCCTCGGCGCTGGGCCGCCGCCCGCCCCATCCCGCCTGGATCCAACCGACATGGCGTGCCGCGAGGTCCTGGGCGCGCGGGTCGTCGGGGTCCACGCTCTGCTCCCGCAGCTCCTCCCAGGCCGCGGCGATGGCTGCGGCCTCGTCCTTGAACTCACGCTGGCCGTCGTCGCCGAGACCCCGCCACCAGCGCTCGGAGTCCGCGTAGGCCTGCTCGCCCCAGCGCTGTTCGACCTCCTCCTTGTACTGCGTGTGGTCGAACCCGTCGAACATGTCGTGCGTTGTCATCTTCTTCTCCATCCGGATCGCTTCCAGAGTCCGTTGCACGCTGTGGATCTGCCGGTCGATCCGCTCGCGTTCGGTTTGCAGGTACTGCACGTGCTGGCGCAGGGCCGAGGCATCGTCGGTCTGGCCGGCGAGCACCCGCGCGATCTCAGGCAGTCCGAGTCCGAGATCGCGCAACATCAGGATCCGTTGTAGGCGCACGAGATCGTTCTGCTCGTACGCCCGGTATCCGTTGCGGTCCCGGCGGGCCGGCAGCAGGCCGATGCTGTCGTAGTGACGCAAGGTTCGGCTGGTCACCGATG
>CALFYG010000139.1 GCA_937952095.1 uncultured Micrococcales bacterium | reverse complement strand
CAAGGCGGAGGATTGGACGCGCGACCCGTTCACCCCGGTTGAGGAAGGCGGCTACATCTTCGGGCGCGGATCGGAAGACAATAAATATGACGTCTCGCTGATCGTCGCGACCATGGCGAAGCTGAAGCGCGAGAATTACGTGCCCAGGCAGGATCTGGTCATGCTGCTGACCGGGGACGAGGAAACGCATATGCGCACTGCCGCAGCGGCGGCGAAGACATGGCGCAATGCCGAAATGTTCATCAACGGCGATGGCGGTGGCGGCCTGCTCGATGAACAGGGCCAGCCAGCCATGTATCTGCTGCAGGCGGGCGAGAAGACCTATGCCGACTTCACCCTCGAAGTCACCAATCCCGGCGGCCACTCCTCGCGCCCGCGGCCCGACAACGCGATCTATGATCTCGTCCACGCCCTGGCGGCCATCGAGGCCTACCGCTTCCCGGTCGCCTTCACCGACACCACCCGGGACTTCTTCAACCGCACCGCGGCCCAGCGCACGCCGGCCCTGCGCGACGCCCTCGCCAGCCTGCCCGCAAACGCCTCCTGGGAGCGCATCCCCGTCCCCACCTACGACCTGATCCGCGCCGCCCGCCTCTGACCCCGACCGGCCCCGCATCCTGGCCCCGGGTCCCTCGCCTTCGGCCCACTCATCCTCGGTGTCCTCGATGAGCTTCATGACCTCGGGGAAGGTCTGCAGAGTGCAGGTGATGATGTGGTCGCAGTCGATCGTGAACTCGCCGTCCTCGTCGCGCAGGGTCGCGCGGCCCTCCCCGACCGACACCGCGTCCACGTGGGTGAGGATCCGGGCGCCGTACGCGGCCGCGGTACGGGCCACCGCGACCACCAGGCGCGCGTCGTCCTCCACCTGCCCGTCCCATCCGACGATGGCGCCCTTCAGGCCGTCGGTGCGCAGCGCCGGTGCCATGTTCAGGGCCGTCGCCGCGTTGACGAAGCGCGCGCGGGGCAGGGTGCCGCGCTTGGTCCCCGCCATGGCCCGCAGTCCGTCGCCTGCGACCAGGCCCGCGTAACTGATCAACGGGTCCTTGCCGCCGTAGTTGGGGATCAAGGTCGGGATGGCGCGCACGAGATGCGGTGCGATCGTCGTCATCAGCAGGTGGCGCTCCTTGGCGCTCTCCATGGCGACGTCGATGTGGCCGGAGGCCAGGTAGCGCAGCCCGCCGTGGATGAGCTTGCTGCTCCAGCGGCTGGTGCCGTGGGCGAGGTCGTGCCGTTCCACCAGGGTCACGTCGAGGCCGCGGCTGGCGGCGTCGAGCGCGACGCCCACCCCGGTGATCCCGCCACCCACCACCAGCACCTGCGTGTGCCCGCTGTCTCGGAGTTCCTTCAGTTCGGTGCTGCGGCGTTCGGCGTTCAGCAGGCTGCGGGGTTCGGCGGGGCGGATCACGAGAGGTATCCCTTCACGAGCAGTCGGAGCTCTGATTCGTTCCCACCGATGCGGTGGGCGAAGACGAATGTCTGGGCGACCAGGACGAGGGTCAACGACATTTGGTCCGGATTGCCTGTGCGGATGCTGCCGTCCCCGGTGCCGGGTTGGCCCTGCACGATCAGGTCGCGCAGGACGGTGCGCGCCATACGTTGGGTGCCTCCGAGCCGGCCCGTGATCCACTCGGTGAGTTCCTCGGGTTCGTGACGCAGCACGGCCTGCATCAGCGGGTGCTCGTTGATCCCCGTCACCGAGCCCGCGATGGCCTCGACGATGCGGTCGCGCTGCGTCGGCGCATCGATGGCGCTGGTCTGGGCGACGATCGCGCCGAACTCGCGGTTGAACAGGGCGGCGAGGATGGCGTGCTTGTCGGGGAACTTCCGGTAGACCGTCATCCGGGAGACCCCCGCGCCGTCCGCGATGGCGGACACGGTCAACGCGCTCGGGCCACCTTTGACGATCAGTGTGGCCGCGGAGTCCAGCAGGCGGTTGCTCACTTCATCAGTGATCGGCTGTGACACCATGCGTGTTAGTGTAACACTTGACGAGGTACGAAGCAGTTGCTGAGTGTTCACCGGAGGAAGCCATGGTCGTGTCCACAGAGGTCGTGCAGCGGTGGGGCGGCGGGGGCCACGGGGTGCCCGTCACCCTGCAGGAGTTCCTCGCCGACCGTGGCATGGGCGCGGCGCAACCGCGGCCCGCACTGGACCTGGCGGCCGTGGACGTGCGCCCGAGCCGGATCGCAGCAGAAGAGATCGCCGGCCTGGGATGTGCCTACGAGTACGACGACATGGTCCGCCTCCGGTGCTCCGGGGGGTTCTCCTTCATCGACCTGTGTCACCGACGCTGGCCCGACTCGGCGCTGCCGGCGGTCGATGTGGTGCTGCTGCCGCGTACCCACGACGATGTGCGCCGCATCCTCGACGCCGCCAGGGAGAAGCAGTGGGCGGTGGTTCCCTTCGGCGGCGGGACCAGTGTCGTCGACGGGGTCGACGTCACCGAGCGGCAGACGGTCGGGGTGGCTTTCTGGGAGATGAACTCCGTGCTGGACCTGGACACCGAGACCGGCGAGGTGCGTGTGCAACCGGGGATAGGCGGTCCGGAACTGGAGCGGTGGCTCGAGGCCCGCGGCTTCACGTGGGGGCACATCCCGCAGTCCTGGGAGCGTGCGACGGTCGGCGGCTATGTGGCCACGCGCTCGGCGGGACAGACGTCGACCGGGTTCGGTCGCGCCGACGCCACCGTGACGAGTCTGCGGGTCGCGGCGCCGGCGGCCGACTACGCGTTGGGCAAGGCGCCGGGGACCGCCGCGGGACCGGATCTGCGGCAGGTGTTCCTCGGCAGCGAGGGCGCCTACGGGGTCATCACCGAGATCGGACTTCGGGTGCGTCCGCTGCCGGAGAAGAAGGTCTACGAGGGGTTGTTGTTCCCGAGTTTCGCCGCGGGTAAGCGCGCCTTCAGGCAATTGGCCCTCGAGCGCGTGCCGGCGGACATGATGCGGCTGTCCGACGCAGAGGAGAGTGCGGTCAACCTCGCGATGAGCGGGTTGTCCGGGGTGAAGAAGCAGGCGTTCGACCGGTACACCGCGCTGCGCAAGGTCGCCGGTGGGTGTCTGGCGATCGTCGGGTGGGAGGGGCCGGAGGAGGTTGTCGCTGTCCGCCGGGCGCACGCGTACCGCGTGTTCAAGGAGTTCGGGGCGGTGCGCCTGCCGGCCACGGTGGGCCGGTCGTGGGAGAAGAACCGCTTCGCTGCGCCCTACTTGCGCGACGACCTGCTCGACGCGGGGTACCTCGTGGAGACGCTGGAGACTGCCAACGAGTGGTCGCAACTCGACGCCACCTACGACGCCGTGCATGCGGGGTTGCGGGATGCGCTGGGTGAGCCTTTGATCGGGACGCACCTTTCGCACATCTACCCCACCGGGGCGAGTCTGTACTTCACCGTGATCACGCCGCTGGCCGACGACCCGGTGGCGCAGTGGCAGGCCGCCAAGGCGGCGGCGACCCAGGCGCTGGTGGACACCGACGCGACGATTACCCACCACCACTCGGTGGGCCGCGACCACGCGCCGTGGATGGCCGGCGAGGTGGGGGAGTCCGGGGTGGATCTGCTGCGGGCGATCAAGGCCCACGTGGATCCCGACGGGTTGATGAACCCCGGGGTGCTGGGGTTGGGGTAGGGCACCGGGTCCGAGTTGTCGGACGTCCTTCCGGGAGTGTCACGTTGCTGCAGGCCTTGCGCCGCGAGTGCCACGAACAGGTCGGTTTTGAGG
>CALFYG010000138.1 GCA_937952095.1 uncultured Micrococcales bacterium | reverse complement strand
CTTCGGTTCGGAGTCCACCGACGCGCGGATGAGCGTCGTCCCGGCGATGGTGGCTGAGCGACTCGGGCTGCCGCAGTTGACCTTCGCAAACAAGGTGGAGGCCCCCGGTGACGGCACCGTGAAGGCCCACCGCCTCACCGACTACGGCTACGACGTCGTCGAGGCCAGCACCCCTGCGGTCATCTCCGTGGTGGAGAAGATCAACGAGCCGCGTTACCCCTCCTTCAAGGGCATCATGGCCGCGAAGAAGAAGCCGGTCGAGACCATCTCGCTGGCCGACGCCGGCATCGAGCCCGCCACTGTGGGCCTCGGTGCGGCCTGGAGCGCCGTCGCTGAGTTCGCCGACGCGCCCGCCCGCGCCGCCGGCACCGTCGTCACCGACGAGGGCGACGGTGGCACGAAGATCGCCGACTACCTGTCCGAGCAGAAGTTCATCTAGGGAGAACGAACAACAATGGCTGAGATCCTGGTACTCGTCGACCACGTCGACGGCTCGGTGAAGAAGACCACCCTCGAACTGCTGACGCTGGCCCGCTCGCTGGGTGAGCCCTCGGCGGTGTTCATCGGTGGCGGTATCGACAGTGCGGCGGCCACTCTGGCCGAGTACGGTGCGGCGACCATCTACGTCGCCGATGCCGACGAGTTGACCGCGCACGTGGTCGCTCCGAAGGCCGAACTGCTCGCGCAGTTGGTCGCCGAGAAGTCGCCGGCGGCCGTACTCATCACCTCCAACGCCGAGGGCAAGGAGATCGCGGGTCGTCTTGCGATCAAGACGAACAGCGGTGTGATCACGGACGCGGTGGGCGTCAGCGCCGACCTCGTCGCCACCCAGTCGATCTTCGGTGGTTCCACCATCGTGCAGTCCAAGGTGACGCAGGGAACCCCGATCATCACGGTGCGGCCGAACTCGACGCCCCCGGAGGCGGCTCCGGCGGCCGGTGCACGCAGCGACGTGACCGTGGCGCTCAGCGCCGCAGCCACCGCTGCGAAGATCGTGGACCGCGTCGAGGAGGAGAAGGGCGCACGCCCCGAGCTCACCGAAGCCGCGATCGTGGTGTCCGGTGGTCGCGGTGTCGGCGGTGCGGAGGGCTTCGAGGTCATCGAGAAGCTCGCCGACTCGCTCGGTGCCGCGGTCGGCGCCTCGCGTGCCGCCACTGACGCCGGCTGGTACCCCCACCAGTACCAGGTGGGCCAGACCGGCAAGACCGTGTCCCCGCAGCTGTACATCGCCAACGGCATCTCCGGGGCGATCCAGCACCGCGCCGGCATGCAGACCTCGAAGACGATCATCGTCGTCAACAAGGACCCCGAGGCCCCGATCTTCGAGCTCGCCGACTACGGCGTCGTGGGCGACCTGTTCCAGGTCGTGCCGCAGCTGACCGACGAGATCTCCAAGCGCAAGGGCTGAGCCCGATCGCAGAAGTCCCGCCGCCCACCGCATCCCGGGCGGCGGGACTTCTGTGTGTGCGGTCGTGCCTCGCCCCACGACATCCGGGAGCAGTTGGCAGGTCTGGGAGCACTTCGGAGGCGCCGAAACGCTCACGGACCTGACGAACGCTCACGGATGAACAAGCGCCCCGGCGCCGCAGTCCCTACCAGACCCGCGACCCGCCGTCGCGCCTGCGGGGGATCGGCGGGATCCCGGGTTAGCCTCGCGGTAAGTCACGCGACTTCTTCCCCATCGCGTGACCCCTATGTTTGCTGGACCGAGGGGTAACGCGTGGTCTTCCCAACGATCGAGTTCGCGGCGTTCTTCGTCGCGGTGCTGCTCGCGTCGTGGTTGCTCATGCCCACGCCCAAATACTGGAAGCCGTTCATCTTCGCTGCGTCGCTGGCCTTCTATGCGGCCGCAGACTGGCGCTGGGTGTTCCTGCTGCTCGCCTCCATCATCGGTAATCAGGCCGCGGCCACGCTGATCAGCCGGATGGACCGGGGGCAGGGACGCAAGGCGGTTCTGATCACCGCTCTGGTGGGCAACTTGGCGCTGTTGGGCGTGTTCAAGTACCTCGGCTTCTTCGTCGACAGTGTCACCTCGCTGGTGGGGGCGTTCGGGTTCGAGGGCGAGCAACAGGTGCTCGAGCTCGCGCTGCCCGTGGGCATCTCCTTCTTCACCTTCCAGGCGATCAGTTATGTGGTCGATGTGTACCGGGGTCGGGCGCCACTGGCCACACCGATCGACACGGCGGTGTACCTGTCGTTCTTCCCGCACCTGGTTGCCGGACCGATCGTGCGCGCCACCGAGTTCATCCCGCAGTTGGCCACCCCCCGCAGCCCGCGCAACATCCCGGCGGCACCGGCCCTGTTCCTGATCGCCGGTGGCCTGTTCAAGAAGGTCGTGCTCGCCGACTTCCTCGCGGTCAACCTCGTGGATCCGGTGTTCGGCAGCCCGCAGGCGTTCGGTGCCGTCGACACCGGAATGGCGATCCTCGGGTACGCCGCCCAGATCTACTGCGACTTCTCCGGCTACACCGACATCGCCATCGGCTTGGCCATGTTGCTGGGCTTCTGGTTCCCGCAGAACTTCGATCAGCCGTATCGGGCCCTGAGCCTGCAGGAGTTCTGGCACCGCTGGCACATGACCCTTTCGCGGTGGCTGCGCGACTATCTCTACATCCCGCTCGGCGGCAGTCGGAAGGGTCCTCGGCGCACCTACATCAACCTGATGCTCACCATGATCCTCGGCGGGCTGTGGCACGGCGCCGCGCTGACCTTCGTGATCTGGGGAGCGCTGCACGGGTCCGGCCTGGCGTTCGAGCGGTGGGTGCGGCAGCGGGCCGCGGCGCTGCGCTCCGAGCCCGCGGTCGACCTGCGCGAGGAGCCGTCACCTGCGGGCGCCGATGTCACCCGGACGATGGTGATGGTCAAGCCCGTCACCCGCCTCGACGCCGTCGTGACGCGCCAATACCCGAAGGCCGTGCTGTGGCTGGCGACGTTCGCCTTCGTGTGTTTCGCATGGGTGTTCTTCCGGTCGCCCGACGTGTCGACCGCATTCACGGTCCTCTCGCGACTGGTGGTCGGCTGGACCACCGCGGCCACTCTCGTGACGCCGGCTGTCCTGGTCGTTCTGCTCGTGGCCTTCAGCACCCAGGTCACCCCGCCGCGGGTGTGGGACCGCCTAGCGGTGCTCTTCAGCCGCCTGCCCTTCTGGGCGCAGGGCGTGCTGTTCGGGGTGTTCCTGGTCGTCATCGACACCCTGGTGGGTCAGCAGGGCGTCGCTCCGTTCATCTACTTCCAGTTCTGAGGCGTTTCGATGACAGATACCGTCCACAGCCCGCCGGAGGCGAAGGCGCCCCCAAAGCGCAATCGCACGGACAGCTACCACCCCGCGATGCATGGCTTCGAGGGCCGGCGCATGCCTGCCGGCCACATCTGGCTGGTCGTCGTGATCGCGCTGGTGATGGCTGTGGTGTTCAACTCCGGCGGCTTCCTGCGCGACGCCAACGGAATGCGCCCCGGGGTGCTCAAGACGGTCATGATCGGTCTGGCCACGCCGATCGATGCGGTGGCCGGGTGGATCGGTCTGGACCGCCCGCAGCAGGCGCTGGCCTCCGCACTCGGCCAGTCCACCGACGAGGCGGACGGGGCGGGGCTGGCCAGCGATGCACCCGCGCCGGAACCTGCCCCGGTGGCAACCGCCCCGGCGATCACGCAGCCCACTGCCGCCGACCCGTTGCAGGTCCTCGTCCTGGGTGACTCGCTGTCGACCTTCGTCGGTCAGCAGATGACAGCCCAGCTCGCCGAGTCCAAGGTGGTCGACCTGAAGTCGGTGTGGCGCAACGGTACCGGTCTGACCAACCCCGCCTTCTACAACTGGGAAGCAGGCGCACGCGCGGCGATCCGCGAGGAGCAGCCGGACGTCGTGGTGATGCTCGTGGGCGGCAACGAGCGCAACCAGATGACCCTCGGAGGGAAGGTCCTGGTTCCCGGAACGGCGGCCTGGGAGGCGGAGTACGAGCGCCGGGCCCGAGTGGTGATGAGGGCGATGATGCAAGAAGGGGTGCAGCGGGTCTTCTGGTCCGGACCGCCGACAGCGCGCGACACCGAGTGGAACGCGGTGTACAGCGACGTCAACGATGCCCTGTCCAGGGCGGCGGCCGCCGTGCCGGGAAGGAGAGATCGGAAGAGCACACGTCTGAACTC
>CALFYG010000137.1 GCA_937952095.1 uncultured Micrococcales bacterium | reverse complement strand
TGCCCGCCGGCGCGCCGGTGTAGACGTTGTAGAGCTTCACGAAGACGGGGGCGACCTTCGCGGCCGTCTCGTCGTCGAAGGCGAGGAAGTTGTACACGCCGATGCTCGGATCGAAGTACGAGTAGTGGTCCTGGTAGTCGATCTGGAAGCTGATCACGGCGTCGGGAGCAGCGATCCGACGCAGCTCCCGGTAGATGGCCCGGATCTCGTCGGGCGGGATGTGCTCGAGGGTGTTCGTCGAGGTGATGGCGTCGATCGAGCCGCCCGGCAGGCCGGTCGCCCGCGCATCGGCCGGGGCTCGGTAGTCGATGCCGCGCTCGTCGAGGAACAGCTGCATGTCGGGGCGTTCGAAGCCGGCGTCGGGCTCGATCACGAGCGGGTAGCCGAGCCACGCCGTCTCGAGCCCCTCGAGCTGGCGGGGCAGGCGCAGGCGGTCGCGGTGCGCGGCGACCGCATCATCTGGACGCCGCAGCGCGTGGTGGTGCTCGGCGCGGGCAACGTCGCGTCGATCCCGCCCATGGACGCGCTCTACAAGATGTTCGTCGCGGAGGACTGCTCGCTCGTCGAGGTGAACCCGCTGGTGAAGACCCCGGATGGTGAGGTCCTCGCACTCGACGGCAAGGTCACTCTCGACGACAACGCCGACTTCCGGCACCCCGACCACGAAGAACTCGTGGACATCGCCGCCACCGACCCGCTCGAGGTCAAGGCCAAGGAGAAGGGCTTGAACTACGTCAAGCTCTCCGGCGAGGTCGGCATCATCGGTAACGGTGCCGGTCTCGTGATGAGCACCCTGGATGTGGTCGCCTACGCCGGCGAGGAGTTCGGCGGCGTGAAGCCGGCGAACTTCCTCGACATCGGGGGCGGCGCCTCCGCCCAAGTGATGGCCGACGGTCTCGAGATCATCCTCGGCGACCCCGAGGTGAAGAGCGTGTTCGTGAACGTCTTCGGGGGCATCACCGCCTGTGACGCGGTCGCCAACGGCATCGTGCAGGCCATGGAGATGCTCGCCGAGCGCGGGGACGTCGTCGACAAGCCCATCGTGTGCCGCCTCGACGGGAACAACGCCGCCGAAGGCCGCCGGATCCTCGACGAGGCCGAGCACGACGTGATCGAACTGGTGGACACGATGGACGAGGCTGCGGCCCGCGTCGCCGAGCTGGCTGCGCGCTGAGGGAGGACAACAGACATGGCGATCTACCTTGACGAGAACTCCCGCATCCTGGTGCAGGGCATCACCGGTTCCGAGGGTGGCAAGCACACCCGCCGCATGGTGGCCGGTGGCTCCAACATCGTCGCCGGTGTGACCCCCGGTAAGGGCGGCCAGACCGTCGACGCCGACGGAACCGCCATCCCGGTGTTCAACTCCGTGCAAGAGGCCGTCGACGCGACCGGGGCCAACGTCTCCGTGGTGTTCGTACCGCCGAAGTTCACCAAGGGTGCCGTCGAAGAGGTTGTGGATGCACAGGTCCCGCTGGCCGTGGTCATCACGGAAGGCGTGCCGGTGCACGACACCGCGAACTTCTTCACC
This sequence comes from uncultured Micrococcales bacterium, assembly GCA_937952095.1. Classification (GTDB taxonomy): domain Bacteria; phylum Actinomycetota; class Actinomycetes; order S36-B12; family UBA10799; genus JADKAV01. Next base: position 7,223 of record CALFYG010000137.1, on the reverse strand, counting down.
TACGCGCAGAACGCCGGGACCACCCGGGTCATCGGCCCCAACTGCCCCGGACTGATCAGCCCAGGCAAGTCCAACGCAGGCATCATCCCCGCAGACATCACCAAGCCCGGCAAGATCGGGCTGGTGTCGAAGTCCGGGACGTTGACCTACCAGATGATGTTCGAATGCCGCGACATCGGCTTCACCACGTGTGTCGGCATCGGCGGCGACCCGGTGATCGGTACCACCCACATCGACTGCCTCGCAGCGTTCGAGGAGGACCCCGACACCGAGGTCATCATCATGATCGGTGAGATCGGTGGCGACGCCGAGGAGCGCGCCGCGGCATTCATCAAGGACAACGTCACCAAGCCTGTGGTCGGCTACGTCGCGGGCTTCACCGCTCCCGAAGGCAAGACCATGGGCCACGCCGGGGCCATCGTCTCCGGCTCGTCGGGTACCGCTGCGGCCAAGGCCGAGGCGCTCGAGGCCGCAGGAGTCCGGGTCGGGAAGACTCCCGCCCAGGCCGCCCGCCTCGTGCACGAGATCGTCGCGGGGCTGTAGCCCTCCACCACCGCACAGTTGTCGTGAAGTTGGGATGACACGCTGGCGTGTCGCCCCAACTTCACAGCAGTTGCGGTAGTCAGCGCGGTGCAGCTCGACGCACCGTGATGAATCGGCGTGTATGTCCCCGGTAGACGCGGAATGGATGCGAACCTAGTCCAGTGAGTCGCGCATCGCAGGGTCCTGCCAACAGGGGCCGGACCACCCGATCGCGTCCGGTCAATCGCAGTGCGGGGGGCCGGGAAGCAGACAGGATCAAGGCCACACGCGCCGGCTGGGCCTCGCCGACGAGTGCGGTGACCTCGTTCTGGCGCTCAGGGCCGCTTCCGGCGCCGATTGCCGGTGTGGCCGCGGGGCTGTGGGCGGCATTGACCGGGCTGGTCATCACCGTGGTGCTGACCCTGCTCGTCTGGATCTTCGCGGCGGGGGAGTCCGCCTCCGACACCGCGATGCGGGTGGGTTCGGACATATGGCTCGTGGCACACGGCACGCCGTTCGCGGTCGGGGCCGGAGTCTGGTCGCTGCTGCCATGGGGCTGGCTCGTCTTCCCCGGGGTCACGCTGTGGGCCGCTGGGAGGTGGGTCGCCCACCGTGCTGCGATCGCCCATCCGCGGACCCTCCTGGTGGCGTCGGCCAGCCTGGCGGGGACGTACGCCGTCATCGGCTTGCTCGCTGCCCTCTACGGGACAATGGCCGGGGCCTCCGCCATGCCGGTGCGTGCCGTACTGCACACAGGTGCAGTGGCGTTCGTGGTCAGCGCGGCTGCGATCGTCTGGCGGGCGAAACTGGCTCCCGAGCTCTTGGCAAAACTCTGGGCGCTGGCGCGACCGGCTGTGGCCGCCATTGCTGTCCTCACGGCTGGGGCGGCTGTGCTGCTCGTCGCTGCGCTCCTCGCGGGGCATTCAGCAGTAGGCGCGGCGCTACAGGTCATCGACCCGGGCCTCGTGGGCGGCATCGCGTTGTTCATCGGATGGTTGGGCTACCTGCCGACCTCGCTGATGTGGGCCTTGTCCTACGCCACGGGTGCGGGGGTGGAGGTGGCCGGGGTGACCGTGACTCCGGCGTCCCCGTTCGCCGAACGAATCGAGCTGATCGGGCTCAACCTGCTGCCCACCACGCCACAGGTGTGGTGGTTGATCGGCGTTGTCGTGCCGGTCACCGCCGGTGTCGTCCTGTCCCGGCTGGCAGGCCCCGCATCCTCGATCCGAGGGTGGTTGATCGCTCGGACGGCAGCTGTGGCGTTCGTGTTGATCGCCGTGGACCTGTGGTGGGCAGTCAGCGTCGGACAGTTGGGCGAGGGTCGCCTGGCATCCGTGGGGCCGCCGCCCATCGTGATCGCGATCCTGATCGGCGCTGTGGTGGTCGGTGTGTTGCTCGAGTACCTGGCGACATGGGCGCTGCGCTGGTGGCGCAACCGGCACGTGATCGATCTGACGCAGGTCAGCGACACCGAGGACACCGAAGACGTGTCTGCCTGATCCGGGGGTCTTCGCCTTGCTGCGGGCACTCTAGGATCGAGAACGTGCCTCGTGTCGCCGTCCTGATCTCCGGTACCGGCACCCTGCTGCAATCACTCATCGACGATCCCCGCCGTGAGTACGAGATCGCCGTCGTGGGCTCAGATCGTCCGGCCGCCGGTCTGCAACGCGCCTCAGATGCCGGGATCCCGACCTTGGTGGCACGCCCTGGTGACTATCCGGACCGCACCGCTTGGAGCGCCGCCCTCGCAGATCTGCTCGCCGACTTCACCGTGGACTGGGTGGTTTCAGCGGGCTTCATGCGGATCCTCGACGCAACGTTCCTCGAACGGTTCCCGCAACGTGTGGTGAACAGCCATCCCGCCCTTCTGCCCGCCTTCCCTGGCGCGCATGCCGTTGCGGACGCCTTGGCCTATGGCGTGAAAGTGACCGGGTGCACGGTGCATCTGGTCGACAGCGGCGTGGACACCGGGCCGATCATCGCCCAGCGCACCGTGGCCGTCGAGCCCGGTGACGACGAGGACTCCTTGCACGAACGGATCAAACAGGTCGAGTGGCAGTTGCTGCCCGAGGTGGTCAATCACCTCGTGGCGTACGGCTGCACAGTGAACGGACGGAAGGTGGAGTTATGACGATGCGCCGGGCACTCATCTCGGTCTACGACAAGACAGGCGTGGAGGAACTCGCTGCGGCACTGCACAAGGCCGGGGTCGAGATCGTCTCCACCGGCTCGACGGCAGCCACCATCGCCGCCGCGGGCGTGCCCGTGACCCAGGTCGCCGACGTCACCGGGTTTCCCGAGATCCTCGATGGTCGTGTGAAGACACTGCACCCGCGCATCCACGGCGGAATCCTCGCCGATCGACGCAAGCCTGAGCACCAGCGCACCCTCGACGAGCACGACATCGTCGGGGTGGACCTCGTGGTGGCGAACCTGTACCCGTTCACCGAGACGGTCGCCAGTGGCGCCGGCCTCGACGACTGCATCGAGCAGATCGACATCGGGGGGCCGGCCATGGTCCGTGCCGCGGCCAAGAACCATGCGAACACCGCCGTCGTGGTGAGCCCGAAGGACTACCCGCAGGTGGTGGCTGTTGTGGAGGCGGGTGAGGGCTTCACCGAGCAGCAGCGGCGCGAACTTGCGGTCAAGGCCTTCCGTCACACCGCCGACTACGACGTGGCGGTCGCGTCCTGGCTCGGCTCTGTGGAGGCCGACGAGACCTTCCCGGGCTGGGTGGCGGCCACGTGGCAGCGGGCGGAGGTGCTGCGCTACGGCGAGAACCCACACCAGGGTGCCGCGCTGTACATCAACGAACACGGCAGCGGTCTGGCCCATGCCGAACAACTGCACGGCAAGCAGATGTCCTACAACAACTACGTCGATGGTGACGCCGCCTACCGCACCGCCTGGGACTTCGAAGCGCCTGCCGCGGCCATCATCAAGCACGCCAACCCGTGCGGGATCGCCGAAGGCGACGATGTCCTGTCGGCCTACCGCGCGGCGTTCGACACCGATCCGGTTTCGGCCTTCGGTGGTGTGGTGGCTGTCAACCGCCCGGTGACCAAGGATGTGGCCGAGGCCATGGCCGAGATCTTCCTGGAAGTGGTCATCGCCCCCGAGTTCGAGCCCGACGCCCTGAGCGTGCTGACAAAGAAGCAGAACATCCGACTGCTGGTGGCACCGCCGCGCCACGCGAGTGCCGAGGTGCGCTTCATCTCCGGGGGGATGTTGATGCAGAACCCCGACCGGATCGACGCCCCGGGCGACGACCCCGCGAACTGGACCCTTGCCAGCGGCGAACCAGCCGACGAGCACACGCTGCGCGACCTCGCGTTCGCATGGCGGGCCTGCCGTGCTGTGAAGAGCAACGCGATCCTCCTGGCCGACGGGCGAGCCGCTGTGGGTATCGGTATGGGTCAGGTCAACCGCGTCGACTCCGCCCGATTGGCGGTGGCGCGCGCGGGGGAAGAACGTGCTGCTGCAGCCGTGGCCGCCTCTGATGCCTTCTTCCCGTTCCCCGACGGCCTCGAGGTGCTTCTCGCCGCAGGCGTCCGGGCCGTGGTTCAGCCTGGTGGTTCGGTTCGGGACGAAGAAGTGATCGCCGCCGCGCGGGCGGCCGGAGCCACGATGTACTTCACCGGGGTGCGCCACTTCTTCCACTGACGCAGCGAGTGCTGCGTCGTTGCTGGCCTTCGTGCGCGAATGCTGCGTCGTTGCCGATTCCACGCCGTGAAAACAGCAACCGCGCAACACTCGTGGAGGTGCGATCGGGGTCGACGGCACACGATGGAAGAATCGGGTGCATGGCAGCCACGATCCTCGACGGCAAACAGACCGCAGCCGACATCCGCGCCGAACTGGCCCAACGGGTTGCTGAACTCAAGGCGCAGGGGGTCACGCCGGGACTCGGCACGGTACTCGTGGGGGACGATCCGGGCAGCCAGGCCTACGTGGCCGGCAAGCACCGGGACTGCGCGGAGGTCGGGATCAACTCCATCCGCGTCGACCTGCCGTCCACGGCGACCCAGGACGAGGTCGAGGCGGCGCTGAAGAACCTGAACGAGGACCCCGCCTGCACCGGCTACATCGTCCAGCTGCCGTTGCCTGCGGGACTGGACCAGGGAGCGGCCCTGGCAGCCATCGATCCTGCCAAAGACGCCGATGGCCTGCACCCGATGAGTCTTGGCCGGCTGGTCCTCAATGAGCCGGCCCCGCTGCCCTGCACGCCCCGCGGCATCGTCGAGTTGTTGCGCCGCTACGAGGTCCCCATCGCCGGCAAACACGTCGTGGTGATCGGCCGTGGTGTGACGGTGGGCCGACCGCTCGGACTGTTGCTCACGCGCAAATCCGAGAACGCGACGGTCACGTTGTGTCACACAGGCACCCCCGACTTCGGCGCCTTCACCCGGGACGCCGACATCGTGGTGGTGGCCGCGGGTGTGCCCGGTCTGCTCACCGCTGACATGGTCAAACCCGGCGCCGCCGTGCTCGATGTCGGAATCACCCGCACACAGGCCGGTCTGGTGGGCGATGTGGCACCGGATGTCGCGCAGATCGCCGGCCATGTGGCTCCGATGCCGGGCGGTGTGGGCCCGATGACGAGGGCGATGTTGCTGGTCAACGTGGTGGAGATGGCCGAAAGTACGATCCGTTAACGGCCACGTGGTCGAGGGTTCGCCGCTATGAGGGGCTACCGTTACCCCTATGAGCGCGGCACCCGGGGATGACTACCTCGTTGCCGATTCCGCGGCACTGCTCGGCGCCGCCGATATCACGGTCCCCGAGGTGGCGGTCGAACCCAAGGCTCCGGTGGCCCAGTGGCCGTTCCTGATCGTGGCCATCCTGGCGATCGGCGGGCTGGTCCTCATCGGCACGGGCTCCATGCTGCAAGGTCTGGCGGGCCTCGTGGTGGCCACTGGTCTGGCCGCGCTGCTCAGACTTGTCCTGCCCACCCGGACCGCAGGGTGGCTCGCCTCCCGTTCGCGGGCTCTGGATGTCACGGGCTTCGTCGTGCTGGCGCTGGCGCTCGGTGGCGTCACGCTGCTCCTGCTTCCCTGAGACGCCGTTTCGACACTCATGGGCAGTGACAGCCCGGACAACGGTGTTCGCTAGCCTTGAGGGCGGGCCAGATACGGAATCGAAAGGTGCGTCATGCCTGGAAAAGTCACGGTTGTCGGAGCAGGTTTCTACGGGTCGACCACGGCCATGCGATTGGCCGAGTACAACGTTTTCGATGAAGTCGTCCTGACCGACATCGTGGAGGGCAAGGCCGAGGGTCTGGCGCTCGACATGAACCAGTCCCGTCCGGTCGAGGGCTTCGAGACCAAGGTCGTCGGCCAGACGACCGGACTCGACGGCTCCGGGTACGAGGCCATCGCAGGCTCCGACATCGTCGTGATCACCGCCGGCCTTCCCCGCAAGCCCGGCATGAGCCGGATGGACCTCATCGAGACCAACGCGAAGATCGTGCGCCAGGTCGCCGAGAACGTCGCGAAGCACGCGCCCAACGCCGTCGTGATCGTGGTCTCCAACCCGCTGGACGAGATGACTGCGCTCACGCAGTTGGCCACCGGGTTCCCGCACAACCGGGTGATCGGCCAGGCGGGAATGCTGGACACCGCCCGGTTCACGAACTTCGTCGCCGAGAAGCTCGGCAAGTCGATCGCGAGTGTGAAGACCCTGACGCTGGGCAGCCACGGCGACACCATGGTTCCGGTGCCGTCGCACTGCACCGTCGACGACCAGCCGCTCACCGAATTCCTCAGCGATGACGAGATCGATGAGCTCGTGGTGCGCACACGTAACGGTGGCGCCGAGGTGGTGGCTCTGCTCAAGACCGGTTCCGCCTACTACGCACCGTCTGCCGCGGCAGCCCGGATGGCCAAGGCTGTCATCGAGGACCACGGCGCGGTCATGCCCGTCTGCGCCTGGGTCGACGGCGAGTACGGCATCGAGGGTGTCTACCTCGGCGTACAGGCCGAGGTCGGCCGCGAGGGTGTGCGCAGGGTTGTCGAGACCGACCTGACCGACGCTGAACTCGCCGGACTGAAGGAAGCCGCCGAGGCTGTGCGCGCCAAGCAGGCCGACGTCCAGGACCTCTGAGGAGACGACGATGGCCAAGATCAAGGTAGAGAACCCGGTCGTCGAACTCGACGGCGACGAGATGACCCGGATCATCTGGGACTTCATCAAGCAGCAACTGATCCTTCCGTACCTCGACGTCGACCTGAAGTACTACGACCTGGGCATCGAGAGCCGCGACGCGACCGACGATCAGATCACGATCGACTCGGCCGAGGCGATCAAGAAGTACGGCGTCGGCGTGAAGTGCGCAACGATCACCCCGGACGAGGCGCGCGTCGAGGAGTTCGGCCTGAAGAAGATGTGGCGCTCGCCCAACGGGACGATCCGCAACATCCTCGGTGGGGTCATCTTCCGCGAGCCCATCATCATCAGCAACATCCCGCGACTGGTGCCCGGCTGGACCAAGCCCATCGTCGTCGGTCGTCACGCGTTCGGTGACCAGTACCGCGCGACCGACTTCAAGGTCCCCGGTCCCGGGACCCTGACGCTCACGTACACGCCGGCTGACGGCTCCGAGCCGATGGAGTTCGATGTCTACGACTTCCCCGGCGGTGGGGTGGCCATGGGCATGTACAACCTCGACGACTCGATCCGCGACTTCGCGCGAGCATCGATGC
>CALFYG010000136.1 GCA_937952095.1 uncultured Micrococcales bacterium | reverse complement strand
TGGTCGGGATCATGACCAGGCAGGGCGCGTTGCGCTCGACGCTGTACACCCCGGCTCTGGATGTGCAGAACCGGCTGCGGATCGCCGCGGCGGTCGGGATCAACGGCGATGTGGGGCTTCGCGCCAAGACACTGGTGGCCGCCGGCATCGATGTGCTCGTGGTCGACACCGCGCACGGGCACCAGGACAAGATGCTCGAGGCGCTCGCGGCCATCGGGTCGGTGACGGTGCCTGTGGTGGCCGGCAACGTGGTCACCGCGGTCGGCACTCGCGAACTCATCGAGGCCGGCGCCGACATCATCAAGGTCGGCGTGGGCCCAGGCGCCATGTGCACGACGCGAATGCGCACCGGTGTGGGCCGCCCGCAGTTCTCCGCGGTCCTCGAGTGCGCTTCCGCTGCGCGCGAGGAGGGCAAGTATGTCTGGGCCGACGGGGGAGTGCGTCACCCCCGCGACGTGGCGCTCGCGCTGGCGGCCGGCGCGAGCGCGGTGATGATCGGGTCGTGGTTCGCCGGCACCCACGAGTCCCCCGGCGATGTGCAGATCAGTCCGGAGGGCAGGCCCTACAAGGAGTCGTTCGGGATGGCGTCGGCGCGCGCCGTCAGTAGCCGCACGTCCGGGGACTCCCCGTTCGAGCGGGCCCGCAAGGCGCTGTTCGAGGAGGGGATCTCGAGTTCGCGAATGTATCTGGATCCGAACAGCCCGGGTGTCGAGAGCCTGATCGACGAGATCGTCAGCGGTGTGCGCAGTTCCTTCACCTACGCCGGGGCCGCAAGTGTCGAGCAGTTCGCGGACAAGGCCCATGTCGGGATCCAGTCGGCTGCCGGGTATGCCGAGGGGCGCCCGCTGGACACCTCCTGGTGAGATGGTGAGTTGGTTGGCGCTCAGCCCAGTAGGCGGTAGAGCATCAGCGCCGCCGCGCCGATCATCGCTGCGGAGGGACCACGCTTCGAGACGCGGACGGCGGGCACGTGCTCGTCGAGCATCCTGGTCCGCAGACTCCGGTGCGTGAGTCCGGCCAACTCGTCTGCGACCGCGTCCGGGAAACCACTGAGCACCACCTCGGTGAGTTCGACCCCGGCAGCGATGGGCGCGAGAACCGCGGCCAGTGCATGCGCCGCGTCCAGCAGTGTCGCGGTGGCCGGGTCCGTGCGCAGGGCGAGCAACTGTTGCTGCAGACACATGTGCCCGCACTCGTCGCACACCGGTCCCGGAGTGCCCGCGACGATGTGGGCGATGTCACCCGTGCGCCGGGTCACGCCGGAGAGCAGCCGGCCATCGAGGATGAGCGCCATGGCCACCTGATGGTCGAGGAGGACCGTGGCCATGGCCACGTCGCCCGGGCTGTCGCGCAGGTCTGCGACCGCCGTGGCCTCGGCCGCATTGACCGCGAAGACGGGCAGGCGAAGGGCCCGCCGCAGACCGAGCGCGAGGGCGCGGCCGTCACGCTCACCCTCACCGTCCCACTCCCCGCGGGTCACGAGTCCGGCCACACACAACACCACGCCGATGACCGACTGCGGCTCGCAACGATCGATGAACGCCGTCACGGCCGACTGGACCTGATCGGTTCCCGAGGCCGGTGCCTCGTCGGTCGTGACCAGCTCGCCGGAGGCCGAGATGGTGCTCAGTCGCACGATGTCCGCGGACCGCAGATCCGCGACCACGATCACGCCGGTTCGTTTCGAGATCTCCAGCAGCGTGCCTGGAGCGCCGCCGCTGGAGACGCGGTCGCCCTCTGTGATCACACCGACGCCCAGCAGTTCGTTGACGATCACCGACACCGTGGGCCGGCTGAGGCCCAGACGTCTGGACAGTTCGGCCCGGGTGGCGGGGCCACGCGTGATGATCGACTGCAGCAGTCGACTACGGTTGCTGCGACGGGTGTCGGTCGGGTCGGAGGGCACGGGATCCGGCAGGAACGGGAAACGTCCCTTCCTGATCATGTCCTTCACCTCCCGTGCGGGCCCGTCGTACGGTGGTATCTGTGCGCTTCGACTTCGCCTTCGAGAAGAAGTATCTCCCTGCGCTGGCAGCGATAGGGGTCACTCCGCTCACCGCAAGGGTCGATGTCAGCGCTAAGTCCCTCGACGCCCGGTTCGGTCCGTGGCGTTGCCGTACCTCCCTCAGGAACATCTCGTGCGTGACGCGCACCGGCCCGTACTCGGCAGTGAAGGCTATCGGTGCCCGGGGTTCCTTCAGCGACAAGGGTGCCACCTTCGGCACCACCACCGCTGGCGGTGTGTGCGTCGAGTTCAAGGATCCGGTCAAGATCCTCGACCCGTCCGGGATCATCCTGCACCCAGGACTCACCGTCACGGTCGCGGACCCGGACGCGTTCGAGAAGGCGGTGCGTGACGCCGCCGGGCTCGACTAGTTCTGCTGTCGTCAGTTGGACGATCTCGGCCCGGTCCAGGTTCCGGCGACTAGCCCTTCACAGCAGCGGCGAGTGCCTGCGCGCGGTGGGTACTCTCCCACGTGAAGTCCGGGAGTTCACGTCCGAAGTGTCCGTACGCGGCCGTCTGTGCGTAGATCGGTCGCAGCAGGTCGAGTTCGGACACGATTGCTGCCGGGCGCAGGTCGAACACCTGCGTCACGGCGTCCTGGATCTGCACGTCCGGCACCGCGCCGGTGCCGAAGGTCTGCACGAACAGTCCGACCGGGTGGGACACGCCGATCGCGTAGGCGACCTGCACCTCGCAGCGCTTCGCCAGTCCGGCAGCGACGACGTTCTTCGCCACCCAGCGCATGGCGTACGCCGCCGACCGGTCGACCTTGGAGGGGTCCTTGCCGGAGAAGGCGCCACCACCGTGCCGGGCCATGCCGCCGTAGGTGTCGACGATGATCTTCCGGCCGGTCAGCCCGGCGTCACCTTGCGGCCCACCGATCTCGAAGATGCCGGTGGGGTTCACGAGGAGCCGGTAGCCCTCGGTCTGGAGGTCGAGATCCGCGAGCACAGGATCCACGACGTGTTCGCGGATGTCCGGGGCGAGCATGTTCGCGAGATCGATGCGCGGGGCGTGCTGGGTGCTGAGGACCACGGTGTCGAGGCGCACGGCCTGCTCGCCGTCGTACTCGATGGTGACCTGGGTCTTGCCGTCCGGACGCAGGTACGGCAGGGTCTTGTCCTTGCGGACCTCGGACAGGCGCTTGGCCAAGCGGTGTGCCAGGGAGATGGGAAGCGGCATCAACTCGGGGGTGTCGTCGCAGGCGTAGCCGAACATCAGGCCCTGGTCGCCGGCACCCTGTGAGTCCAGCGGGTCGTGACTGTGGCCCAGGCGTTCCTCAAGGGCGTCATCCACGCCGACGGCGATGTCGGGCGACTGCTTCCCGATCGCGATCGAGACCCCGCACGACTTGCCGTCGAAGCCCTTCTCAGAGGAGTCGTACCCGATCTCGAGCACGGTTTCGCGGACCAGTTCCGGGATGTCGACCCAGGTCGAGGTTGTCACTTCGCCGCCCACCACGCACAGGCCCGTGGTCAGGAAGGTCTCGACCGCCACCCGGCTCTTCGGATCGTCCTTGAGCATCGCGTCCAGGATGCTGTCCGAGATCTGATCGGCCATCTTGTCCGGATGGCCCTCGGTCACGGATTCGGACGTGAAAAGACGCTTCGACATCGTGGGATCCCCTCCGCGGTAGTGCTGCAGACGAGTAACTCTAGTACCGGTGGTCGAGCTGACCGACCCGAGCCCCACCTCGGACGGCGGGGCTCGGGTCAGGCAGCCACCAACGTCACTGGCAGGGCAGCGTGTTCTGGGTGCCGTATACGCCCTTGATGCTGTCCTTGCCCGGCAGCTTGTCGCCCTGGGCCTTCAGCGTCGGGGTCGCCCACACGGCCAGCAGTTCGGCTCCCTTGGACTTCACGATGCCCGCTGAGGCCTCGATGGTGCCCTTGGCAGCGATCGTGCAGAAGTACGCACCCTTGGTGCCCTTCTTGGCCTGCTTGAACGACACTGAGGAGCCCTTCTTCTGCCCCACATACTTGGTGACGAGCACGGAGGCGGCATCGACGTCGGCCTCGGGGCTGGTCGCGGTGAAGTAGAGCCAGTAACCCTTGGGGACGTTGAACGACACTGTGTCGTTGTCCGCCTTGAGCACTTTCGAGGCGCTCTTGAACTTGCTGTTGAGCTTGGCGTTCTTGCTCCAGGTGGCCATGACTTCGCAGTTGGTGCAGTTGTCGATGGACACTTTGACCTTGACGGTGTCGGTCGCTGCCGAAGCGGGACCGACCACGAGTGCGGGCAGAGTCAGGGCGGCAACTGCCGCGAAGGCGATCTTCATGCGTGCACGTTACAGGATCGAACGCGACACGACTCGCGGCGTCAGTACCGGTAGTACTCGGGCTTGTACGGCCCGTCCACCGGCACGCCGAGGTAGTCCGCCTGCTCGTCGGTCAGGGTGGTCAGGCCCACGCCGAGGGCCGACAGGTGAAGGCGGGCCACTTCCTCATCGAGGTGCTTGGGCAGGGTATACACGTCGACCGGGTACTGCTCGGGCTTCGTGAACAACTCGATCTGCGCCAGCACCTGGTTGGTGAAGGAGTTGCTCATCACGAAGCTGGGGTGCCCGGTGGCGTTTCCGAGGTTGAGCAACCGCCCCTCGGACAGGACGATGATCGACTCGCCGTCGTCGAAGGTCCACTCGTGCACCTGCGGCTTGATCTCCTTGACCTGCACACCGTCGACCTTCGCGAGGCCCGCCATGTCGATCTCGTTGTCGAAGTGGCCGATGTTGCCGAGGATCGCCTTGTTCTTCATCTTCTGCATCTGCTCGGCCGTCACGACGTTGACGCAGCCGGTGGCGGTGATTACGAGGTCTGCGACGTCGAGCACGTCGTCGAGTGCCGCGACCTGGTAGCCGTCCATCGCCGCCTGCAGAGCGCAGATCGGGTCGATCTCGGTGACGATGACGCGGGCGCCCTGACCGCGCAGGGACTCGGCGCACCCCTTGCCGACGTCCCCGTAGCCGCAGACGACAGCGACCTTCCCGCCGATCAGGACGTCGGTGGCCCGGTTGATTCCGTCGACCAGCGAGTGCCGGCAACCGTACTTGTTGTCGAACTTGCTCTTGGTCACGGAGTCGTTGACGTTGATGGCGGGGAACAGCAGGCTGCCCTCGCGCATCATCTCGTAGAGGCGGTGCACACCGGTGGTGGTCTCCTCCGTCACGCCCTTGATGCCGTTGGCGATCGCCGTCCACATCTGCGGGTCCTCCGCGAGGGTGGTGGCGAGGAGCTTGAGGACCTCGTCGAACTCCCCGCCGTCACCGGTGGGCTCGGGGACCTCGCCCTCCTTCTCGAACTCCACACCCTTGTGGATCAGTAGGGTCGCGTCGCCCCCGTCGTCCAGGAGCATGTTGGGGCCGTCGCCCTCGGGCCAGGTGAGCGCCTGCTTGGTGCACCACCAGTACTCCTCGAGGGTCTCCCCCTTCCATGCGAAGACGGGAACACCCTTCGGCTCCTCGGGCGTGCCGTCCGGCCCGACGGCGATCGCCGCCGCCGCCTCGTCCTGCGTGGAGAAGATGTTGCACGAAGCCCAACGCACCTCGGCGCCGAGGTCCACCAGGGTCTCGATGAGCACGGCGGTCTGCACGGTCATGTGCAGGGATCCGGTGATCTTCGCGCCGGTCAGCGGCTTGGATTCCCCGTACTGTGCGCGCATCGCCATGAGCCCGGGCATCTCGTGCTCGGCCAGGCGGATCTGGTCGCGGCCGGCAGGGGCCAGGGAGAGGTCGGCAACTTTGAAGTCCATTCATCGATTCTCGCAGGGACCGCCACAGTCGACAACGGCGGACCGCGTACCGAACTGGTTGGTCGTGAGCGCGATTCCGCCTCCGCCAACCAGTAACACGCGCTGAGCCGCCCGGACGCCGGCGTGTCGCGTACCGAACTGGTTGGCCCGCGCCACCCGTCAACCAGTTCGGTACGCGCGCCCCCGCTACCATTGGCGAGAGCAGAAGAGGAGTTCGCCCGTGGCGCTGGTCGTGCAGAAGTACGGTGGGTCCTCCGTCGCCGACGCTGACAGCATCAAGCGAGTGGCACGGCGGATCGTCGAGACCCAGCGGGCCGGTAACCAGGTCACAGTGGTGGTGTCCGCGATGGGGGACAGCACCGACGAATTGATGGATCTGGCCCAGCAGGTGAGTCCGGATCCGCCCGGTCGCGAGCTCGACATGTTGCTGACCGCTGGTGAGCGCATCTCCATGGCGCTGCTGGCCATGGCGATCTCTGATCTGGGGGCCGAGGCCCGCTCCTACACCGGTTCCCAGGCAGGCCTTATCACCGACCGGTACCACGGGCAGGCCCGGATCATCGACGTCACGCCGGGCCGGATCCAGGCGGCTCTGGGGGAGGGTGCCATCCCGATCGTGGCCGGCTTCCAGGGCGTGGCCCAGGACACCAAGGACATCACCACGCTGGGCCGCGGTGGCTCGGACACCACGGCCGTAGCGCTGGCGGCGGCACTCGACGCCGACGTCTGCGAGATCTACACCGACGTCGACGGGGTGTTCAGCGCCGATCCGCGGCTGGTCCCGGCTGCCCGGCAGGTGCCGTACATCACCTACGAGGAGATGTTGGAACTCGCCGCTCACGGCGCGAAGGTCCTGCACCTGCGGTGTGTGGAGTACGCCCGCCGCTTCGACGTGCCGCTGCGGGTGCGGTCGAGTTTCACGGACAAGCCCGGCACGTTGGTCGTGCACGAGATCGAGGAGAGCATCGCGATGGAACAACCGATCATCTCTGGAGTCAGCCAGGACCTCTCCGAGGCCAAGATCACGGTGACCGCGGTTCCCGACCGGCCCGGCGAGGCCGCCTTGGTCTTCGAGACCCTCGCCGACCTCGGGGTCAACCTCGACATGATCGTCCAGAACGTCTCCGCCGACGGCAGTACCGACATCACGTTCACCCTCCCGACCGCCGACCTCGGTGCAGCCAGTGCGGCGCTGCTCGGCCGTCAGGAGGAGATCGGCTTCGGTGAACTCCTCCAGGACGAGGGGATCGCCAAGGTCTCGCTGGTGGGTGCGGGGATGCGCAGCCATCCGGGTGTGTCCGCCACCTTCTTCCGGACGCTGGCCGACGCCGGCGTCAACGTGGAGATGATCTCCACCTCGGAGATCCGGATCTCTGTGGTCACCCGCGCCGAGGACGCGGCGAAGGCGGTGCAGGCGCTGCACACCTCATTCGGTCTCGACGCCGAGGGCGAGGCTGTGGTCTACGCCGGGACGGGTCGCTGATCTCAGCCGCCCGCGAACGGCGGCAGCACGTCGACGACTGACCCGTCGCCGACCTCATCGCCGGGGGTGATCCTGCGACCCTCGCACAGCAGCGTGCAGATCCCCAACACCTCGTCGAACGCCGGTCCGAGTTCGGGCAGCTGCAGGGGGCCGGCCGGCACCTCGACTCGGTCCGTCCCGGCGGCCTCGCGGGCCGCGGCGAACAGGCGAACTGTGACAGCCACGTCAGCCCCCGATCGCCGACATCGGCCGCGGCGGCTGCAGGAAACTCGGGTCGTCGATCCCGTGCCCTGGACGCTTGGCGGCGACGCCGGCCTGCATGCGGCGCGCGAGCTGCTCGTCGCTTGCACCGTCGCGCATCGCCGTGCGAAGGTCGCTCTCCTCATGCGCGAACAGACAGTTGCGCCATTGGCCGTCCGCTGTGAGGCGCAGCCGGTTGCACGTCCCGCAGAACGGCCGCGTCACCGACGCCACGATCCCCACCTCCGCCAGCCCATCGTTCACCGACCACCGGCGCGCAGGTGCGGGTCCTGGGTCCTCGATCGGGCTCAGGTGGAAACCGGCCTGAGTCAGGGACGCCATGATCTCGTCGGCGGTCACCATGTCGTCGCGGCGCCAACCGTGCTGAGGGTCCAGTGGCATCTGTTCGATGAACCGCAGATGCACCCCTTCACCGATCGCCCACCGCAATAGGTCGGGTGCCTCGTGGTCGTTGACCCCCCGCAGTAGCACGGTGTTGACCTTGACCGGGTGCAGCCCGGCCAGTTGGGCGGCCTTGATCCCCGACAGGGTGTCCACCAAGCGGTCGCGATGTGTCATCCGCTTGAAGGTCTCGCGGTCGAGGGTGTCAAGGCTGATGTTGACCCGCTGCAGACCGGCGTCCGTGAGACGCGCCGCGAGGCCGGGAAGGCGCAGCCCGTTCGTCGTCATGCTGACGGCGACGCCGAGGTCCACCACACCCGCCACGATGTCGACGACGTCGGGACGCAGCAGGGGCTCACCACCAGTCAGGCGGACCGAGGTCACACCGAGGTCCACAGCGATGCCGATCAGCCGCAGCAACTCCTCGTTGCTGAGCATGTGGTCGCCAGGCAGCCAGGGGAGACCCTCGGCGGGCATGCAATATGTGCAGCGCAATGAGCACCGGTCAGTCAACGAGACCCGCAGGTCGTCGTGGACGCGTCCGAAGGTGTCGACTAGGCGCAATTGACCCACTCCTGTGTCCCATCCGCGAATCGTTGGAGCTTCCATACCGGCAGCCGGTCCTTCACGGCGTCGACCAGCCACGCGCAGGCAGCGAAGGCCTCAGCCCGGTGCGCGGCCGACACGGCGGCGGCGAAGGCCAGATCGCCGATGGCGAGGTCCCCGACCCGGTGCAAGGAGGCGGCGGCGATCACCCCCGGCTGCTCGAGGGCCTCCGCGACGATCGCATCGAGCACGTCGTCGGCGTCGGGGTGACCCTCGTACATCAACGAGGTGACTTGGCGACCATAGTCGTGATCACGCACCCGACCCTCGAA
>CALFYG010000135.1 GCA_937952095.1 uncultured Micrococcales bacterium | reverse complement strand
TGGTTGCGGTCGGGGTAGCAACGGCGCTGCTGTGGCCGCAACCAGCCGGCGCCCAGGCCGATCACGTCGACCTGTTCTGGGCGTTGACCGCGTCGTCGGTGCATGTCGGGCATTGCGTCCAAGGCACCGTCCCCGAGTTCAATGCGAACTACACGGTGTGCCGTGTCGTCTGGCCGATGGGCGCTTTCGAGTACGCCATGGGTGCGTGGGTTGAGCCGTGGTGTGCGCTGTCGGTGGAGCCTGGTGACGGGGCCGGTGTGCCGTTGCGCCTGCGGTGGCGGTCGGTGGTGCCGGGGATGTCGTGCGCGCCGGGAGTCGGCGTGTACTCGTGGACAACTGGATGGGCGCAAGCCACGGAGGGCTACACCTTTCCCCGAGATGCCGCCGACCCCTGGTCGCGCAGCACCGTTGTGGAGATCAGGTGACCAGTGCGTTCGGGCTGTCCACAGAAACCCTCACAGTTATCGTCGGCAGCCTCGGAGGCCTCGCAGCCCTCGCCGCCGCCAGAGGCAACCGCACCCGTGCCCTGTTCGAAGAACACCGCTGGATGTACGAACAAGCACAGGCACGAATCGAACAGCTCGAGCAGCAGATCCGCGATCTGAGGACAGAGGTGGACAAGTGGCAGCGACGAGCTCAGGACTGGCGTCGAGTGAACGGGGAAACGCCGTGGCCCGAATGAGAACGGCCCGTTGGCTGGAGACGATCGGCTATGTGCTGCTTGTCGGTGTGTTGCTGGTGGTGATCGTGGCTCGTGAGGGACAGCGGCATGAGGCGTTGGACGCGAAGGCTGCGGCTATCGACGAGGTTGAGGAGCTGCGCTACCAGTTGGATTGCCGGTCGGTGCTGCAAGCTGACTGGTCGGCCGCCTTGTTGGCGTACATCGTGGCGTTGAACTCGGGTGATGGGGCGGCTGTTGCTCGGGTGGATGCGGAGTTGGCGACGGCCCGTTGGCAGGAAGCCCAACAGCGACATTGCAACGGGTGGTCATCCGACGGTCATCCACCCCGCCGGCACGGCTAACGGGTGCGACATGCACTGTCGGGTAACGACATCGCGTCCTGTTCCGGGCTGGTGTGCATGTCGCTGTGTGACATGCACTGTGGTTACACGACCGGCCTACATGAAGATCATGTGGATCACCCAACGGTGATGCTGCAGGTCAGGGCGTGATTCGGTACGGTGGCGGTCACCGAATGGTCATCCACCCCGCATTTCTGGTGACCACCCGCACACGGAGGAACACCGCCCGTGACCGAACGAACGCCACACATCTGGACCCGCATCAACCCCGATGACCCTGACACGTGGCCCCGCCCAGGGAATCTCGTCCTTGTCGCCAACGACTTCGGCGCGGTCCTGAACTTGCGCAGCTTCAGGTACGAGACTGATGGCGGCAACACGTACATCAACGCCTACGACGAGCACGGCGACTACGACGACGGCATGGAAACACCCGAGGATCTGAGCTGGCATCCGCTGCCACATCCGCCGATCGACCCGAAGGACGGTGTCGAGCACGACACCGGATGGTCCGGGTGCTGCCGTGGCTAACCCAAGATCGTTGGACGCCTGACGTGGCGACCGTCCGTCAGCGTGGGTCCGGTCGTTGGCAGGTGATACCCGCCGTCGCCAAGAAGGCGCACGTGTTCTACGGGCCGCCATCGAGGGGGCAGACGAACAAGGTGTGGCGTGACCTGCGCGCCGCCATCGACCTACCAGAGCACCTGACACCGCACAGCCTGCGGCACACGTTCGCGTCGACGATGCTGGCTGAGGGGGTGCCGTTGGTGCGTGTCGCCGCTCTGTGCGGGCACACGGTCGATGTGTGCGCCCGGACGTACGCCCATTGGATCGGCGGGGTCGACTCGGAGGCAGCGCAAGTGCTCGAGCGGTCTAGACGGACAGCCCGATAGCCGCCATCAAGAAGCCGCCGATGTGCTCCGTGTAAGCGGGCGGTATCGCTTCGGTCAGGTTGCGGAGTGGCATCCAGTCGATGCCCATCGCCCGCTGCTGCACGTCGAGCGGTATGCGCCACACCCCCACCTCAACAGTGCGACGCAGGTTGGTGCGGTTGGTGGCGCACGGGAAGCGTGGGGTTTGCCACGAGTGATCGCACGGCGGAGCGAGTAGCGCGACGTTGCTCTCGAAGTAGCGGTGGCGGCGGACGTCGAGCCCGAAACTGGAGCCGCACAACATGATGGCGTTGCGCAACGGCGCGCCGGCCACGTTCTCTATCACCCATGGCACGCCGGCCTGCTCGAGCCGCTGGCGGGTTGGTGCGATCAGGTCGGGGTAGCCGTCGCCGACCCCGCTGCCGCGCCGCCGGTAGGCCGTGAACGCCTGGCATGGGGGTGAGGCGTGGATGGCGTCGAACCCGTCGAGCGGGAACTCGAGCGCGTCGGCCCTGTGGAACTCGAAGGGGTAGTCGGGTTGGTCTTCGATGTCGATGCCGACGACCTCGAACCCGGCGCGGTGGTAGCCCATGGCGGCCCCTCCGGCGTTGCAGAAGAGATCGAGGAGGCGTGGGCGGCGCATGGGGACATGGTACGTGCGGTGTGGGACATTGCAACGCCTGTGTTGAGCATGCCGCCGGGTTGGGTTGTTCGCCGCCGCAGGTTGAACAACGGGAACTGGTCCATGTCCTTGATGGCGTGGGTGCCGCCGTAGAGCTGCTTCACGAACACGGAGCAGCCAACGGCATCGGCCTTGTCGATGATCTCGAGCGCCCAATCGTTGCTCATCGGCCGGGCGCCGTGGCCGCTCTCAGCGCCGATGATGACCCAGTCGATGCCGGTCAGGTCCAGCGACGGGAGCGGCCCGAGCAGCGGCTCGCAGGACAGGAAGCGCACGGCTGCCGCGGTGTCGCGCAGGTGGTCGGCCCGGAACGTATACCGGTCGGACTCGACGCTCACGCCTAGCCATACGTTGGCCGGCGGCCGTGCGGGGTCGTAGCCGAGCTCTCGGTTCAGCGAGCAGTCCCGCATCCGCTGCGAGCGCTTGGTGAGCACCTGGAAGGTGTGGCTCGGCGCGGTGCGGCCGCTCGCCTCAGCCTGTCCATTGCAGCAGCGCATCGTGTTGAACACGTCGCGGATGAACCGGTAGGGCACGTCGGGGTGGAACAGGTCGCTCATGCTGTTGACGAACACCATCGACGGCTTGCGCCAGCGTCGTGGGATGTCGAGCACGTCGCTGTGGCAGGTGACCCCGAAGCCGGGGCCGCTGGTATGGGGGTCGCCGTCGTTCTGGTAGCGTGGCTGGCCCATCGCCTTGAGGCGGCGAGCCATCGTGAGGGCGTAGCAGTTGTCGCAGCCGGGCGAGGTGCGGTCGCACCCCGTCACGGGGTTCCATGTGCGGTCGGTCCACTCGATGGCAGTGGTCATTGTCTGGCTGCTCCTGGTTGGGCGGTAGCGCCATAGTACGCCTGGCCTGAGCGGCGGAATCTGCGCCGAACTCCGGCAGCGGTTCGTCGATCGGCTCCATCGACCGCAGCCATTCCAGCGTTGCCGCCACTCGCGGAGATGCCCAGGGCCACATGTCGGTTGGGTCGGCTACGCATTGCACCAACCACGTCGGGCATCGACATGCACTGTCGGGTAACGACATCGCGTCCTGTTCCGGGCTGGTTGGCATGGTGTACGCCCACTGGATCGGCGGCGTCGACAGCGAAGCGGCGCAGGTGCTCGAGCGGTCTAGGCGGAAGGCGTGAGCATGCCGTCGGGTTGGGTTGTGGGTGTGTTAGCCCAACTGGTTGGGTGATCGGTTTTGTTGGTCTGCCCACCTAGACGGCGTTACGCACCCCGATCATGTCCCTAACAAGGGTTATTTTGGGTTGTTGTGGATCATTATGGGTTGTTTATGTCGCTGGGCGGTCGTACCATGCGCCTTGTCGCAAGCACGGAATGTCAACCGCCAGCGGCAACCCCACCCCAACACGTGACCATCAC
>CALFYG010000134.1 GCA_937952095.1 uncultured Micrococcales bacterium | reverse complement strand
CAGATTGCCGAACGATCGAGGCCGGTGTCCATCCAAAACGCCAAGGTCGCGACGAAAGTCTGAGCCAGTCAGCGTTCGGCGTCCCCTTTGGCCGGATTTGGTCGCGACGAGTTAGGCAAGGCTGTCCGCACCTCAGCGCCCCCGCCGCAAGAGCGCGTCACGGCAACGATCGATCGTTCACTACATGTTCTTGACGTTCTTCTGGGTACGCGCTTACAGACCATCGGGGCACCGTGGACTCATGAACACCACACCGAAGAAACGCACTCGCACCGTCGCCGCCACCACCGCCGCCCTGGTGGGCTCCGGACTGGTGGTCGCCGCTGTCCCCGCGCACGCCTCTGCTCCCGCCGAGCCGGCCGGAGTCGTGGGCGCGACCCAGGTCGACGCTCAAGGATTCACCCGGAGCACCACCCAGGGTCCGCTGATCGTGCACCGTACCGGCACTGTGGCCGCGCGGGCATCGATCGCCGCCGCGCCAAAGGTCGTGCACGCCAAGAAGAAGGCGAAGAAGAAGTCCCGCTCGCGTCGCTCCTGACGCGTCAGTCGTCGTCCCTGCCTTCGTCACGGTCCTCGGAGGAATCGTGATCGCGCTTCTTGTTGGAGTCGTCCGACGATGACGACGGGGGCGGCGTGTAGGCCGGAGCCGGGACGACGACCGACGGTTCAGCCGGTGGCACCGCGACCTGCGGGGCCACCGGCTCCGTCTTCTTCTGGGACATTCCAGTCTCCGGTTGGCGGATGACCGTCGACGCCGACGGGCTCTCGGTGATCAGCGGGGAACTCTCCTGGTAACCCGCCTGGGATCCCTGCAAGCTCGTGGAGTAGAGGATGACTCCGAGCAGCACGCTGAGAGCCGCGGCACCTGTCCAGGCCAAAAGAGTTCTCATACCTCCAGTGTGTGCCGCGCACCCCTTCAGAAGCACCCAAAGGAACGTCAAGTCCACGTCAAGTCCCGCCTGCACGGACTTGACGAGCCATTGGTGACGCGTTGACCGCCCACTGCCCCACGCTGGAATCGTGGACCTGGAAACGAGCACCTGCTACCGCACATGGAAGACCGAACTATGGCTGAGTGTGAGGGCTGAGCCCTCACCGCGCCTTCACCGCTGGCTCGACGATCTCCTCCACGACGAAACCGACCGACTGGACGTCCTGGCAAGCAGGTTCCGGCCGGACTCGGTCTCTACGCGGGTGTCCCGCAATGCAGGCACCTGGACGGAGGTGCCCTGGGACTTCGTCACGGTGCTGTCCGCGGCTCTCGCAGCCGCAGAGGCGACCGGTGGACTCGTCCACCCGTTGCTGGGCCGTCACGTGGTCGCCGCAGGATACGACCGGTGGGCCGAGCAGGACTCCGGGATCTCCCCCTCGACCGCCACGAACGACTGGCGGGCGATTGAGATCACAACGGGCCGGTCTGAAGCGAAGGTCCGCATCCCTGCGGATTCCGCTCTGGATCTCGGGGCGGTCGCCAAGGGGTGGCTGGCTGACCGGCTTGCCACGACCGTGCACGCCTCCACAGGATTCGACGCGATGGCCAACATGGGCGGGGACCTGCGGGTCGTCGCACCACGTGAGGGATGGATCGTCGCCGCTGACCCCGACCTGCCCGGTCGAGAACCCGTGGCGTTCGATGTCGAGGACGCGGGTCTGGCAACCAGCGGCGTCGGTCACCGGTCGTGGGAAGGCGGGCATCACATCATCGATCCCCGCACGGGGCACCCTGCTGACTCTGCCTGGTCGAGCGTGAGTGTGATGGCGGCGGACGCCGCAGGCGCGAATGCCGCCGCGACAGCCGGTTTCATCTCGGGCGACGAGGGTCCTGCGCTACTGGAGGGCATGGGCCTCGACGCCTGGTTCGTCGCAGAGGTCGACTGCGCCGTCGGACGGTGGCCGCAGAAGTCCGGATCCACCCTCGTGGACGCGTAGGCTTGGCGCCCATGGTGCATGTGCTCATCATCGAGGACGACCCTGGCATCCGGACCGCTCTGACCCGTGCCCTGCAGGCGCGTGGTCACGCGGTCGACAGCGCTCCGGACGGGCTCGGCGGGCTGCAATCCCTGCTCACCCAGGAGCCGGAGGCAGTCATCCTCGACCTCGGCCTGCCCGACGTGTCCGGTGAACGCCTGCTCGGGATGATCCGCGCTGCAAGTGCGGTGCCGGTGATCGTTGCGACCGCCCGCGACGACGAGGACCTCATCGTGGAACTGCTCGACGCCGGCGCCGACGACTACGTGGTCAAGCCCTACGACCCTGCCCAGTTGGAGGCGCGTGTGCGCGCGGTGCTCCGGCGAGCCGGCGGCGCCGCGGAGGACGAACAACGCAGCGCGGCCGTCACCGTGGGCGGTCTGACCGTCGACCCGGCCCGGCGGACCGCGGAGATCGATGGCCAGCCACTCGACCTCACCCGCCTCGAGTTCGACGTCCTGGCCTATCTCGCGCAGAATCCGGGCCGAGTGGTCAGCCGCAAGGAACTGTTGCGCGAGGTCTGGCAGCGCACGGACAGTGCCCGCACCGTCGACGTCCATCTGTCGTGGCTGCGCAGGAAGTTGGGCGACGATCCGGAGTCTCCCCGATTCCTGCACGTCCATCGCGGTGTGGGGATCATGTTGGAGGACGCTGCGGCCGGGACCACGTAGATGTACCGGCGCCTCATCATCTTCGGGCTCGCGGTGTGCGGGTCAGCCCTGATCGCACTTCTTGTGCCACTGGCACTTGCAGCCCGCGACATCGTCCAGGCCGAGCAACTCGGCCAGGCGGCGGCCAAGGCCCGAGCGGTCGCCAACGACTGGCAGCGCCAGAATCCGCAGGACGACAGCAAGGCTCCGCCCTTCGATCCACCGCAGGTCGGCACCCCGGGCGAGGTCACGCTCTTCTACCCAGATGGAGCCGTACAGGGTCCCGATCCGGAGGCCGCGAGCCGCGTGGTCGACGCGGCGTCCCGGGGCGGTGCGGCCTCCGACATCGTGGATGGTTCCGGCTACGTCACCGCGCCCGCGTACTTCGACGAGGAGTTCGGGGTGGTTCTGGTGAGCCTCACTCCGGAGGAACTGCGCGAGGGGCTCACGCCGCGGTTGGCCGCCCTCGCGGGGGTGTCCTTGGTTCTGCTGGGATTGGCCGGAGGCACGGCATGGTGGTTGGCCCGGCGGACGGTCGCACCGTTGCGCGACCTTGAGGAGACGGCGAACGCGGTGGCGGCCGGTGACCTCACGGCGCGTGCACCCCACTCCTCGATCAACGAGATCGAGCATGTCGGGGTCGCCCTCAACAGGCTGACCGGGCGGGTACAGGAGCTACTTCGTGAAGAGCGCGAGTACACCGCCGAGCTGGCCCACCAACTGCGCACCCCGCTGACCGTCTTGTCCGTTGATGTGGACGGGGTGGCCGACGATGAGGTGCGCGAACGTCTTCGCGACGATGTGTCCGGCGTGCACATGATGGTCGACGAGATAATCAACACCGCTCGGCGGTCCAGTCGGGAAGGCCTGCAGGCCCAGTGCGATGCAGGCCTCGTGGTCGCCGATCGGGTGCGCTTCTGGGAGGTCCTCGCCGAGGATCAGGGGCGAGGGTTCGAACACCGCCTGCCCCAAGCCGCCATGCCAGTGCGGCTGACCGCCGACGACCTGGCCGCTGCGATCGACATCCTCTTCCAGAACGTCTTCCTGCACACGCCGGAAGGTACGGACTTCGGCATCACGGTGGTGCAGGACGGCGAGTGGGTGGATGTGAC
Organism: uncultured Micrococcales bacterium; assembly: GCA_937952095.1. Lineage (GTDB taxonomy): Bacteria > Actinomycetota > Actinomycetes > S36-B12 > UBA10799 > JADKAV01. The sequence continues at coordinate 6,610 of CALFYG010000134.1, read as the reverse complement.
GGTCTGGGACCGGGGCCCGGGCTTTGGCGAGGCGCCCCCGGAGGCGGACACCGTCGGATCGACCCGCCTTGGCCTGTCCATCGCTGGACGACTTGCGGAAGCGTCCGGCGGGACCATGGTCGTGGACTCGCAGCCAGGAGTCGGGGCCCGGGTGCACCTGCGACTGGGACCTCCCGGGGAGTGATGTGGTTCGGGTCGCCGCTCATCCGTTAGTCCCAGGTCCATCCGTTAGTCCCAGGTCCATCCGGTTGGTCCCAGGACAACCGCCAACCTCTAACCGGAATGCCCAACCTCTAACGGGAGGCACGCGGAGTTGCCGTCGCCGGCCGTCAGCCGCCAGGCAGAAGGCCCCGCAGTCCCCGGGCGATCCGGCCCGCCGCGCGGCCGGGCCGACGGTTGAGCACATCAACGAGCCCGTCGATCATCCCCAGGCGCACGCGACCCTCGCCAAGTAGAGCGATCGCACGCAGCGGCATCTCGTCGACGGAGCGTTTGACCATCTTCGCGGTGACGGGGTCGGTTTCTCCGTGGAAGCCGCTGAGCCGAAGCACCGCGGATCGCAGGGCCAGACCGACCGGGGTGCGGGCGACCTCTCCGATGGTGGACACCCGGCTGTAGGGCTTCACGGGCCGTGGCGTGGGAATGCTGCGACCGAGCCGCCGCGCGAACCTCTGGTCCGAGGCGGCGATCAACGGATCCCGGCCCTTCTTACCCTTGAAGCCGCCGGTCACCCGCACCGGATGGATGTGGGCGATGTCGCCGCTGGACAGACCCACCTCGACCTCGAAGTCACCGTCCGGGGTCAACCACCCGGCCGAGTCGACGTCGTAGAACGCGAACGCGCGGGCGGGAACAACCACGCTCACCTCTGTGGACTGCCCGGCCGCCAGCCGCACCTTCGCGAAACCTGCCAACTCGCGGCGGGGTCGCGACACCCGTCCGGTGCGGTCGCGCAGGTACACCTGGACAACCGTGCTGCCGTCGCGCTGGCCGACATTGTGCACCGGGATGGTGAGTGTGAGATCCGACTCTGCCGCGAGCTCGGATTCGCCGACCGGGGCTCCGAGTTCGAACTGCGAGTAGCCCAGTCCGTGACCGAACGGGAACAGCGGCTTGATCCCCGCGGAGGTGAAGTGCCGGTAACCCACACTCAGACCCTCGCGGTACTCCACTTGATGCGGGTCGCCGGGGAAGTAAGGGTCACTGGCCACATCCGTACGCTTCATCGGGAAGGTCTCGGCAAGGCGCCCGGCGGGCTCGACATCGCCATACAGAACGTCGACCACTGCCCCGCCACTGGCCTGACCACCTAGGTAGGACTCCAGGATCGCTGCGGGCTCATCCACCCACGGCATGACCACAGGGGCACCGTTCGACAGCACGACAACCGTGCGCGGGTTCGCCTCACACACCGAACTGATCAGCCGCTCGTGCTGGCGCGGCAGGTTGAGGTCGTCGCGGTCGAAACCCTCACTCTCGTAGAGACCGGTGAGGCCGGCCATCAGCACGACCACGTCCGCCTCGCGCGCGGCGGCCACGGCGTCGTCGATCAAGCGGGCATCGAGTCCGGCGGTCACCGGGTCGTAGCCCGGTGCGTAAGTCACATCGACACCCCTGTGCGCGAACGCGTCCAGCGCGGTGGTCACGCGGGTCGGGTTCACCTGTGAACTGCCAGAACCTTGATAGCGGGGCTGCTCCGCGAAAGCCCCGATGACGGCCACCGACTCACCCCCGGCCAGCGGGAGCAGACCATCATTGGTCAGTAGGACCGCACTTTCCGCTGCGGCGCGTCGAGCCAGAGCGTCGTGGGCGTCGAAGTCCGCCGGGGAGCCGGGCTCCGCGGGGCTGTCTGCGACCAGGTCCAATACCCGTTGCGCACAGGCAGCCAGTTCCTCCTGGCTAAGACTGCCTTCCTCGACCGCAGCGGCGACATAACTGTCGAAGACGCCGTTGTTACCAGGCATCTCCAGATCCATGCCGGCACGCACACCTGCCACGCGGTCGTTGGTCGCACCCCAGTCACTCATCACCAGGCCGTCGAAGCCCCACTCGTGACGCAGGACGGTGTTCAGCAGGTAGTCGTGCTCACAGCAGTACGTGCCGTTGACGAGGTTGTAGGCCGCCATGACCGTGCGCGGCCGGGACGTGACCACCGCATGTTCGAACCCCGCCAGGTAGATCTCCCGCAGGGTGCGCTCGTCCAGGACGGCATCGACGACGAACCGGTGGGACTCCTGGTTGTTGACCGCGAAGTGCTTCAGGCACGCCCCCACGCCCCGACTCTGGATCCCCTCCACCATCGCTGCCGCGAGGTGGCCCGCGAGAAGCGGATCCTCGGAGAGGTACTCGAAGTTGCGTCCACACAGCGGATGCCGCTTGATGTTCAGGCCCGGTCCGAGGACCACCGAGATCCCGAGGGCACGGGCTTCCGCCCCCACGGCTTGGCCGATCTCCCTGACCAGTTCGGGATCCCAGGAACTCGCGATCGTCACAGCGGGTGGGAAGCAGGTGGCCGGGATGCTTCCGAGCAGGCCGAGGTGCTCACCCTCCCCGGTCTGCGCACGCAACCCGTGGGGGCCGTCGCTGAGCATCACGCCGGGGATCCCGTGCTCGGGCAGTGGCTGGGTGAGCCAGAAGGTGCTGCCCGAGAGCAGGCGGATCTGTTCGGCGACGGTGAGTTCGGACGCACGCATGCCTCCATGATCCCCCGACCTGTCGGCGGCATCCGCGTCACGTCCCCTCTCTCCTGGCGGAACAGCACAGACCACCGCTGACTAGGCTGATGGCGGCGTTCACTTGGGACCGCCGGATCGTCACCTGGAGAACAGATGAGTGAACCCGGGAAGATCGTCGTCGTCGGTGGTGTGGCCGGAGGGATGTCGGCCGCCGCCCGCGCCCGCAGACTGTCCGAGTCCGCGCAGATCATCGTCCTGGAACGTGATCAGCACGTCTCCTTCGCGAACTGTGGAATGCCGTACCACATCGGCGGAGACATCGGAGAACGGTCTGCGCTGCTGGTGCAGACCCCGAAGAGCCTCGCGGACAACTTGGCACTCGACGTCCGGGTCGGCAACGAAGTCGTGGCCATCGACCCCGGAACCCACAGCCTCACGGTGCGGGACATCAACAGCGGCCGCACCTACACCGAGTCCTACGACAAGCTCGTGCTCGCCACCGGTGCCGCACCGTTGAAGCCCGCCATCCCCGGCGTGGACAGCCCACTGGTGCACACCCTGCGCAACCTCGCGGACATGGACCGCATCAAGACCGTGGTCGACTCGCGGGTGGGACGGGCCGTCGTCGTCGGCGGTGGCTACATCGGAGTGGAGATGGTCGAGGCCCTTCGTCACCGCGATTGGGATGTGACGCTGCTGGAGGCCGCCGACCAGGTGATGGGACCCCTCGACCACGAGATGGCCGAGCAAGTACGCGAAGCACTCGAGCGCAACGGCGTACGGGTGCTGCTGGAGACCACTGCCGCGGGCTTCACTGACGACTCGGTGCTCACCTCCGACGGGGTGCTCCCGGCCGACCTCGTCATTCTGGCGATCGGTGTGGTGCCCGACTCCCGCCTGGCTCAGATGGCGGGGCTGCGCACGACGGAACGGGCGGCGATCATCGTCGACGACCACCAACTCACCTCGGATCCCGACATCTACGCAGTCGGCGACTCGGTCGAGGTCACGGACACCGTTACGGGGTTGCCGACCGTGGTGCCGTTGGCGGGACCGGCGAACCGGCAGGGCAGGATCGCCGCAGACCACATGTTCGGCCGCGACGCCCGCTACACCACGACCCAGGGCACCGCCATCGTGAAGGTCTTCGACATCACCGCCGGCGGCACCGGGGCAAATGAGAAGTCCCTGCGCCGGGCGGGCATCGACTACCGAAAGGTCTACGTGCATCCCAACGGGCACGCGTCCTACTACCCGGGGACCGCCGCGATGCATCTGAAGTTGCTCTTCTCCCCCGACGGACAGGTCCTCGGCGGACAAGTCGTCGGTTACGACGGCGTCGACAAACGCATCGACGTGCTGGCGGTCTCCATCCGGGCCGGCCTGACGGTCTGGGATCTCAGCGAACTCGAACTGGCCTACGCGCCGCCCTACGGCTCGGCGAAGGACCCCATCAACATGGCCGGATTCCAGGCCGCCAACCTGCTCGACGGCACCATCGAATTCTGGTACCCGGAGGACTGGGGCACGCTGCCCGACGATGCCATCGTCCTGGATGTGCGGACGCTGGAGGAGAACCAGGCGTGCGCACTTCCGTTCTCACTGAACATCCCCGTACAGCAACTGCGGAATCGCCTCTCCGAGCTGGATCCGGACCGCCCCGTCTACGTCTATTGCCGATCAGGGTTCCGTTCGTACCTCGCCTACCGCATCCTCAAGGGCTCCGGCTTCCAGAACGTGGCCACGCTCAGCGGCGGCACCATGACCATGGAACATGCCGTGCCCTGGCTGCGCGCCGAGTTCGAGTTGCCGACCCCGGTGGTGACGTATGCCGAGGACGACCGCGGATGCGTTCTGCGGGTGCTCGACGAGGTGCCGTTCGCCACGTCGTCCTGAGGGCGACTACGGCTGTTCGATCACCACGATGTTGCCCTGGCCAGCAGCGCCCTTCCGGATCTGGCGCGCGGCCCACAGGCCGAAGGCGGCTGTGATCAGCAGACCGATACCGATGACCCGGACCAGCACCGTGACGGTCGCGTTCGGCCAAGCGATGACCAGGGCGGCCAGCACCAGCTGCAGGATGCCGAAGAACAGGTAGAACGTGCGGCTCGGCGAGTACTTGTTCCGGATGCCGACGATCAGGTACGCCAGACCGTGCGCGATCCAGCCGATCACCACGAACAACACGAGGATCGTCACTGACGCATCACCGTTGAACACGCAGATGCCACCGATGATCAGTGACAGCACACCGCCGATCCCCAACAACACCCGGAGAAAACCGTTGCCCTGCGAGGCCAGGGCCTGCACGAGCATGCCGATCCCGGAAAGGATCAGCCACAGTCCGAACAGGATGGCCACGACCCGCACGGTGGCACCTGGCCAGAACAGCATGATCGCCCCGAAGATCCCGGTGATGACCGCGACGGTGACGATCGCCTTGGAGACCACACCCGCCACGTCATAGGACTGCACCTGCGGCTCAAGCCACTCCTGCTCGTACTGCTGGCCTGGCGCGGGCTCCGGAAGACGGTCGCTGGGTTCCTCAGTCATGCCCGCGATGCTAGTGGGTCGACCCGGCGATTCCCGGCACCTCGCGCAGCGCGCCGCTCATAGGCCCATGGTTGCGCGCACCTCGGCGAGCGCAGCCTCGGCATCGGCGCGCAGCGCGGGATCCTGCGGATCGAGTCCGGCGTCGAAGGTGACGCGCCAGGTGACCTCGGTGCCTCCCGGAACCCGGCGCGCGACGATGCGCACGCCCTTGTCCCCGCGCAGCGGGACGTGATGCTGGACCACGACACTGGCTTTGACCCGTTCGTTGACCACATCCGGGATCAGACCCGGGTTTTCGATGACGAGCCGATAAGGGCCCTGGGCCAGTTGCAGTTCCAGCACCGGGGCATCCCAGGCGGCCCGGATCACCTCGTCCCACCGCACGGGCTCCTGCAGCGGCAGGAACAACCGGTCGCGGGTGGCCACGACCCAGTCGCCGGCGACCGGCGCCCAGGCCAGGGGCTTGTCGCCCCCGGCGCGCTGACGCACCTCAGCGGGCGCCCGGCGGATCATGTTCCGCTCACCAGTGCCTCCCGCAGGTCCCGTCGGTACTGCTCGAGGGCAAGGACATCCGCGAACAGTCGCCGGTACTCGTCCTGCGACTCCACCGGGTTGATGCGCTGCAGTCGGGCCTTGACCTCCCGCAGCCTGCGCCCCGCATCGAGTTCGAGCAGCCGCGACAGCACGTTCTCGGCGAAGCGCTGATCGATCTGCGCCTCCCCGTCACCGAACAACTGCCGCGGCAGTTCCACCGACAACGCGCGCACACCTGCCCGGACCTGATCGTCCGGGCACTGTTCAAGCACCGCGGTGATCCAGTGCTCGTCGGGTGCAGCAGGCGGACCTCCGGCGGCCACGATCGCGCCGTAGATCCGGCCGTAGGCCTCGCCGGTGAATGCCTGCGGCTCGACGCTCTCGTACCAGGTGTGCACCAGCTCGGGAGACTGCAGCGCCAACTTCAGCGACTCCCGCTCCACCTGGCCGGCAGGGTCCCTCTCATCGGGGATCGCGGGGTTTGCGGACACCGGCCGCGGCACAGGCTTGGCCGATGACGCCGACTGCTTCACGGCGTCAAGCACCAGGGCCTGCTCCACGCCGGTCCACCCCGACAACAGCCGGACGTACTCGTTGCGCAGGATGCGGTCAGGTATCGAGGCGATCACCGGGGCGGCGTTGCGCAGAGCGTTGGTGCGGCCCTCGGCACTGTCGAGGTCGAACCCGTCGATCTTCGACCGGATGACGAATTCGACCAGTGGTATGCGGTTGGACACCAGGTCGCGTACCGCCTGATCCCCCGACTGTATCCGGAGATCGCAGGGATCCATGCCGTCTCCAGTGACCGCCACGAACGTCTGACCGACGAACTTCTGGTCGACATCGAA
>CALFYG010000133.1 GCA_937952095.1 uncultured Micrococcales bacterium | reverse complement strand
GTTGAGTGCTTCTCGCTGCGGGTGTGGATGGCTTCGGACATCCGCAACGACGAACTGCTGTGCCGCGTTGACGCCCTGTGGGGCTTCAAGACCGTGCGGCCGGCCTGGTCCACGCGCATCACGAACTGAGTGAAGGCCCTTCGGGGCCTTTTCTTTTTCCCTCATTTCATAGGAGCATCACATGCCCGAGTACAACTACGCGTCCGATGGGCGCCCCGATGGCCTGATGGTCGGCAACTCTGCCAGCGATCTGGTCGGTTTCCACGGCACGGCCCCTGCGGCGCAAGCCAGCTACATCGCCACGATCACGGCCAGCGCCACGCTGAGCCAGATGGTGGTGAACATGAATCTTCTGCTGGACGCGCTCAAGACCAAGGGCCTGATCGCCACGTCGTGAAGATCCACTTTGACGGGCACGTCCCGGTGCCGCATGACGAGATGCTGCGGCATGTTGCTCATGCTCACGCGCTGGGCTTGCCCGTCATTGAGGAATCAGATGCACATGGAAGGCCGCTCGCCATCGTCGGCGGCGGTCCTTCCGTGTTCCATCACCTAGACGAGATTTCGGAGTTATCCGACATCTGGGCAATCAATGGAGCCTGTCGATTCTTGCGGGAGAACGGCATTGACTCCACGCTGATTTCCGTTGACCCGTGCGACTTCCTGGCCCCACGGGTGAGCGGAGCTACGCGAGCCATCCTCGCTTCACGCTGCCACCCTGACACGTTCGCTTGTCTGTCCGATGCAGATGTGCGGATCTTTGATCTGGTCAACGACGTTCCGGGCGGGCACATCGTGAGCACGGCCACCGCGATGATGGCGTTCTCCGTCGCCCCGTTCATGGGCTACCGAAGGATCGTGTTCTTCGGCTGCGAGGGGTCTTACACCGACAGGACGCACGCCTACATGGACGAGGCGGAATTGCAGGATGGCCGGTTCACTGTGGAGTGTGGTGGTGAGTGTTTCGACACAGCTCCAGATCTCTACATGCTGACCACGCAGATGGCCGACCTGATCCGCCTGACGGTCCCAGGCGCCTACACCGAGCGCAGCGGCGGACTTCTGCGCGCCTTGATTCGGAGCCCGGAGCATGAAATCACGGCCCTCTCACCCGGACTGCGTGCCCGGCTGCGTTTCGCGGACCCTGTTGCCGGGGGCTAGTTCCCTCTATGTCGGGTTTGACACGCACGACATGGGTTGTTGGGTCAATGCCGGGGACGGTTGGTATCACCCGGAGTATCGAAACGAGATCCGGCAATGCAGCGAGGTTGTAGGCCCTCCCGAGTTCTGGGAGATGCGCGAAGGGTTCATCTTTTTCGACAAGTGCGCCCTTGATCCGTGTCAGGTCAAGGTGGAACCGAGATACGCCACGCAGTAACAACAGCCAAGCCGGTCGGCTGCCTATGACCGGCAAACCAAGGATCAACCGTGAATGCCACCTACGAAAGCAGCGGGCCTGTCGCCGCCAACCCGGACCGCGAACTGACGTTCGGAGAGAAGGCCGTCGGCCTGACCTTCAACCCAAGTCAAGACCCGGCTGTCTACTCGTGCAAGTCGGAGTTCGCCGCCGTCATCGACCGGATGAACGATCTGCGCAACAAGTCCGACAATGCCGACGTGAAGCGCATGGCATCCGTGGCCATCACGGAAGCGCAGACCGCGCAGATGTGGGCCGTCAAGGCGCTGACCTGGCGCGCGTGATCTGACGTAACAGCACCGCACACAGGAGACGAGAGATATGCCGCATTGGATGAAAAGCGCCGAGCACGGAATCATGCCGGTCTATGACCTGGGCGAAGTGGAGCGCCACAAGAAACTAGGCTGGGTGCTGCTGAACACCGGCGAGACCCCGGACCTCGGCGCGAAGGTGGAACAGCCAAAACCTGTTCCGAAGGATCTTTCGATCCCGGACACGAACGATCAGGAGACCGTGACGGACATCCTCGATCTGCCTGTGGTGGAGATCCTGCCGCAGTTCGCCGGGATGTCTCGCCAGGACTTGGAAGCCCTGCGCCAGCGTGAGGTACAAGGCAAGGCGCGAAAGGGTCTTCTCGCCGCGATGGACAACGCGCTGAAGGGCTGATGCGATGGATGCCGTCACGAACTACAGCACGCTGAAAGCCGCGATCCCCGGCATGCTGAAGCGTGACGGTGACACGCAGATCACCGATAACGTCGCCCTCTTCATTCAACTGTGCGAGGCGGATTTCTATGACCGCATGTTGCTGCGGGATGAGGAATCGGAGACGACGCTAACCGCGACAGTGGATTCCGCGACTATCCCGCTGCCGAGCGACTTTCTCAGCGAGATTGCGCTATGGCTGATCGTGGATTCGCAGCGGGTCGGACCGATCGATAAGGTGCAGCCTCAGCAACTCCCCTATGACACGGAGAGCACGCAGCCTGCTGTGTGGGCTGTGGACGGGTCCAACGTGCGGTTTGACTGCCCCTGTGACTCGGCCTATTCGGTTCCCTTCCGGTATCGCCGAAAGACCGTGCTTTCGGACGCGAACCCGACGAACTACCTGCTTCTTCGCCGACCTGACCTGTATCTGTATGGGTCGCTGGTGCAAGCCGCGATGTTCACGGAGGACGATGCGGCGTTGACCAAGTTTGGGGCCTTGTATGACACGGCCATGAGATCCGCGCAGAACGTCGAGGCGCGGAATCGGCGCGTGAAGTTGCGGACCGACTTTCCCGGCACGCTGGGCAGAACCAACATCCTCACCGGGGACTGACGTATGACCGTCGAATCAGCGACCTCCATCAATGACCTGAACGTCAGCTATCCGGCGAACTCGGATGTAGCGAGTGAAGGCGCGGCACACATCCGGCTGATCAAGACGCTGCTGAAGGCTGATCGTGGGCTGGTGCTGACGGACAAGTCAGCGGCCTACACATTCGTTCTCACGGACGCGAACAACGCATTCAGGCACCCGTCAACGGACACCACGGCGAGAACGTGGACCATCCCCGCGAATGCATCCGTTGCCTTTCCCGTGGGTACGTGCCTGACGTTCATCAATCAGAACTCAGCCGGTGTCATCACCATCGCCATCACTGCGGACACGATGCGTCTTGCAGGGTCGGGCAGTACCGGCTCCCGCTCACTGGCGGCGAACGGGTTTGCCACGGCCATCAAGATTGACACGACGGAATGGATCATCACCGGGACGGGCCTGACGTGAGCATTCAGCAGCTCCTGGCCGCGTACTCCGGGGCCTCTTCCGTCACCCCGGACGATCCGTATTTCTCCGACGTGTCGCTGTTGCTGCACTGTGAGGGGGCGGACGCTTCCACGACGTTCACCGACAGCTCGGCCAACGCGGCATCGATCACCGTCGGGTCGGGGTGCGTCATTGCGACGGCCCAATACAAGTACGGCTCTGCGTCGGGGTATTTCCCCGGCACGTCCGGGGCCTACCTGCTGACTCCGACCGGCACCGAGTACGGGTTCACCGCTGATTACACCGTCGAGGGGTTCAAGCGATCCGGCTCCCTCGGGTCCAACAATTGCTGTCTCTTTGACAGTCGGTCGGGCGGGCAGGGGATCGCCATCTATGCGTCGGTCAACGACGTAGCCGGCATCAACCGGCTGATTCTGGCGAACAACTCCGCAGGCATTGCTGGGTATGGAACCACTGCATTCACGGCGGACACTTGGCAGCATTGGGCCGTATCCCGTCAAGGGTCAACGACGCGCGGTTTCATCGATGGGGTGGAAGTCTGGTCTGTGACCGACTCTCGCACCCTCGCAGCTTCAACGCGGTATTCGATTGGCGCTGTCTACGACGGCGCACAGCGTTACAACGGTTACTTGGATGAGGTTCGAGTGACCATCGGACGGGCTCGCTATACCGCGAACTTCACTCCCCCCTCTCAAGCATTCCCCGACTCATGAGATACGACGTGAAGGACTGTTCGCAGGGGGTCAATCGTGACCTGATGCCGCAGGAACTCGCCCCGGGCTCGTGGTCGGCCGTGAAGAACATGCGCTTCGCCAAGGGGTTTGCCGAGCGCATCAACGGGATCTACGATCAGTTCTCGGCCCCGTCCGTCACACCGTACTGGCTGCACTACTACGAGACTGCAACGACTGGATTCTGGGTCCATGCCGGGTTGGATGCGGTCTATGTGGACGACGGCACGACCCGCACCGATATCACCGGCTCTGCGCCCACGGGGGCGGTTGACGACCGTTGGACGGGCGGCGTGATCGGCGGGATTCTGGTCATGAACAACGGGGTGGACCAGCCGATGTACTGGAACGGCAACACGGCGACCAACCTTGCCACGCTGACCGGATGGGACGCCAATGAACGCTGCAAGTCCCTGCGGGTGTTCAAGCAATTCCTCTTTGCTTTGAACATCACGAAGAGCGGGACGAACTACCCCCACATGGTCAAGTGGTCCGCTGCGGCGGCGCCTGGGGCTATTCCTTCGTCTTGGGACGAGGGCGACGACACCCTAGAGGCTCGTGAGGTCGAGATTGCCGAGACTTCGGATCCGATCATTGATGGTTTCCAACAGGGCGATTCGTTCATCGTGTGCAAAGAGCGGTCCATGTACCGCTTCACGTTCATCGATGGGCAATACGTCTTTCAGTCTCAGAAGCTCCCCGGCACTACAGGGATGATGGCGAGAGGATGCTCGGCCCCTACTCCGATGGGGACTGTGATTCTCGCCGTCGGGGATGTGGTTCTCTTCGACGGGCAGCAAGCGGTATCGATCGCTGACGGCCAGGTCAAGGAATACATCTTCAACTCGATGGACCCGGACAACTATGAACGCTCGTTCGTGGTGTCCAACCCGATCCGGCAGGAAACCTTGGTGTGTTTCCCGAGCATCGGGCACTCGTCCTGCGACAAGGCGATGGTCTGGGATTGGAACTCGCGCAAGTGGGGAGAGAGAGAC
>CALFYG010000132.1 GCA_937952095.1 uncultured Micrococcales bacterium | reverse complement strand
CGCTCTTCCGATCTCTGCGCGGGGAGCATCTCCAGCGGCCGGACGAACACGTAGCGGCCGTCCCCGGACACCGAGACATCGACGTCCACCGCCGGCTCGACGCTCACCAACTGCTGGACGTCGGGCGCAGGCACGAGGCGCGCGGGGACGCTGCGTCCGTCCTTGCGCACCACGACCCGGCCCGTCATGTAGCCGGCGGGGCTGATCGCGACCGGACGGTCAGGCGGCACCAGACCTCCCCCGACGTCGACTCCGTACATGAACATGCCGTCGCTGGGCAGGTCCGCAGTGACGCAGCGCGCATCGGATTGTGCGGGCCGCAGGCAGTAGTCGTAGGGCACGAACCAGACCGCACCGTCCTGACTGCCGATGTAGACACCCTTGGTGCCCAAAGCCGGCGAGGAGTTGAGCTGGTTGCGGGTCGCCAGTGTCGGCTCGGTGGCGGTGGTGTTGTAGGTCCAGCGCCGTGAACCGTCGTTGACGTTGACCGCGACGACGTGACCATTCGCAGCACCGACGTACACGATCGGTGAGCCGCCCTCCACGGGGGCTTGCCCGACCACCGGTGAGCTGCGGATGGGGGCGCCGGTGTCGTAGGTCCACAACGTCTCGCCGTCTGGATTCACCGAGTAGAGCAGACCGTCGGTCGACCCGATGATGATCTGCTCGAGTTGTCCGTCCCTCTCGACCAGGGCCGGCGAGGCGTAGATGTGGTCGCCGGTCTGCAGCTTCCACTTCACCGATCCGTCGGCGGAATCGAGCGCGTACATCGTGCCGTCGAAGGACCCGGCGTAGATCGTGCCGTCAGGCCCGAGCGCCGGCGAGGAGGTCACGTACCCCAGCGTGGTGCGCTGCCACTTCTGGGTCCCGTCGGCGTTCAACGCGAACAGACGCAGGTCGACCGAACCCCAGTAGGTGGTGCCGGAGTCGTCCATCGCGGGGACCGTCCACACCGAGTTCTGTGCCTGGTACGCCCACTTCTCGGTGCCGTCCGGGTTCACCGCGTACGCACCGCCGCCGGTGTTGCCCTGGTAGATCACCCCGTCCGGCCCGACGTTGGGGCTGCCCTCCCACCAGTTCACCAGTTGACCCTCGACGGTGGGCAGAGTCGGCTTGAAGGTCCAGACCACCCGCTGGTGGGACGGGATCTGCGGGTCGGTGCTGACCTTGTACATGTTCTCGTCGCCGGAGCCGATGATCAGGGTGTCGTCGTCGAGCAGGGCCGGGGCGGTGTCGATGATCTCACCGGTCTCGAAGCGCCACACCTCCTTGCCCTCCTCGGACAGGCCGTAGAGGTTGTGGTCGGCCGACCCGACATAGATCGTCCCGTCCGCTGCGACAGTCGGCGTGGAGAAGATGCCCTTGCCGGTCTGGAAGGACCACGGCTTGGTCCCGGGATCGAGGCCGCGCAGGTCGGATGCGCCGGTGTTGCGCAGGTCGTGACGCATCGTGGGCCACGGGGCGCCGGGCTCGGTCTTGGACTGTGCGCTGGGGAGCTGTTCAGGAACCGCCGACCATGCCACCGAACCGGCCGTGATCCCCATGACAGCGACGGCGGCGGCGATCAACTTCACGGTTGTCAGGGTAGTCCTGCCGACCGCCGGTGTGTGCGGTCAAACCCACGCCGCGCAAGCGGGCCAACTCGTCGGGCGTGTGCTCAGTAGTACGCGCCCTTGCACAGCAGCGTGTTCTGCGTGCCGTACACCCCGCTGATCCCGTCGTTGATCTTCGTGCCCATGGCCTTGAGCTGTGGGTTCGCCCAGAAGGCCAGGAGGTTGCTGCTGCCGGCAGGGATCAGCGCGGCCTTCGCGGACAGCGTGGTCTTCTTGGCCTTCATGCAGTACGAGGCGCCGTCGTTCAGCGACGGCACTGCGCTCGCGGAGACCTTGTCACCGGTCGACTTCCCGACGAACTGGGTGACCATCACGCTCGCCGCGTCCATGGCGGCCTTGGGGCTGGTGGCCGTGAAGTACAGGTAGTACCCCTTGGGGACGTTGAAGGTCAGGGTCTTCGAGGACGACGTCGCCTTCTTGGTCGCGGACTTGAAGTTCCCGTCTGCTTTGCCGGTCTTCGACCAGGTGGCCATCACGCTGCAACCCTTACAGTCCTTGACCTTGAGCTTGACCGGTACCTTGTCGGCGGCCGCGGCGGGGGCGGCGAGTCCGGCGGTGAGCGCAGCGGCGGCGATGACAACAGATGCGGTCTTCATGGGCCCACCTTGCCGGACGTGGGGGATGGTCACAAGGACCGCGCCTATCATTGGCACGTGAAGATCGCTGTGGCGGGGATGGGGTACGTCGGCCTGTCCAATGCCGTGTTGCTCGCCCAACGCCACGAAGTCGTGGCCTTCGACATCGACGCGCACCGGGTGGCGGCGGTCAACGATCGCCGGTCGCCCATCGAGGATCCGGAGATCGAGGAGTACCTGGCCGGCGTCGAGCTCGACCTGCGGGCGACCACGGATCCTCAAGAGGCGTACTCGGGAGCGCGGTTCGTGGTGGTGGCCACGCCCACCGACTACGACCCCGACGCCAACTTCTTCGACACCAGTTCCGTCGAAGCCGTCATCAATGACGTGATGGCCCTCGAACCGGCCGCGACGATCGTCATCAAGTCCACGATCCCGGTGGGGTTCACCGACCGGATGTGCCAGCAGCACGACACCGACCGGATCCTGTTCGCGCCCGAGTTCCTGCGGGAGGGCAAGGCGCTGCACGACAACCTGCACCCCTCCCGGATCGTGGTGGGCCAGCAGTCCGCACGCGGCAAGGAGTTCGCCGACCTCATGCTGGAGGGTTCGCTGGAACCCACAGCCCCGGTTCTCATCACCGACGCCAAGCAGGCGGAAGCGATCAAACTGTTCGCCAACACGTACCTCGCGATGCGCGTGGCCTTCTTCAACGAACTCGACACCTTCGCCTCGAGCCACGGGATGGACAGCCGCGACATCATCACGGGCGTCAGCCTCGACCCGCGGGTGGGCGGCCACTACAACAACCCATCGTTCGGCTACGGGGGCTACTGCCTGCCCAAGGACACCAAGCAGCTGCTGGCCAACTACCAGGACGTCCCGCAGGACCTGATCCGGGCGGTGGTGGACGCCAACGCCACCCGCAAAGACTTCGTCGCCGAGCAGATCCTCGCGCTCGACCCGCAGGTCGTGGGGATCTACCGCTTGGTGATGAAAGAGGGATCCGACAATTACCGCACGTCCAGCGTGCAGGGGATCATGAAGCGACTGAAGGCCAAGGGACTCGAGGTGATCGTCTACGAGCCTGTGCTGACCGAGTCGGATTTCTACCACTCGGAGGTCGTCAACGACCTCGACGAGTTCAAACGGCGCTCGTCGGTCATCGTGGCCAACCGGATCTCCGATGAGATCCGCGACGTCGTGGACAAGGTCTACACCCGGGACCTGTTCGGCAGGGACTGACGTGCCTAGGGTGGAGACGTGACCGACGTCATCCTGTTCCACAGCGCACTGGGCCAGACCGAAGGGTTCTTGGCTTTCGCCGACGAGTTGCGGGCGGCCGGCCACAAGGTCTTCGCGCCGGACCTGTATGACGGCGCGGTCTTCTCCGACCTCGATGAGGGGGTCGCGCTCGCCGAGGAACTGGGCATGGGGGTGATCGTCCGCAAGGCGGATGCGGCCGTGGCGAAACTGCCCAAGAAGGTCGTCTACGCGGGGTTCTCGTTGGGATCGGTCGCCGCGCAGTCGCTGGCGCAGACGCGGAAGGGTGCACGTGGGGCGTTGCTGTACCACGGCGGCACGGATCCCAAATGGTTCTCCAAGCCTTGGCCCAAGGGGCTGCCGGTGCAGGTCCATTTCGCCGAGGACGACCCCTGGATCGAACGTGACGAGGTGGATGCTCTGGTGGCTGCCAGCGACGCCGAGGTCTTCATCTACCCAGGTGACGCGCACCTTTTCGCCGATCCGTCGTCCGCGGATTTCGACCCACTGGCCGCGGAGCTGCTGATGGAGCGGACGCGGGCGTTCCTGCGCTGATTCAGCAGGTCGCGAAGCGGTGCCCGGGTGCCGTGTCAGGGCGCAGTTGTCGGTCCCGCAGCACCACGGCGATGCGGTCGCCGTGATCTCCGCAGGCAGCAGCGAAGTCCTGGCGGCGGTACTCGATCTCGATCACACGCCCGCCGTACCGGCGCAGATACCGCCCGCACTCGGCGTACCGCTGACACTGCTCAACCACCGCGAAGTCGAAGAACCGCACCCCGGTCAATGAGGCGGCGTTCTTCTGGGCGAACGCCAATCCCCGGGCGTGGGTCCGCGTTGCCAGAAGGCGTGCCAGAAGCCGGTTGTCACGTCGGTGCAGCAGCCCGTGGCTGCGCGTCCACGAGTCGAGGTTGTCGGCCTCCACCGCCGAGAAGCCCTTGCGCGCGCAAACGTCGATCCACTGGCCGACCACCCGCGCTATCCCCCGGCGGTTGCGGGGCGTCCGGGTGTCCAACAGGACCTCGCCGGGCCATCCTGGATCGGCGACAGGCTCCCCGCCGCGGCGCAGCACAAGGTCAGGGTGTACCCGCAGCCACCACCGTCGCTGCGCGGGCTGGGTCTGGAAGCCGTTGACGTAACAGATGCTGTACGCCCCGCGGGCAGGCGACTCGCGCCAGTCGCGAGCCAGCACCCCGACGCCGTCGGGAGGCGGGTACGCGCCTCCGAGTTGATAGTCGGCAGGTACGTCCACGGGTGGCAGCACGATGGCCGCTGCCACGAGTACACCGACACCGAGCACGGTTCCAGGATGCCCCATCCTGGGACTTCGAACGCTCGCCACCAGAAGGCGCCCACGCGTACAGTCGGGCCATGCTTCGACGTCTCCTCATGGTGCTTGCCGTCCTCTCGGTGGGTGTGGGTGTGTCCCCCGCCGCCGCCGACTCCGACCTCGTCATCAAGGTCGCCCATCCCGCGGTGACCGCCAACCTGCACGCGGTCACTCCGGGTGTCGCGAGCCCGGGTGACATCCGGACCTTCTACGCGAAGCTCACGAAGCCAGGGAAGTCGGCGCGGATCGGTTTCATGACCGGTTCACTGCTGACCACCGAGGTGGGCAAACCCTCCGCCGGCAAGGAGTACCGGACCGCTGATCTGGTGTTCACGATCGGCAAGGCCCGCAACCAACTCATCGTCGGCGGCGCGGCGGTGTACCAGCAGCAGGCACCCACAGTCGCCGAACGCACCACTGTCGTCCGGCCGGTGACAGGCGGATCCGGCAAGTACGACGGTGCCCGGGGATGGTGTGAGTCGATCCACCGCAAGGACGGCACCTGGCGTCACACGTTCCACGTACAGGTGCGCACGTGAGCGTGCGGCACATCTGCCCGCTGTGTGAAGCCACCTGCGGCCTCGAACTGACCCTCGACGGCGACCAAGTGGTGGCGGTGCGAGGCGACGCCGACGACGTGTTCAGCAAGGGGTTCGTCTGTCCCAAGGGTGTGGCGCTCGGGGACCTGCATCACGATCCGGCCCGACTGCGCACGCCGATGGTGCGGGACGGGGCGGGGTTGCGGGAGGCGACCTGGGAGGAGGCATTCGGCCGGATCCGCGAGGGGCTCACGGCCGTCATCGGGGAGTCCGGACCAAACGCTGTCGCGCTCTACCTCGGGAACCCGAACTCCCACAACGTGACGAGCACCTTCTACCTGCCGGCCTTGGTCCGTGCCCTCGCGACGCGGTACCGCTTCTCAGCCAGCACCGTCGATCAGATGCCCCAGCAGGTGGCGCTCGGGCTCATGTACGGCACGGAGTTGTCGGTCCCGGTCCCCGACATCGACCGCACGGATCTCTTCGTCGTCATCGGCGGCAATCCACTGGTCTCCAACGGTTCGTTGATGACCGTGCCCGACATGCCGGGCCGGGTGCGAGCGCTACGTGCCCGCGGAGGACGCATGGTCGTCGTCGATCCTGTGCGCACTCGGACAGCCGCGGCCGCGGATGAGCACCTGGCGATCCGGCCGGGGACCGACGTGCTGCTGCTTGCGGCGATGGTCAATGTCCTGTTCGCAGATGGACTCGTGGACCTCGGTGCCGCAGCCGCGTGGGTGGATCCCGACGAGGTCGCCCGCATCGGCGAACTGCTCGGCCCCTTCACCCCAGAGGCGGTTGCGGGCCCAACTGGACTGTCCGCCGCCGAAATCACAGGACTGGCGCGGGAGATCGCTGCTGCGGATGCCGCTGCGGTGTACGGCCGGATGGGTACCTCGACCTCCGCGTTGACTGTCGCCGGCGAACCCACCTCGTTCGGGACGGTGGCGTCCTGGCTGATCGCTGTGCTCAATGTCGTCACCGGCAACCTGGATCGTCCAGGTGGTGTGATGTTCCCACTGCCCCCCGCCGGTGGTCCGACGACGTTCGGGGAGCCGGGCAGCGGGCGCGGTGTGCGGATCCCGGGCAGCCAGCGCACCCGCGTGCGGGGACTGTCCAGCGCACTCGGTGAGTTCCCGGTGGCAGCGCTCGCCGAGGAGATCGACACCCCCGGCCCCGAGAGCGGCGAGCGGGTCCGCGCGCTGATCACAGTGGCGGGTAACCCGGTGGTGTCCACCCCGGATGCGGCCCGTCTGGAGCGGGCGTTGGGGGAGTTGGATCTGCTGGTCTGCCTCGACGCCTACATCACTGAGACGTCGCGGCACGCCGACGTCATCCTGCCGGCACCGTCTCCGCTCGCCCGCGACCACTACGACGTGGTCTTCGCGTCCCTGGCAGTGCGCAACACCGCGCGCTGGTCGCCGGCCGTCTTCGGCCTCGGTGAGACCGAACGCGACGAGGGGGAGACCTTGCTGCGGCTCGCGGCCATCGCCGCGTCCGTGGTGAACTCCGTGCCCGAACCGACGGTGGAACAGATGGATGACCTGGTGGCTTTCGAGGTTGCCCGTCGGGTGAGTCCTCCCGGTGGGGATCCGGCGGAGTTGCTGGCCGCCGTCGCCCCCCGCCGAGGGGTGCAGCGACTGCTCGACCTGTCCCTGCGCGGCGGGCCGTTCGGTGGTCAGGGCCTCACCCTGACCTCGCTTGAGGAGGCGCCGGCAGGCATCGACTTCGGACCGTTGACGGCGCGGCTGCCTGAGGTGCTGCGGACACCATCTGGACGTATCGAGATCCTGCCGGAGCCGATCCTCGGTGAGATCGAGCGCCTTGACTCTGCTCTTCCGAAGGTCACGACACCGGACCTCGCGCTTGTGGGCCGTCGTCAGTTGCGCACCAACAATTCGTGGCTTCGCACCCTTCCCCGTCTGGCGGGGGGCTCGAGCCGGGCCACGCTGCAGGTGCACCCCGACGATGCGGCCCGTGTGGGGGCCGCAGACGCCGACGTGGTCCTCCTGAGGTCGGCGACTGGAGCGGTAGAAGTCGTGCTGGAGGTGTCGGAGGCCGTACGGCCCGGTGTGGTATGCCTGCCCCACGGCTGGGCCGAGTCCGATGCCTGGGCCGACGACGCCACGACCGGCCCGAACGTCAATGTCCTCACGCCGGCCACTGGCGTGGATCCGCTGTCGGGGACCGCGGTGCTCAACGCCGTGCCGGTGACGATCAGCCCGCAGTGAGTCGCTCGCGGATCGCAGACACCTCGTCGGGTTCCAAGCCAAGTCCGGTGTGCAGGTACGCGTCGAAGGACGAGTACGTCGCGGCCAGTGTGTCGAAAGCGACCTGCAGGTAGGCCGGATCCACTTCGATGATCTGGCGCAGCGCAGCGGCGTCCCCACCGGCGGCCCCGAAGGCGTCAACGAGCGGACCGAACTTCGTGGACACCAGATCGTTGCTGCGAAGGTAGTCCTCCATGATCGTGTCGCGGTCGACCCCCGCCAGAGTCTGCAACAGGGCAGCGGCCCAGCCGGTACGGTCCTTACCCGCGGTGCAATGGAACGCGAGTGACCCTTGCGTGGTCGCGACTCCTCGCAGGAACAGCGCGTATGCCTTGTTCGCGGAGGGGAGTCGGATGAAGTCGCGGTAGGAGTCGATCATCAGGTCCCGCGCCCTACCCCCACTGATCGCATCGTTGACGGCAGCGATGTCGACCTGCTGGCTGCCTGATCCCAACGCCGCCAGCGCTGCGGCGCCGCTGCTGGGTGCATCGGCCAGCACGTCAGCGATCACCAGTTGGATCGGCTCTGGCAGGGAGTCCGGCAACGGGGTGCGCTCGGCCTGCGTGCGCAGGTCGTACACGGTGGTGACACCCAGGGAACGCAGGACCGACTGTGCCCGGGCGGACAGTCCCACGAGCTCCGAGGAACGGTATGCGAGCCCGCGGACCAAAGGTGCGTGTGCGGCGATGTCGCGGAAGTTCGGCGCCACCTCGAGCAGGGGTGAGAGGTCGGTCATGATCGTCAGGCTAGCGGCGGGTTGTTCGTGGGAGGTGGCATGCTCAGGCAGACCGTCGCCGGGGTAGTTTCGGATCATGAGCAAGACGAACCCCGGCAACTTCTTCGAGGACTTCCAGATCGGGCAGGTGATCGAGCACGCCACCCCGCGGACCGTCACCGAAGGGGATCGTGCCGTGTACGGCGCCCTGTATCCCACCCGCTTCGCCATCCCGTCGTCGGCCACGTTCGCCGGTTCGGTGGGTCTCGTGCCACACCCGGTCGAGGAGCTCATCGGGTTCCACATCGCGTTCGGGAAGACCGTCCCCGACATCTCCTTGAACGCTGTGGCCAACCTGGGGTACGCGGAGTGCCGTTTCCACCAGCCGGTCGTGCCGGGTGACACGCTGCGCACCGCGTCCACGGTGATCGGTCTGAAGGAGAACTCGAACGGCAAGAGCGGCGTGGTCTACGTCCGTTCGGTCGCGACCAACCAGCGCGGTGAGACCGCGATCGAATGGGCGCGCTGGGTGATGGTGCACAAGCGCGATCCGCAGGCGCCTGCGCCGGAGACCGTGATCCCGGAGCTGGCCAAGGTTGTCGATCCCGCAGACCTCGTGTTGCCCTCGGGGCTGGATTTCAGCACGTACGACGAGGAGGCCGCCGGCGAACCGCACCGATTCGACGACTACGACATCGGCGAGAAGATCGATCACGTCGATGGGGTCACGCTCACCGATCCCGAGCACATGATGGCCACGCGGTTGTGGCAGAACACCGCCAAGGTCCACTTCAACACGCAGGCCCGCCCCGACGGCAAGCGCCTGATCTACGGCGGCCACATCATCTCGATGGCCCGGGCGCTGTCCTTCAACGGGCTCGCCAACGCACAACTGATCGCGGCGATCAACGCCGGTGCGCACACGTCGCCTGCGTTCGCCGGTGACACCGTGTACGCATGGTCGGAGGTGCTCGACAAGGCGGAGACCTCCGAGCCGAGTGTCGGGGCGCTGCGGCTACGCCTGGTGGCCACCAAGGATCGCGACGAGTCGATGACTCTTCGCGGCGAGGACGGCAAGTATGCGCCGGGCGTGCTGCTCGACCTCGATGTCTGGGCGTTAATCCCGCGCTGAAGTGCGAAGGCGGGTCACCACTCCAGCGTGATCGAAACGGCTTCGGCGGACGGGTCGGCCGGGACGAGTACTCGCAGGCCACCCGGCTCTGAGGCGAACGCGAAGGGCGCGGTCAGATCGGATCGGACCTCGCCGTCAACCGCGATGGGGATGTCTGGTCGGTCAGCATCGACTGTGAACCGCGTCGTGCCGAATGCGGCGCGTAGGAGCTCCTGCGAGAAGACTGCGTGTACGGCGTGTTCGACAGCAGCCAGCCGCGACTCTTTGTCGGCGACCCCGCCGCCGACGTACACCCAGACCTCACCGGCGTCCAGACGGGGCCTGATGCGGGAGCCGGGCGCGAAGGTCGGGGCGTAGGCGTTGTTCGAGACCAGCACCACTCCGGTGGGCTCCTCGTTGCCGACCAAGGCCGTCTCCGGCAGCTGCAGAGTCAGTGTCGCGGATCCACCCCGATCGGGGCTGACTGCTTCCGAGGCGGCCTGCACGAGCGCCTTGGCCTTGTGACGTCGGTAGTCGTCGGAACTCACCGCCGCCGGGTAGATCCCGAGCGACACGTTGTTGAGGAACAGCGACCTGTTGACCCGGCCTACGTCCACGCGGCGCTCGTGGCCGCCTGTGAGGCACGCCGTGAGGACGCCTGCAGGATCGTCGAGGTCGAGCCCGAGATCCAGCGCGAAATGGTTCCGGGTGCCTGCGGGGACCACGATCATCGGGAGGTCGTGGAGCATGGCGAAGTCCGCGGTCGTGCTCAGGGTCCCGTCGCCGCCGGCCGCTGCCAGGACATCCGCACCATCGGCCACGGCACCGGCCAGGATCGCCGTGAAGTCGTCGCCGGGCTGCGTCACATGGTGGGCGATGCCGCGGGCGACCGCGACCTCCAGGATCGCCGCCTGCGCCTTGCCGCCACCGGAGCCGCTGTTGACCAAGAGGAACGGTTTCACCGCTGGATGGTAGCGCTCACGGTGATGAGCGTGCCGATCTGCTCACTACGACTGCGGCTCGTAGTAGAAGGGCTGGACCACGGTGGGCACGTTTCCTGCCGGCTTGGCGACATAGGCCTGGCTGATTCCCGACGAGATGGCCACGCAGCCGCTCGGCGTCAGGGTGGACAGTGCGGTGAACGCCTGCGGCGTTCCCGCCTGCAACCTGTACACCGGTGACCCGGGAGTCGGGGTGGAGGCGATCACGATCCCCATATCGAACGGGTACGAGCTGGTGAAGATGCCGTAGGCGTCCCCCGTGCAGCCTGCCTGCCGGAAGTAGACCTGACTCAATCCCGTGGGATAGGCATTCGGGTCCGAAGGGCTGTTGGTCCACATCAGCATCACTCCGCTGGGCATCCGCACGATGGGGTACGCGCTTGCCCAGAATCCGACGAGTTGGCCGAGGACCTTTCCGGTCTGATCGATGGCATTGAACGCCCCGGCCGGGCCCCGGGCACCGGCCGGTCCCTGCGCTCCGGGGGCACCGGAACTACCGGCCGGGCCCTTCACGTTCCACTTCAGCTTCTTCTCGTTCTTCTTGCACTTCTTGCCTTTGACCACCAGCCGCATCTCGCCGGTCTTCTTGTTGGCGCAGGCCTTGTAGGTCGAGGCGGCGGTGGCACCACCGGTCGGGATGGCGACGACACCGGCGAGGGCGACGCCGGCCGCAAGCGAGGTGGAGAGAAGTCGACGGGGAGCCATGGCAGCCTCACAAGATCAAGTTGGGACGTGCGCCAAAGGTACTGCCGATGCCAGCCGACGGCTACCCCCTCAAGGGGTTTCCCTGCTCGTTCTCCGGCTGCCGGACCCCCCGACCGGATGAACCGCACGCCTCTTGGAAGTGTCTGCGACGGATCCCCTGATCTGCGGGTTACGGTGCGCTCGTGGGAATCCGCCGCCTCCTGCCAGTACTGGCAACAGCACTGCTGGTGGCGGGCTGCGGGGGCGGGGGAAATGTGGCTTCTGACCCTGTTATCGCGCAGGCTGCTGTGCAGTCGCAGTCCGCGCCGCCACGGCCCACCGCGAGGCCTGGGCTCAGTAGCCGCGGGCCCGCCGAGGTCGTCCACTCCGTCGACACCGAGGACAAGGTCGTCTTCATCACGATCGACGACGGGCTCTATGAGGACCCGGAACTGCTGCAGTTCCTGACAGATGAGCGGATCCCCATAACGGCCTTCTTGACGACCGGCACGATCGTTCACTGGCCGTACTGGAAGGGCCTCGAGCCGATGGCGTCCATCCAGAACCACACGGTCACCCACACGTCGCTGCCCAAAGCCGCCGACCCCGCCTCCGAGATCTGTGGCGCCAACGAAGCCATCGTGGAACAGACCGGGCAGGTGCCCTGGATGCTGCGGCCACCGTATGGCGCGTACAACGCCTCGACGCTTGCAGCCGCCGGGCACTGCGGCTTGGACTGGGTGGTGCACTGGTCGGTGAGCCTGCCGGGCAAGACGTTGGAGTACCAGACCAAGAAGCAGGCGCTGGAGCCGGGCGACATCATCCTCACCCACTTCCGCGCCGATCTTCTCCCCGCTCTTCGCAAAGCCGTCAAGGACATCCGCCGACAGGGCTTCGAAGTGGCTCGGCTGGAGGACTACCTGCTGCCACGGGGTGTGGCGGACCGCAGTGTGGGTGAACTGCCGGAGATGGCGATGGCCACGCAGACCGAGAGCAGGGCGGTTCTGATCCCCGGCGCCTGAGCGCGCCTCCGACGCGCGCTCTCGGTCGGCCGCAATGATGGGCTTGCCCCCAGCAGAGGAGATGTCATGCGCACGCCCCGCTCCACACACGCCGTGATCCTGATCGCCGGCCTTTCCGTCGCAGCCCTGACCGGCTGTTCGAGTTCCTCGTCGAGTTCCGAGACGAGCCCGACTCCGACTGAGACCGTCGCCTCCCCGACGCCCACCGAGACCGCCGCGTCCCCGACGCCCACGGAAACGACAGCGTCCCCGACGAGCGGCTCCTTGTGCTCCGAGGAGGCGATCATGGCGGCCATCCCCGAAGGCTCCGAGATGGTCAAGTACAACTGCGCGAACGTGTCCGGCACCGAGTGGGCCGCAGTCGAGGTGCAGCCGGGGCCGACCGTGTTCTTCTTGCAGGCAAGCGGCGACACGTGGGATGTCTCCACCTCCGACGAGGTGTGCGGCACGGCCAGTGCCGGACTGCCACCCGAGCTGCTCGACTACTGTTCCGCGGTGGAGTCCAGCGGCTGAAAGGCGCGCGTGGGGTGACGGCGAAGGCGCGTCCTCACGGCAGTTCCGCCGTCCCGCTCAGGTCGCGTTTGCGAGACGTCTGATAGTCGCCGTCACAGCGTCTGGGTCCTCCCACACAACCATGTGCCCGACGTCGGGGATCCGCTGCAGTGTCGACCCGCGGATCCCGGCGTGCAGATCGTCGGTGTGGAATGCGGGCGTCGTGCGGTCGTCCATGCCCACCATGATGGCGACAGGAAGGTCGATCGCCCCGAGTTGTGGGTAGCGGTTCTCCGCGACCATGGCCCGAAGGATCGGAAGGAGCGGGCCGAAGTCCTGTGCTCGGAACATGCGCAGGAACGCCGATCCCATCTCGTCGTTGCCCTTCTTGCCCATGATCGTTCGGGCGAACGGTCTGCCGACCAAGTCGGTACGCGCCAGGAAAGGCAGCACTCCGGAGCGGATCAGCGGGATCTGCAGCCTGTTCTGCGGGTTGTTGCGGTTGACGTCGCCGGCGAACGTCGCCAGCAGCAGCGCTCCGCACAACCGCTCGCGGGCGACGTCGGCGTGGTCGAGCAGGAAGCGGATCCCGACAAAGCCGCCCATTGAGTGCATGGCCAGAACGCCGTCACGCACGTCGTAGGCCTCGAGCACGGTGACGTAGTCGTGGGCCATCGACTTCGAGGAGATGCCGCCACGACCGGCCGTCGTGCGGCCGTGGCCCCGCTGATCGAAGGCCACGACGCGGTGCCCCGCGTCGACGAGCTGCGTCGCGACCACGTTCCACTCGTCGCGGTCGACGCCGAAACCGTGCGCCAGGACAACGGTCGCCCCGTCGCCGGCGCTGACTGTCGCGATGCTGCCTCCGTCGTGAGAGGGGATCATCTTCTCGTCGCCAGCCAGGGGAGACGCGTAGTCGACTGCCATGGATGCACTCTAGGCACAGGTGGCGGGCCCGCTCGGGAGAACATCGGAGTGGCCGGACCTGGAACGTTGGAGCGGCCAGCGAAGGAGGCGGGTGACGAGATCCGTCGCGCCCCTTCGGGACGCTCCTCCCGATTCTCGCCGTGCCAACAACGCATCCAACAACAAAGCCCCCAAGCGTGGGGGCTTCGTCGTTGGAGCGGGTGACGAGAATCGAACTCGCACTGTCAGCTTGGGAAGCTGATGTTCTGCCATTGAACTACACCCGCGGCGACTCCCAGTATGCATCACCGCCCGCACGGCAGGGCGAAACCCCCATCATGGAACTCCCGGTCCGCTCAACCGGCACCGCCCAGCGCGCGGCGCGTACCGTTAAGCGTTGCGCTCTTCCCGTCGATAAGGACGTATGGCTGTGATCCGGATACCGCCTGAACTGTCACCGGATCCGCAGGTCCGCTACGACGCTGCGGCCGCCCGGACCGTCTTCCCTGCTGCGCTGATGCTCGGTGTCCTCTTCGCCCTGCTCGCGCTGGTGCACCCGGTCCTCGTCGGCGGCGAGGCCGGAATGATCATGTCTGCGGTGGCAGCGGTCAGCGCCGTGCTCCTGCTGGCCCTGGCCTGGGCTGCCCGGCGTCAAAGGATCACCACGAACGGCACGTTGGTGCTCGTGGCAGTGTTCCTTGTCCTCATCACGAATTCCGCGCTGCACCTCTACCTCAGCCAGCAGGAGTGGCAGACGACCAACTTCCTGCTGATCGTCATCGGCGCCGGTATGGCGGTGCTTCGGACGGGCTGGAACGCGGCACTGACCGCCGTCATGTGGGCCGCGTGGGTCATGGCCATGCTCCACGTTCCGAGCCCCAACTGGTCGCACTACGCGATCGCCATGGTCATGGCGACCCTGCTCGCCCAACTGCTTCGGTACGCGCGGCGCTCGAACCTCGATACGGCAGCATCCACAATGGATCTGCAACTGGGTCTGCTGACCGATGCCGAGCAACTGGCCGAGGGGCGGCAGAGTCTGTTGGCGACGATCAGCCACGACGTGCGCACGCCGGTGTCCGGGATCGTCGGCATGGTCGACCTGCTCTTGCAGCGACCGCTCGATGCCCGCACCAGGGAGCTCGTCGCGGGCGTTCAGCACTCCGCTGATGGTCTCACGACGCTGCTGAACAACCTGCTCGACCTCGCCCGGTTCGAGGCAGGCAAGTTGGAGGTGCACAAGACCGACGCGGATGTCTGCACGATGATCAGCGACGTCCTGCAGATGGTTGGTCCGATCTCGCAACGCAAGAAGGTCCCTCTGATCGGCGCGGCAAGTCCCGATCTTGACGGGTGGATAAACACCGATGTGAGCCGTGTGCAACAGATCCTGCTGAACCTCGTCTCCAACGCGGTCAAGTTCACTGAAGAGGGTGTGGTCACGGTCGTCGCCCGTCCGGCGCGTTTCGAGCGCAAGCCGTGGATCGAGATCCGGGTCACAGACACCGGCCCCGGCATGACCGAGGAAGCACAGAAGTCGGTCTTCGACATGTTCGTCCAGGGTGGTCCCGGCGTGCACCGCCAGCACGGTGGCTCCGGTCTGGGTCTGGCCATCGCGCAGCGACTGACCACGGCGCTCGGTGGCTCACTGCAGGTGACCAGTGTGCTCGGCGAGGGCACCGCCTTCCGCGTGCTGCTTCCGGTGGGAACGCTGCAGGAGTCGCACACCTCCGAGGGCATGCAGGTCCCGGGCGCAGTTGTGGTCGATGGGCATCCGTTGGCCGTCGAGGCGGTCTCCATGGCGCTGCAGCGGATGGGCAAGCGGATCGAGCCGGAGTGCGATGGCGCGCCGGACACCCTGCATGTCCGGATCGTCTCGGACACCGCCGCCCCGGAAGCCACGGTGCCGGTCACGGACGGACACCGTCTTCTGGTCATGGGTCCCACGGTCACCGTGGCGGCCGCACCCACGGCCGGCGAGTACCTGGCATTGCCGTGGACGATGGAGCGTCTGCTGGAGGCGTTGGGGGCGGATGTCCCGGCCACGGTGGCTAGGGAGACGCTCGCGCTGCCACCGGGACTGCGGGTTCTACTCGCGGAGGACGACACGACCAACCGCAACCTGATCGCGGAGATGTTGCGCAGGATGGGGGCTTCGGTCAACACCGTCAGCGACGGCGCGGCGGCGGTGGAGGAGGTCGCACGCGACCGGTACGACATCGTGCTGCTCGACCTGAACATGCCGGTGATGGACGGGCTGGAGGCCGTCAAGGTCATCCGCGAGCGGCTGGCCGATGCAGACACGCTCGCCGTACTCGCGCTGACCGCTGACCCGGGGTGGATCGATCGGTCTGTGCTGGCGGCGGCCGGCTACAACGGCTACGTCCTCAAACCCACCACCACCGCTGAACTCCACATCGGGATCACCAAAGTGCTGGAGCGCTTGCCTGGTTCCGCACCTGTGCAGGTGCCGGCGCCGCGACGTGGCAGCGACAGCACCTTGGACACCGAGATCCTGCGCGAACTCGGAGACGACCTCGGGGATCCGGGTCTGGTTCGCGACACCATCGGGATCTACCTCGAGGAGTTGCCGGGGCGTCTCGTCGAGATCCACCGCAGCCACGGCGAAGGATCTGGGGAGGCGGTACGTTCCGCGGCGCACGCGTTGAAGGGGGCCTCGGCGATGCTCGGTGCGCAGCGACTCGCCGCGATGTGTGCCCAGATGGAGAAGGAACCCACCGACACCCTGCTCGCAGAACTCACGATCGAGGCGGAGTTGGTGGAGACGCAGATGCGCGACTATCTCGCCGACACCGCGGTCGCCCCTTGAGGCCTCATTCGGCCGGCAAGTAGCGGGCCACCAGCGCGAGCAGGGGCGTGATGGCGTTGGACTGGAACGCCGCCGCGATGCGGCCGGAGGCACCCAGACGGGGCGTGCTGTGTTCTTTCGGATCGGTCATGGGCGGCTTTCAGCGGGCGGCGCTGGCGGCGGCTGCCGGGGCCTGTGTGCCGGCGGCGCGGGCGCCAGCCAGTCCGGCACGGATCGGATCGAGCGCG
>CALFYG010000131.1 GCA_937952095.1 uncultured Micrococcales bacterium | reverse complement strand
CGTAGTCCACCAGCAGGATCGAGTTCTTGGTGGCGATGCCCATCAGCATGATCAGCCCGATCATCGAGGGCATCGACAGCGCCGTGTGCGTGACGAAGAGCGCGAGGAAGGCGCCCGGCACCGACAGCACCAGCGCGGCCAGGATCGTCACCGGCTGCACGAAGTCCATGAACAGCAGCACGAGCACGACGTAGATGCACAGCACGCCGGTCAGCATGGCGAGGCCGAAGCTCGCGAAGAGTTCGCCCATGGCCTCGGCATCGCCGATCGCGGCCTGCGTGGCGTCAAGCTCGTCATCGCCGACGACCACAAACGTCATCCACGCCTCCACGGCGTCCGGATCGGGTTCGAGTTCCGCCATCTCGAAGGCGCCATAGATCCGCGCCCGTAACTCCAGCGCGTCGTCGATACTCTTCAGTCCTGGGGCGAAGGGTTCGAACCCGTCATTGCCGAAGTAGCCGGTCTCCGCGCCCGCCGCCAGGATCAGCGAGTCGTACCCGGTGACCCGGCGATGCGGACCGATCGCGGAGGTCACGGTGCGCGCCTCGAGGTCGATCTCGCCCACCTCCCCCAACAGGACCTGTGCGTTCTTCTGGCGTTTCAGGATCTCGCGGGTCGCGGGGGCGATCTCGCCCTGCGAGAGGATGCCAGTGGCGACCTGGTAGAGCAACGGCTGGAACGTGTGGTGGGAGACGCGCGAGATCAGGGTGATGTCCACATCGGCACGTTTGAGGCGTTTGGCGGCGAACAGGCCCCCGAAGCCGGAGCCGATGATCACCACGCGATGTCTGTCCGAACCGTCCATACCTGAACTGTGCCAGGCAAACAGCCGGGCAGACCATGATCCGTGCCACAGTGTGTGCGTGAACATCGTGCTCATCGGCATGCGCGGCGTCGGGAAGACCAACATCGCGCGCCGGGTCTGCTTCCTCACCAAACGTCCGGTGATGTCCACGGACGTGCTCGTCGAGTACGAGGTGGGACTGCCCATTCCGGAGCTCGTCGCGCAACAGGGATGGCCGGCGTTCCGGGAGGCCGAGTACCACGTACTGCGCAAACTCACCACCATGGACGGACTCATCATCGATGCAGGTGGCGGCATCGTGGTCGACCTCGACGACCAGGGCCGCGAGGTGTTCAGCGAGCGCAAGGTTGACCTGCTGAAGGCCAACGGCCGCATCGTCTTCCTGTCCGGAGACGTCGAACGACTGGCCACCAAGGTCGCCGGGGACCCTCGCCGGCCCACGCTCGACAGCCGGACGTCGGCGGTGGATCTGATGCGTAGTCGCCTGCCCTTCTATGAGCGAGCTGCGGACTGGACCATCGATGTGGAGGGCAAGCAGCGCTCGGACATCGCCGACGACATCGCGGCGCGGTACACCTGAGACAACGCAGAACATCAGTTACGGTGACCCAAATGGGACATGGGAGGACGCGGTGCCGGTAGCCGTGCCCATCGTCGCGGGTACCGCCATCCGCGGCGTGGCAGCGACTCTGATGATGCGGCGGGTGCTTGAGCGGCACCCGAACGCGTTCCTGATCACGTTGGCCAACTTCGGGGTCACGCTCCCGCTGCACAAATCACAGGAACATCTCACACGTGATATCCAGCGCGGGCTGGAGCGCCAGGGCCGGTCGCCGGACTCCCCGGTCGTTCTCGTGGGCCACTCGCAGGGGGCCATCGCGTCGCTGCGTTACGCCGTGGACCACCCTCATCAGGTACTTCACGTGGTCAGTGTGGGCGCCCCCTGGCTGGGCTCGACGAGTGCCCGCCGGGTCTCGCGGCTGTTCAGTTGGACACCGCGCGACATGACGCCGGCGCTGTCCGACATGGCCGAAGGCTCCCCCTTTCTGGAACAGTTGCACGATGACCTCAATGTGATCGGCGATCGGGTCACGAACATCTACAGCACCCACGAGTTGTTCATCAGCCCGTACACCGCCGCGCACATCGACGTGCCCGGGGTGAGCAACTACCTCATCGCGACCGAGGCCGAGTACAAGCGGCACCTTGTCGCGTATCCCGAACTACCCCTCGACGGCCACATCGAGGGCCGCATCACGCACATCGGCGAGATGAGCGCCCCCGAGGTGCGAGCCGTCATCTGGGCCAAGGTCGAGGAGATCACCGACGCGGTGAGACGCGGGGATTTCGATCAGGGAAAGCCCGCCTGACCGTCGTCGAGGCCGTGGCGTTTGCGGGCTGCCCGCCGGGCGGCTTCGAGAACGACGCGGGCCAGCGCCGTGAGCAGCGTCAAGCCCACAACCATCTGGATCATCACCGCGATCCGCGCCGGATTGGACGAGGCCACGATGTCGCCGAAGCCCACCGTGGACAGGATGGTCATGGTGAAGTACAGCGAGTCGATCTTGTCGAGGGGGACGTTGAAGTTGCTGGCGTCCTCCGCGCTCAACGACAGGTAGGTCAGGGCGAAGATCACCACCAGCGCGGTGACCATGACTGCGAGCGTGATGAACCCCACCCGGACCGGGTGCCTGGCACGGGTGATGTACAGCAGCGACCACACGGCACCTGCAGAGTAGATCACCGCCGTGACCACGATCGATACGAATACCATCCACGGGGCTTCATCCCCCGTGGGCTCCGGAAGGACCAGGTACAGGCCCAGCAGTGCCGCGATCACCGCGACCCCGCCCGCCACAGCCGGCAGCCCGGCCCGCATCAGATGCCGGGTCGTCGGCAAGGGTCTGTCGCTCACGTGACATACCGTGCCACAGGCTGCCCCGGCTCAGCGACGCGGCAGCGGTTGCCAGTGATCCGTGGGCAGGAAGGCCCTGCGCACCAACTCGGCCGCGGCGTGCCGTACTTCGGGGACGAACGCCGCCGGCGATCTGCCGATCGCTGTGGTGGGGATGCGGACCTGCAGCACCCCGGGCTCGATCGTGAAGACCGCAGGCGGGGTGAGCTCGACCGCCTCACCGTCGATGCCCGCCTCGATCAGCCCATCGGCATCCACCTCGAACCGGTCGGCGGTCCAGGAGTTGAATCCCGAGGCGGAACTCAGCAGACCCACCGCGGCGCGGGCGAACATGTCGGTGACCGCGGCAGGTCCTCCCAGTTCGGCCGTGACGATCCCCAGCTCGCCGGTGCGCAGGCTGGGCCTGCCGCCGGCACCTCGCACGTCCAACAGGTACGGATTGTTGGACACATGCACGATGTGGACCGTCGTGTGTGGCTCACCGTCGGGACCCATGAAGCGCAGATCGGGGGGGTTCTCCAACAGGGTCGGCAGTTTCTCCATCGCGGTCTCGACCTTGCGCTCGCGGTAACTGGCGCTCTGCACAACCGATCCGTACACACCCATGGACACGTTGTTCAGGAAGGCCTGACCGTTCACCCGGGCGAGGTCGACGGTCTTCAACCGCGCGTCACCGAAGGCTTCAAGGGCTGCGACCGGGTCCGCACGATCCAGCCCGAGATCCATCGCGAAATGGTTGCGGGTGCCGACCGGGACGCACACCATCTGGCAGCCGGCGCGACTGACCACATCGGCCACGATCGCCTGCGAACCGTCACCGCCGGCCACTCCCACGACGTCCGCACCCGCGGTCACAGCATCCTGCGCGAGTTGTCGCAGGTCGATACCTGGGCCGAACTCGTGGCACTCGATGCCCCGGGAGCGGGCGGCCTCGACCAGCCCGACACGTTCGGCCTTGCCGTCCCCCGACCGCGGGTTGATCAGCAGCACCGGCTTCGAGGCCGCGGGGACGGCGACACCGGGCGGGGGGAGTGCGGCCAGTGACCGCCGGTCCCGGCCGAGCGCGTAGCGACCCAGGGGCAGCGACACAGCGACGCTGACACCCCCGAGGACGATCACCCAGCCTTCACTGTGGCCGCCTACCGCGGCGATCAGCGCGCCCGCGAAGAGCACTCCGGCGATCCACGCTGACCGCCGCCGGTCGGCGTCGCGCCTCGTCAGCGCCACCCAGCCGAATCCGAAGGCACCGACAAGCAGGATCATCGCGATGAGGATGGCGAACGGGCTTTCGGTGAAGCCCCAGAGCAGCGCGAACACGCCCGCACCGGCGGCGGCGAGTGCGCCGATGGCGGCCAGTCGCCTCCTGGCCGCGAACGACGTCGTGCTCACTGCCGACCACCGCCCATGGTCAGATCGTTCCACGGGCCGCGGCGACGTACTACTGCGGCCACTCCGGCGGCGGGTAGAACGGCTCGGGGTTGTCCGGCCCCAACCGAGGGCCGATGCTCACCAGGTCGATGCAGGTCTGCACACCGGGGTCGGTACCTGTGACCGTGACGTCGGGCACCGGGCCCTCGACCTGGAAGAACACGTTGTGCAGCCCCTGCCGGATGGGCACCTCGTGGGTGTTCGGCCCGATGACCATCCGCACGGTCGTGTCGGCGTCGCTGAGGTACGACACCTGCGCCACGAACGACCACTGCGGGACCTCCTTGGACATCGGAATCACGACTGGATTGGCTGAGACTTTGTACCCGCACACGCCGTTGGGCTGCGAGGGCGTTCCGGCCACGAACTGCTGCTGGGCCGTGCCATCGTTGGCGAATCCGAAGAGCCCGTCCGTGGAGTACTCGACGAAGGGCCGGAAGGCCGGGTCCGGGGAGAAGACGACCTCCGTGCTGGCGAACGGCAACATGAGCATCGGGTGGATCAGGTCAGTCATGGTCTTCTGTGGCAGGAACTCTGCAGTCTCCGGGATGGACGGCATCGACTCGCGCGCCACAGTCACGTACTCCTTGGTCTGGCTGTTCACCCAGCGCAAGGACGGCTCCACCGACGAGATCAGGCTCGACACGGTGAACGCCACTGCGGCCCCGACGGCCACGGACTGCCGCGTGATCCCCCGCGCGCGCAGCGCCTTCACCCGTTCGCTGAACGGATCCACCTCCGTAAGGGTGGGGTAGAAGAGCAGACCTGCGAACAGCGCGAGCAGGATCCAGAAGTCGGAGGTGTAGCGGTAGCCGGACGAGGCGACCGCAGCACCTCCCCGACCGTACGCCGCGAGCGCGGTGAGCGCCAAGGCGTACACGACCATCCCCATGAGGTAGCCGAAGAGCACGGGCCGGTAGCGACGCACCACGATGACCACCGCTGCCAGCAGTGCGACCGCCACCACCAGCAGAAGAGCCGAATGCCGCGGGATCACGAGGACCCCGTTCCAGGTTTCGCCCTGGGCACTGAACCACTGCCACGGACCTCCCGCCGACCCGTTGACGATGTTGAGCAGGAACAGGTCCCTGCTGTACCGCAGTGCTCTTAGCAGATCCCAATCGGGGCTGCGCGAGATCGGCGCATGCACCTGGAGGAACAGCGCGTACACCATGGTGAATCCTGCGATGAGCGTCCAGTACCGAGGATTGGTGCGGAAGGCCGCTCGCAACCCCCGGGGTTTCGCGGCGGCGATGGGCAGGAACGCCGCGACGATGACCATGATGAGCAGGAAGAACACGCCCTTACTGATCGACAACAGCGCCGCGCAGTACGCCAGTCCTGACCACAACCACCAGCGACCTGGATCACCTGACAGCGCCCGGATGAGGGCCCAGATGGCCAACATCATGAACAGCCCGTAGGGGGCACTCTCGATGATCATGCACCACCAGACGCCCACCTCGAACGTGAAGGACGACAGCGCAGGCACCAAGAATGCGAGGAAGGCCGCGACCTGGGAGCCGGTCAGCCGCAGCACGATGCGCCACAACAGCGCCAGAATGGCTATCTGCATGAGCAGGGCCCAGACCATCAGCGCCGTCCAGGAGCCGGGCCAGCCGGCCTGCAGGATCCACTGGGCGAGCAATCCCCAGGGCTGCACGTGCCCGTAGTAGGACCGGAAGAGGTACTCCGGCGTGAGTCCGGAAGTGTCGGCCCAGTAGCGCAGTGCGAAATCGTCGGCATACAGATAGCCATTGAGCATCACCGTGCCACGCACCACGAGGTACCCGAATAGCGCCAGCAGCAATAGGCTCAGCGGTCGCCATCGGCTGCGATCGACAGCGTGGGACTCCACGGGCTGGGTTTCCTGATCGGCCACGGTCAGCCGCCCTGGATGCGCACAGCGATCTGCTCCCACGAGGGCACGTACGACAGGTAGGTGATCTCGGTCGGGTGGTCCGCCAACCACTCCTGCCACGCCCGCGCCTCATGGTTGCGCCAACCCGGGTAGTTGAAGAACTCGTCGAACACGACCACCGCCCCGTCGGCCAGTCTGGGCATGCAGTGCTGCAGCACCGTGCACGTCGAGGAGTAGAGATCGCAGTCCACGTGCAACAACGCGATGGGCTCGTCGAGTTCAGCGATGAAGGTGGGCAGGGTCTCCTCGAACCATCCGACCCGCAGTTCCGCGTGCTCGAAGGGGCTGCGTTCGGTCTGGGCGAAGGCCCCCGCCTCGAAACCGGGCCGCCAGTCCTCCGGCAGCCCCTCGAAGGAGTCGAAGCCCACGACCCGCCGTGTCCCAGCGATGTCTTCCAGCCACCGCAGGGACTCACCGGAGCCCACGCCGAACTCGAGCATCACACCCTCGGCGGGGGCATGTGCCGCGGCATGGTGGAGGTGGTCGGAGCGAGAAGCCATGGGGAGCGCATCGGCCATGTACTGCTCGACGAATTCGGCCGAGGTCTCCGCCGCGCGCCAGGCGAGAACATCGGCCACGTTGTACTGGGCGAGGTGCTCCGCGCGCCCCTCCGGACGGGGCAGGTGCGACTCCAACTGGTCGCGCATGGCGACCACCACGTCGCCCAGGTCGTTGATCTGTCGCTGAAGGTCCGCGCCGCGCTGCTCGATGTCGGACAGCCGCGGATCGAGTGCCTCCCGGGTGGCGTTCATCAGGTGTTGCTTGGCTTGACGCTTCACGCGTCGAACCTAGCCGATCAGCCGGGCAGCAGACCCTCCGCCCGCAGCCAGGCGGCGGTTCGCGCCATGCCCTCGTCCAGCCCCACCTCCGGACGCCAGCCCAGGAGGCGCTGCGCCTTGGCGATGGAGTAGGTGCCGCGGCGGTCCGCGAGGTAATGCACTGCGGCGGGGCTCAGTTCGATGGTGCGCCCGAGACGGTTGGCCACACCCGCCTGGGCACCGGCCGCGGCCAGCATCAGGGCACGCGGGAGTCG
The DNA here is from genome assembly GCA_937952095.1 of uncultured Micrococcales bacterium. Classification (GTDB taxonomy): domain Bacteria; phylum Actinomycetota; class Actinomycetes; order S36-B12; family UBA10799; genus JADKAV01. The sequence goes on along the minus strand of CALFYG010000131.1, from coordinate 4,103 downwards.
CGGCACGGAACCACGGCCGAGCATGCGCGCATACTGGTCGAAGTACTCGCCGGTCGGCACCCCGACCCCGCCGGACAGGGTCACGATCTCCCCGGCAGCCTCGGGAACAGTCGCGGCCTGGATCAACCCCGCCACCACGTCATCGACGTACACCGGGCTATGGATGCCTGTGGTGGGAACGGCCACGCGACGGCTCTTGATCATCTGCAGGGGCAGTAGCGTCCAGGGCCGGCTGCGTGGGCCGTACACGTCGCCGGGCCGCACGATAGTGACGTCGATACCCGACCGGATGTGTTCGTCGAGACATAAGTGCTCCGCCGCAATCTTGGTGTCGGCGTACGGCACCCCGGTGGGCCGCGTCGGATACGCCTCCGTGACGCCGTCGGGGAAGTCGTTGCCGAACACCGTCACACTCGACAGCAGCACGAACCGGCCGGCGCCACTGTCGCGTGCCGCGTCCAGCACATGACGGGTCCCCATCGTGTTGACCCGCCAGAAGGCCTCAGCCTGGGACGGCATGCCGACCATCGCGGCCGTGTGCACGACGACGTCGACGTCGCCGAGGTCCATCCAGTCGCCGGGGTGGGCGATGTCGGCACTGATGTCTGTTCCCGCGATGTCGAGGCCACGCACCTCATGACCCTGCTCCCGCAGCGCCGCGACCAGCGCCGAACCGATGAAGCCTGCCGCCCCGGTGACCACGCATCTCACGTGGCCAGCCTATGCAGGCGCTCAGGTGTGGCGGGGCAGAACGATGGCCGGGACCGGGGTGGCCCGTACCAGTTTGTAGGTCATGTCCCCGAGGAACACCCGCCGCAGGACGCTACCGCCGGAGGCGAGGACGAGCAGTTCGTCACCGTGCCACTGCACGCGGCCGACGGCGGACAGGGCATCGTCACCGATGGTCAGTTCGGAATCGGCGTCGGTGCCCAGCGCCCGCAGTGCCGCGTCGAGGGCGACCTGCGCGTCCTCCTCGAACTGCCGGCTCACCAAGCCCTCGCCATCGAAGGCGAGGTTGCTGCCCATCACCCGGTGCCGGATGAGCACCGTGAGTGCCGTGAGGCGTCGATCCCCCCTGTGCTCCGCAGCCCATTCGAGAGCCTTGTGGCTCTCCGTGGTGTCCTGGAACGCGACCACGAGCCGGCCCAACGCGTCGGGGAAGACCCGACGGTACCCGGCCGGTGCAACAGCCACCGGCACGTGGCTGCCGTGCAGGAGTTGGTCCGCGGTTGAACCGATCAGGAACCGGCCGTTGGAAGCCCCCGGTGCACTGCCGATGACGATGACGTCGGCGTGGATCCTCTGCGCCAGCTCATCGAGTCCCACGCCGCTCGAGCGGTGACCGTGGACGGCGGTCTCACACTCCACCACGCCGTACCGCGGCGCCGCGTCGGCGGCATCCGCCACGATCGCCTCGGCGTCGTTTCGCAGGTATGCCACCCACTCGGCATCCACCTTGCGTTTCCCGCTCTGGTCCGAGGGCGCGGCGTACACGTGGGCGATGACGACCTCGCCGCCCATGCTCTTCTGGAGTACACCCGAGAGCGCCAAGGCATCGGCCGCCGATGCGTCGGGGGTCACTCCCACCAGGATCTTCATCGGTCTAACTCACCAGGGGTGGCTCGGGGTCCGGGGTCCAGTCGTCGGGTTCCCCGCGGGCCAGACGTGAGCGTTTGATGCCGTAGGTGAAGTAGATGATCATGCCGATGGCGAGCCAGGCGAAGAACACCACCCAGGTGATCCAGGCCAGCGAGGCGATCAGGTACAGGCACCCGACGACGCCGAGGATCGGCGTGATCGGGTACAGCGGCGTCTTGAACGACCTCGGCATGTTGGGCCGCGAACGGCGAAGCGAGATCACGCCGGCGTTGACGATCATGAAGGCGAACAGCGTGCCGATCGATGTCGCCTCCGCGAGTTGCCCGAGCGGGATGAACGCCGCGAGGGTGGCGATGATGATCGTCACGATGATCGTGTTGTTGACCGGTGTCTGGGTGCGCGGGTTGACCTTGGTGAAGGTCTTGGGAAGCAGACCGTCGCGGCCCATCGCGAACAGGATGCGGGTCTGCCCGTACATGGTCACGAGCACGACGGAGAAGATCGAGATGACGGCACCGAGGGCGATGATGGTTCCTGCCCACGTGCTACCCGTGACCTCATTCGCGATGGTGGCCAGGATCGCCTCCCCACTTTGCCCCTCGTAGTCCGAGGGCTGGCCGCCGTTGGCTCCGATCACAGCGACTGTCACCAGCAGGTACATGATCGTGACGATGACCAGCGAGCCGATGATGGCGATCGGCAGGTCGCGCTTGGGGTTCTTGGCCTCTTCACCAGCGGTGGACGCGGCATCGAACCCGATGTAGGAGAAGAAGACCTGCCCTGCTGCAGCACCCACACCGGCAACGCCGAGCGGCAGGAAGGGCTGGAAGTTGCCGCCGTCGAAGGCGGTGAAGGCCACGGCACAGAAGAAGAACAGGATCCCCAGCTTGATGATCACCATGATGTTGTTCATGGTCGCGGACTCGCTGGCCCCGCGAAGCAGAAGGAACATGCACGCGACCACCACGAACACCGCCGGGATGTTCACCACGCCGCCCTCACCTGGTGGCTGCGCGAATTCCGGGGGTATCGCTATGCCGAACGCCGCTAAGAACTCGTTGAGGTACTGCCCCCAGCCAACGGCCACCGCGGACACGGCGACGCCGTACTCCAACATGAGACACCAACCACAGACCCACGCCAGGATCTCGCCGAGGGTGGCGTACGCGTAGGAGTAGGAAGAGCCCGAGACCGGAATGGTGCCCGCCAACTCCGCGTAGGACAGCGCTGAGAATGCACAGACGACGGCTGCGAGGACGAAGGACAGGATGACCGCCGGACCGGCCTTCGGGATCGCCTCACCGAGGATGACGAAGATACCTGTACCGATGATGCTTCCCACACTGAACATGAGCAGCGCGAACAGGCCCATGCTCCGCTTCAGCCCACCGTGATCGGCTTCCTCGACGATGTGGTCGGGGTTCTTGACCCGCATCACCTGCTTGACCAAAGGCTGGCTGCTGGACATCGGCACTCCGTCCTCGACCCGCTAAGCGCAGGTCAACGGCGCTACCGTACTGGCCATGGTCGGTTGATTGCACCACGGCGGGAGGATTGCCATGAAGTTGGTTGTTGGGGTGGCCGACGACGCCACCTCCATTGACGCGGTGGCCTACGCCGCGACCCTCGCCAAGACCTTCGAAGCCCACGTGACGCTGGTGACCGTCTCGGCCACGGCGGACGAATACATCAACGACCACCTGGACCCGCGCATGGGTCAAGGACGCTCCGACGAGCAGGCGCGCCTCGTCGATGGGCTGGCCGAGGTGCTCGAGTCCAAGTTCGCGGTACGGGCCCAGACCGTTGTGCATCACCACCGCAGTCTGGGTACTGGCCTGTCCGAGATCGCCGCCGACCTCGATGCCGACATGGTCGTGGTGGGCAGCGGTCCGGGTGGATCCCTGGGCCGTTTCTCCATGGGCAGCACCACGAACGCCCTGCTGCACCGCAGTGCGGTCCCGCTCGCGCTGGTTCCCAATGGCTATGCGCGCCATCCAGTGCCGACCGTCGGCAGGGTCCTTGTGGCCTTCGCGCAGGGGCAGGAGGGTGAGGCCGCCCTGGCGCGCGGTGCTGCCCTGGCACGCGCAGCCGGCGTCCCCCTGCGCGTGCTCACCATCCTCGTGCGCCACCGTGTGTTCGGCTCCGACCTGGGGGCCGATGCGGAAGGTGGTGTCCTGACGGCGTCGCTTGAGATGCTGCGCGAACACCAGACACACGCCTTGGCTTTGACCGACACCGAAGGTCTCGAGATCAGCAATGACGTGCTGGTCGGGGACTCACCGCAGGCGGCGATGAGCCGCGAGGACTGGGACACCGGGGATCTGTTGGTCGTCGCATCCGGCAGCGGAGGTCTACTGAAGCGGGTGTTCCTCGGGGACACCAACTACAAGATCCTGCGGGCGTCGACCGTGCCCACCGTGGTTCTGCCACGCCACCACGACTAGCCGGGCGGTCCATCCGTTAGTCCCCGGTCCATCCGTTAGTCCCCGGTCCATCCGTTAGTC
>CALFYG010000130.1 GCA_937952095.1 uncultured Micrococcales bacterium | reverse complement strand
TGGGTTGGCGGTTCCCGTGCGTGGTGATGTCCGACAACACCGCCCTGTGGGGCACAGCGTTCACCGTCGAAACCTGGGTCCGCTACCGGGCGGCGTTCTCGCTGTCGGCTGCCGGGTTGGCGTCGTCGACGACCGCCCGCTACCAGTGGGTCGGGTTTTGGGGTGACAGCCCGTACCGCAATAGCCGGGCGATGGGGTTCGGGCTGACAGCAAGGCCGGGACCGGAAGCCGCTTTCTACGGCGAGTTCGTGCCGGGCACACCGCCGGCAGACTGGTTCCAACTCCCAGCTGTCGGCGGGTACTCCGGGTACACGTCGGTCGATGACAACCAGGTGCATCACATCGTGTGGGCCGTGACCCGCAACACGGTCGGCGGCGTCCCCAACAGCGTGGTCACCACCTACATCGACGGGGTTGCCCAGTCGCCGGTGGTGAACATCAGCGATCAGTACCCGATCCCGTACGGTCGCCCGTTGACCATCGCCTTCCAGCACCAGCGGCTATGGCCGACCGCTGCACCGTCGCTGGACTTCGGGTTCGGGTGCGACCTCGGTGACGTCGTGGTCTACAACGAGGCGCTGTCCTCCGGGGATGTGCTCACCAACTACCGGGCCGGCAGGTACGGCAACCTCACCGCATCCGCCGACCTTGAAACCCAGGACGCGTTCGACCAGGCGTTGAGCATGGTCGGCTACGGGCTGTCGCCGGTGGCGTTCGTCCCCGCCGAGAAGCAAGTCGCCGCAGGCAAGATGAAAGGCCGCCGGGTCGTCGACTACCTCCGCGACCTCGCCAGAGGCGTCGACGGGCTGTTGTGGCAGGACCGTGAGGGCGACCTGCGCTTGGACGCTGAGGCGTGGAAACGTGCCCCGTACACCGGCGGCACGGTCGTCGCCCGCCTCCACGACGACGCCCCGTTCCTGGACCCTGAGTTCGGGTACACCCGCTGCGACTTCAACCTCGACGACGCCCTGCTGGCCAACAGTGTGACCGTCAACTTCGACGGCGGCTCCCGCACCGCAGAGTCCGCCACGTCGATCGCCGAACACGGCCGCTACGAACAGTCGATCAGCACCATGTTGGTAGACGCCGCTGACGCCGAAGGACTCGCACAGTTCCGGGTGCTCCAACGAGGCACCCCGCAAGTCGAGATCGGCACCGTCACCTTCGCTCTGGACATCGACAGCTTCACGTTCGTGCAGAACCACTGCGACGTCGGCTACCGGGTCGAGGTAACCCGCACCCGCCCGAACGGCACGAAGATCAACGGCGAATACTGGATCGAGTCCGTCGCCCACACGATCGACCTCAACCGGCCCGGTATCGACCAGGGCTCCCCGTACGCCGCCGTTTCGGCCCTGCCCGGCAACGAGGCACGCGGGGTGTGGGACATCACGCTCGAACTGTCCCCAGCCGACCAGTTCACCCCGTTCACGTTGGACACGTCCGAGCTCGACGGCACGGACCTGCTCTGGTACTAGGAGGCCCCCTGTGGCTTGGACCGCTCCCGCAACCGCCACCACCGGGCAGGTGCTCACCGCCTCGTGGGTGAACACCTACCTCAAGGACAACATGGTCGACGTCGGCCAGCCCGGATGCGTGTTCGCCATCATGGGCTCGTCGCTGTCGTTCGGGTCGTCCGCGTCGGAGACCTACCCCACGTCGTCCCGGTTCACGTTCTCGTCGTTGCCGCTCGCCAAGAACGTCACCGTGTCCGGCTCGAAGCTCACCGTGTCGGTGGCGGGGATCTGGGAGTGGTCGGCGGGGATCATGTGGCCGGCGACGTCGAGCACGTCGGCCACGTCGGTGCGGGCCATCAAGCTCTACGTCAACGACGCCGCCTCCGCTGGCCGGGACATGCGGCTCAACGTGAAGGACGTGGACACGATTTGCGGGTTCGGTGGCTACCAGGTGAGCATGGCCGCCAACAACTGGGTGGACCTGCGGGGCTGGCAGAACCACGGCTCGAGCTTGTCGGTGCAGGCCGACTGCTGGCTGTGCGGCAAGTTGATCTATCGCACCTGACAGTGCCAGAGCATGTCGTTACACGTCAGGTACGATAAGGAACGAAAGGTGGTGGGAGATGGCTAGCTACACCGTGACCTTGGTGGGTGGCACGCCGGCCACGTCCGGGGAGAAGACGACCAGCGGGTCAACAGCCGACACGGCAACGATCGCCGGGACGGACCCGAAGTCGACGGTCGAAGTCGACTGCACGGCCGCCAGCGGCTACGTCGACATCCGCATGGACGGCACCGCCGCCGTGAAGGCCGCAGCAGGCACGGTCAGGGTAAAGGCCGGAACCCAGATCGCGTTTCCGGCGACGTGGCTCAGCGCCGGCACCCTGTCCGTGGTTGGCTCCGGCGGCAATGAGACCTACGAGGTGAACGTGTACCCGTACGACACGAGGCAGCGGCTGTGAACGCCAACGATTACAGCGTGCATGCCGTGTTGCAGTCGGCGGTTTGACGTGACCGGGCTTGTGTCCCCGATGCGGACGATGCGGGGGCTACCCGGCCGGCAAGGCTCAGGCAGGGGCGGGGCGGCGAGGGCGTACCCGGACGGGGTGCCGTTGACCGGGTCGAACTACATTTGGGCGCCTGATGCCAACCCGCTCGACATCACGGGCGATCTTGAAATAGTGATCAAAGTGGCGCCGACGAGTTGGACAGCGTCGGAGCAGGTGCTAGTCGCCAAGGAACAATCGACGTCGACTCGGACGTTCAGGTTTGCGTTTACGACAGCGTCGAAACCATACCTGGCGTTTTCCATCGATGGGTCAACACCTATCACTGCGCTCTCAGCGAACGCCGTCGCGTTCTCTGCTGCCGAAACAGCATGGCTGAAAGTGACTCGAGCATCCGCGACAGGAAGTGTGGTGTTCTCAACTGCGACGAATCAGGCATCTGAGCCATCGTCGTGGACGCCGCTATCAACCGTGGCGAGCACATCAGGAGCGTTGTTCTCCGGTTCGTCGATACTTGAGGTAGGTGCCCGGTCCGGCGGCACCGTGCAGCGCCTGACCGGAAACGTGTTCAGAGTAATTGTGAGGAACGGGATAGGCGGATCTACCGTCGCTGATTTCGATTCACAGCTTTCGGGGCGTACCGGGTATACCGACGCCTTCGGCAACGTCTGGACGATCACCTGATGGCCACGGTAACCAACACCATCAAACTCCCCGACGGCTCCACCCCGTCGCATGCCGCCGCGGTGATCGAGCTCGTCGCTTCGACCACCGGCAAAGCCGCCGGCTGGGTGACCGCCACCGACGTCACCATCCTGTCGAAGGTCCGGCCCACCGTCACCAACGGGACGTGGTCTGCCGATCTGACTCCCAACGCCAACATCACGCCGTCTGGGACGGTGTATAAGGTCACCGAGACAGCCGACAGGGTGCAGTACGTGCACTACATCACTGTGACCGGGGCCGGGTCACTGTTCGACATGCTCACCGACGCGCCGGACGCTGTTGCTTCATCGGCGCTCGAAGCCGGGCTCGCCGCTCGGCAACGCAAGTTCGCCATAGATGTCCGTGACTACGGGGCGACAGGCGACGGGACAACCGACGACGCCACCGACATCAACGAGGCCATGGCTGCTGCTGCTGCCGGCAGCACCAAGATGGTTGTTGTCCCGCCGGGGACGTACATCATCGGCAGCAGCATCGCTGCCAGAGACGATGTCACCCTCTACCTGGCGCGCGGGGCGACAATCAAGGCGAAGGCCGCGACGAACGTCAACATGATCTTGATTGACGGCATAGACCGTTTCACCCTGTGCGGGCCGGGAACCATCGACGGCAACCTGTCCAACCAAACCGGGGCAGTGACCGACTCCGGCCAAGCCGACGGCATCAGAATCGTTGGTGACTCGACGTTCATCACGTTGCGAGACTTCACAATCAAGAACGTGAAGGGCTGGACGATGGCGGTCGATTCCGCCACCGACGTGCTGATCGACGGGATCATAATGTCAGGCGGCCAGGAGAAGGGGATCAACACGAACACGGCGAACACCAGCCGCGTTCGGATCACGAATAGCTACCTGTCCACCGCAGGTGGCGGGACCTTCCCATCATCTGCACCCATCGAAATCGACGACGGCGCATCCCATATCGTGGTCACCAACAACGTCATCGACGCCGCCCCGTCACTCGGCGTTACCGTGCATGGCCACTCCGCAACCGCACACCCGCACGACATCGAGATCGTCGGCAACGTGATCCGCAACAGCGGGGACCACGCCATCCGGATCGCCGCACACCGAGACGGCTCCGACAACCTGCGTCGCGTTCTTGTGGCCGACAACATGATCGACGGCACCACGAATGGTGCTGGCGTGGCTGTCGTGTCGAACGGTGGGTCAGGCACCGCTACGGCGGAGGACGTGTTGATCCGCGGCAACAGCGTCTACAACACGAACGACGAAGGCATAACGCTTGCGCTCGCCACCAGGGCCCAAGTCGTCGGCAACATCGTGAAGTACGCGGGAGATCACGGCATCTTCGTGAACGGCGGCGCCTCAACGAATCTGGTCCAGTACGCCAAGATCGAGAACAACCACGTGATCGACCCAGGCACTGCGAGGGCGTCAGCGGATCGCGACGGCATCGCCATCAACAACTCGAGCATCGCCGTCACCATCCGTGGGAACCACGTTGAGGAAACCCGCTCTGGCGGTTCTCGGCGTATGCGGTACGCGGTCAACACCCGCGACTCCGGGATCACGGGCACTCGCGTCGAACGCAACGTGATGATCAACCCGGTTACCAAGAAGGTGAACAACGGGACGACTGACACGGTGTGGGGTGACCCGTATCTGGTCGCCCAGTCGGCCGTGCCATTCGTGTCTGTGTCCTCGGGGTCGATGGGCAACAACGGGGCGTTGTCCGGCATCACGGCGTTGCCTCGAACTTACGCACAGTGCTACCTATACATGCCAGCCAATGCCATCTCGTCTGGCTCGGCGGCGGGCTGGTACTACGCGGTGATGTCGTCCACCACGGCAGGGACGGTCTACAACAACACGTACACGTCCGGGGTGCCGGTCCCGCCGAGCTCGCCGACCGCGTTCTCGACGACTGGGCCGGGCGCGTTCACGGGGGACACATCGGAACGAACGATAGCGCTGACGATCCCCGGCGGTTCCATGGGACCAAACGGGCAGCTCGAGATCGTGACGTTGTGGACATTCACGAACAACGGGAACACCAAGACCCCCAGGGTGAGGTTCGGTGGAACGTCGGGAACCTTGTACGAGTCTCTGACTGTGACGAATCTGGCGACCTGCCAGAACATCGCGATCATCCGGAACGTGAACAGCGAATCTGCCCAGGTTGGCGGCTACTCGGGCACGGTTCCGTTCTCGACTTCGACGAACAGCCCGGTTACATCGACCGTCGATACGTCGTCGGACACGACGGTCGTGTTGTCGAACCAGAAGGCTACCGCCACGGACAACTTCGCTTTGGAGGCGTTCTCGATCATGGTGAAGCCCGCATGGTGACCGGCTACTACCTGCTCGACCACCCGAGGACACGATGAGAACCGTCAGCAACTCGTCGTCCTACCCGTCTCGTACGAGTGGGGTGCGGCTGGTGGTGGTCCACACCGCCGAAACCCCATGCGAGGAAGGCCGGGCGTACAACATCGCCGCCTACCTCGCGAACCCTGCGGTGCGTGCCTCCGCCCACTATGTCGTCGACCCCGGCGAGACGGTCGCCCAGGTCCCCGAGGAAGGCACGGCGTGGGCGGCGCCGGGGGCGAACAGCGACGGCATCCAGATCGAACAGGCCGCCTACGCCGGCTACTCCGCCGACGACTGGCAGGGTGCGGATCAGCAGCGCATGTTGCGCGAGCAGTTGGCGCCGCTGGTCGCTGGGATCTGCCGGCGTTGGGATCTGCCTGCGGTGTGGTTGTCGGCGGCGGATCTGCTGGCCGGTAGGGCGGGGGTGACGGATCACAACACGGTGAACGAGGCTTACCGGGCGTCGGATCATTGGGATTGTGGGCCGTCGTTCCCTGCGGGGTTGTTGATGGAGTTGGTGCGGGCCGAGCTCGGCGAGACGACGGCTGGGCCGGCGCAGGCGGAACAGGAGTACGAGATGCGGGCATGCGAGATGAACGACGGGCAGATCCTGCTTGTGGACGGCATGGAGTACCAAGTGCTGTCGGAGGGCAGGCCGTGGGACGAGATCAACGCGATCCTCATCGAGCTCGGCCGTGCGGGGTTGATCCCGACGCGTGATGGCGGGGTGCCGGTGATCGAGAAGATCGGCGACAACGCAGTGAACGCGCTGCGGAAAGTGGGTGAATGATGGCAACGCTTAAGGTTCCAGTGCGGGCCACCGTCTATGTCGTTGTCGTGGCTGATGATGAGATCGTCGAGGACGTTATGGCTGCGCTTGAAGCACGTAATGGAGACTCGGGTGCGGCGCTCGTTGCGGGCGTAACGCTCGTGCGTCAGCTGAGCGATCTGGACGAGGTGGGATGACATGAAGGATCTGGTTCGTGATGTGGCGGAGCGGGCGGCATGGACGTTCGCTCAGGCGTTTCTCGGGGCGTTCGTGGTGACGGATCTGTCGACCGCGAAGACCGCCGCTCTCGCTGGTCTGGCTGCCGCTATTGCGGTGGTGAAGGGGTTTGTCGCCTCGCAGGTCGGCGAGCAGAACGCAGCCCTACCGGGGTGACCGGTTATGCGCGGCTCGTCGCATAACTATGCGCGCTGCGCGAACCGAATCGTAAGGCGCAAAGCGGCGTGCGCAATGGTCGGGGCGGTGGCAGCAACGACGCTGCTGCCGTCCACGGCCGGCGCGCAGGACCACCGTGACCTGTTCTGGTCGCTGACCGCCTCAAACAGCCACGTCGCCCTCTGCGTCCAAGGCACCGTCGACGGGTACAACTCGAACTACGTGGTGTGCCGCATCGTGTGGCCCTACGGGGCCTACACGCACGTCCTGGGGGCGTGGGTGGATTCGTGGTGTGAACTTGTCGCCGAACAAGGCGACCCGGCCGCCTACGTGCCGTTGGTGGTGCGTTGGCGGTCGACCATCCCGCAGGGTTCTTGCGCGCCGGGTGCTGGCGTGTGGCTGTGGGCCGATGAGCGGTACGTCTCGGCCACGGAGGGCTGGGTGTTTCCTCGTGACGCTGCGTTGCCGTGGGCGCGCGGCACCGTCGTGGAGATCAGGTGATCGGTGCAGTCCAGGTCGACGGCCCCCTCGTTGTTGTTGCCGGTTCCGGTGTCGCTTCCATCGTTGGCCTCTTGTCGCTGTTCACTACCAGGGCTAAGACGGTCGACGACAAGGTGGGTAAGCATGTGGAGGCGTTGCAAGCCGACAACGACGCTCTACGGGCCGAGAACCATGAGCTGAGGACCGAGGTCGAGAAATGGCAGCGACGAGCGCAGGACTGGCGCAAGGCAAACGGAGATCCACCGTGGCCGGAGTGATGGACAAGGCGAACATCGGGCCGGCGATAGCGGTGGTGGCGGTGGCGTTCGTGACCGTGTTCTCGATGGTGCAGATCGCCGACGCCAACGGCCGGGTCCACGCCGGGCTCGAGCAGTTGGCGGCTGAGACGGACAGGCTTGCGGAGTGCCGGTTCCGGTTGCAGGCGGATGTGGTGGTGGCGTCGGCGAAGGTGCAGTCGGCGCAAACCCAGTTCATTGTGGCGTCTGCGTCGGGTGCGGGTGCGGCGGATGCGCGTGCGTCGTTGGATGCGGCGGAGGCGGAGAAGGGTGCGGCGCAGCGGGCGTTGGAAGCGGTCGACACCCTCTGCTACCGGAGATGAGCCTTTGGCGCCGTTTGGCGGAAGGCTGACGAGCAGGGCGAGAGCCAAACCCTCTGCTGCCGGCGATGAGAGCGCTATGCCTTGATCGGCACGCGACGCACGAACATCTCCGATCGTCGCCCCCAGCACTCTTCGCACATCCAGATTTCTGAGCCGCCCGACTTCGGCACGCCGGTAACGGTCGCGGCGTTTGGGCAGCGACGCACGACGGGGGCGCCGAGAGAATCGAGATCAGCCCCGACATGGAAGTCGGCGACGTCGGCGACGGTGACGTGATCGGCCAGCGGCCATACGGCGCCCTTGATGATGCGGGCGTCGGCGCGGGCGACGCCGTAGTCGTCGGCCTGGCACCAGATCCCGACGAACGTGATCTTGGCGGCGTCCGACAGACGGGCGACCCGTTCGGACGTGAAGAACTCCGGCTTGATGGTGCGGATGCGAGCCACGGCGACTAGCGGGGGGTGCCGACCCACACGGGCGGGGTGCCGAGGTCCTCGAGGTGCTCGCCGAGGGCGGCGATCCCGGCCTCGGCGACCCGGTCGCCGCCGACGAGCTGGGCGCGTAGCTGCAGCGCGTCCTGGTGCACGCGGGCCCGGACCCGGACCTTGAGCTGCGGGACGAACGGGAGGTACCGCCAAGGCTTGACGCGGACGATGAGCGTGGACGGGACCTCGACGCCGCCGATGCCCTTGACCGAGCTCGTCGCCTCGAACGTGACCGAGCTCGTGTTGCCGGTGATGTCGGCTGTCACGACCCGCCGGGAGGAGGTGGCGGTGAGGTTGTTCACGAGGTCGAGCACCGTCGCCGCCTCCGGTGTCTCGATGAGCTCGGCGACCTCCTCGAGCCGTTCGGCGAACTCGCGTTGTGCGGTCCACCCGCCGCCGGTGAGGGCGAGGAGGTTCCGCCACTCCTCGGTTGCGATGAGCTCGAGCTCGGCGCGGTGGTCGCCCCACCCGGCGAAGGCGAGGTCGGCGGCGCGTTCGGCGTGGTCGTTGAGGACGGCGACGACGCGGGGGATCTCGGCGTGGGCCCACAGGGTGGTTCCGGGTTGCAGGTGGCGGACGACGTAGGCGGCGAACCCGGCCGGGTCAGCGAACCGGACGCGGCCGGTGGCCCGGCGGGGCCGGCCGAGGAGGTGCTCGTGATCGGCCGGGTCGATGCGCTCGACGTGCCAGCCGTCGGGTACGACGGCGGCGATGGCCTCGGTTGAGGCCGGGTCGACGGCGATCTTGCGGTAGGCGGCGGCGTCGCCGACGACGAGGGCGTGTAGCCGGTCGAGGGTGCCAGCGTGCTTCGGGTCGACGGTCGGGATCGGGTCGGTGGTCATCGGTCGGTGTCTCCGGTGAGGTCGTGCGTCGGGAACGGGAGTTGTGGGCGGTACGGGTCGGCGAGCGCGAGGCGCCGCTCGGCGTCGACGTAGAAGTGCTGGGCGCGGGACGCCGGTTGCGGCGCCTTCACGCTGATCGTGGGGTGCACCAGGACTGAGGCGTCGTCCTGCTGGCTTACGGTGAGCTTGAGGGTGATCGACCCGGACCGGCCGAGGGTCATGACGGCGTCGAGGATGCGCCACACCCCATCCCCAGCTGGGGCATAGACGATGTCGATGGACACGGTCCGTCCGCTAGCGTCGGTCAACGTGATAATGCGCGGCACATGACTGTCAATGGCGTCGTGTTCTTCGCGCAGGTCGCCGTGGATCTCGATCGTGTCGTCCGAGTAGCCGCAGATTTCGACACTCATCGAACATCCTCCGGGGCGCACAGGTCGTCCCAGTTGAGCCGGACGTCGGCCAGCGATGCTCGGGCTCCGGTGACTGCCGCCAGCGCACTCAGCAGCATGCCTTCGAGTGCTGTGTCCGGCTGGGACTCGACGAGTTCAGCCAACTGAATGGCAGTGAAGGCCAGCGTTGATTCGACGCCGCGCAACAGTTGGTACGGGGTGAGAGATTCAGGAAGCGGCATGGGATGGTTCTCCTGGGTTGGGCGGTAGCGCCATGGTACGCCCGTGGTGCGACATTGCAATCGCCGGTCATCCGCCGGTCATCCACCCTCGTACGCCTACCCTCGTCGCCTGACATGGCATGTCGGTGTGCGACATGCGGGCGCTAGTGGTGGTGTGTGGGCATGTCGTGGGGTGACATGCACTGTGGTTACACGACGGTGCCACATGAAGCTGATGAAGCACCTGGAAGGTTGTTGTTGCAGGTCAGCGGCCTGAGGGGTACCGTGACGGTCATCCGCCGGTCATCCACCCCCGGATTCTGACCGCCCACCGCCCACACAGGAGCACCGTCAGTGACCGCATCCGAAGTGGAACGCCTGCGTGCAGCCTTGCAAGCCATCGCTGATTTCGAGCCGTCCGACGAGCTACCCGAGATCACTCACAACCCAGAGTCGTGCAGAGAGTGCAAGACCCTGAAAGCTTGGGCTACGCAGAAGGGGACCGCGGGGGTGCGTGGTGAACGTTGCGACGTTTGGTACCGGGAGTATTACCGACGTGAGGATGCTCGCAGGCGCGCTCAGGACTCGCAGCACGTAGACATGCGGCGCATCGCTCGCGAGGCGTTGCGCTGGTCGTGGGCCATCGGTGTTGCGAGCAACGACGAACACTCGGGCCCGGCCATGGGGGGCGCCGACATCCGACGCTCGTAGCAGACACCATTCCGCATCGAACCCCGCTTCGGCCAGGTCTCCGAGAACTCGTCCGAACCCCAGGGAAAGGTGGCCTCGGACGTTCTCCAGCACGACTGTTCGGGGTCGTAGTGCGCGAACGGCTCGCAGAACCTCAGGCCAGATGTGTCGGTCATCGTGTTCTCCTTGTCGGCGGCCTGCGTGTGAGAACGGCTGGCACGGGTAGCCGGCGGTGACGATGTCGGCCTGCCAGCCGGTCCAGTCGACGGCGCGCAGGTCGCCCAGGTTCGGGGCGTGCGGGTAGCGGACGGCGAGCACAGCGGCGGCGTCTCGGTCGATGTCGGCAACGGCGACGGTGTGCGCGCCGTAGGCCTGTTCGACGGCCATGTCTAGGCCGCCGTAGCCGGAGCAGAGTGAGATCGCCGTGGGCGGTCGGCGTTGCATACCGACATGGTACGTGCGGGATGGGACATTGCAATCGCCGGTCATCCGCCGGTCATCCACTCTCGCATGCCTACCCTCGTGGCCTGACATGGCATGTCGACGTGCGACATGCGGGCACTAGCGGTGGTGTGTGGGCATGTCGTTGGGTGACATGCACTGTGGTTACACGACGGTGCCACATGAAGCTGATGTGGTGGTTGTGCATGTCGGTAGACAGGCGTACCATGTTGCCCCATGGCACCCCACGAGACACCTGACGTGATGGACAAAGGCCAATGCGCCGCATACCTCGGGGTAGGCACCACAACCATCGAACGATGGCGAGACACTGAGGGCCTGCCGTTCATCAAGATCGGCAACGTCGCCCGCTACCGGCGCGCAGCGGTCGACGAATGGCTCGCCGCCCGCGAAACCAGCAACGCCACCACCCCGCCCGCAACCGTCGCCGTGCGACGCCGCCCAAGGAGACACCCGTGAGCACCGCCATCGAGTGGACCGACCGGACATGGAACCCGGTGACGGGATGCGACCGTACCTCGCCCGGCTGCGACAACTGCTATGCCCTCACGATGGCCCGGCGTCTCAAGGCGATGGGTCAGCCCCGCTACCAGCACGACGGCGATCCGCGCACCAGTGGTCCAGGGTTCAGGGTCACCTGCCATCGCGACGTACTCGACTTGCCGCGACGCTGGCGCAAGCCGTCGATGGTGTTCGTCAACAGCATGAGCGACCTGTTCCACCCCGACGTGCCCTACCGGTTCATCCGCGACGTGTTCAACACGATGCGCTGCTGCAATGGACAGGCTGAGGCGAGCGGCCGCACCGCGCCGAGCCACACCTTCCAGGTGCTCACCAAGCGCTCGCAGCGGATGCGGGACTGCTCGACCAACCGGGAGCTCGGCTACGACCCCGCCCGGCCGCCGGCCAACGTGTGGCTCGGCGTCAGCGTCGAAACCGACCGGTACGCGTTCCGGGCTGACCACCTGCGCGACACCGCCGCCGCTGTGCGCTTCCTATCGTGCGAGCCGCTGCTTGGCCCGCTCCCGTCGCTGGACCTGACCGGCATTGACTGGGTCATCATCGGCGCTGAAAGCGGCCACGGCGCTCGGTCGATGGACAACGACTGGGCGTTGGAGATCATCGAAAAGGCTGATGCAGCGGGCTGCGCCGTGTTCGTTAAGCAGCTATCCGGCGGCGCGCACGCAATCAAGGACATGGAACAGTTCCCGTTGACGAACCTGCGACGCCGCGAGTACATCAGGAGGGCGCTCAGCGCAGCGTTCCCAATCGACATCGACAACTACCTAGGAGCAGAACAGCAGTGAACGACGTGCGCGTTGCGTGCGGCTGGTGCCCGATGCAGCTCCCAGACGACCACGACAGCTGGTACCTGCACTTCCTGGTCGAGCACAACGCAACCGGTTACTCGGTCAGGTTCTACCCAGCAGCGACCATCGAACAAGAACTCGCAGCCCTCACCTCACCCACCACCCACTAGACCCGAACCAGGCGGACATGAACACCACCACCCGAACCCTCGCACTCACCCTCGCCGCCATCGCCGGCACCGCAACCATCGGCACCGCAACCGCCGCAGCAACCCCCAACTGCACCGGCCGAGCCGCCCTCAACACCATCACCATCGACATCCACGACAACACCTACACCGCCACCTTCATCCCCACCGCAGGCTGCGACAACACGGCGGTCACCATCGCCGCCCACGACACCGCACACCTCACCTGGGACCCCACCGAGGTGCAGCCGCTCATCGCCAGCATGACCGTCCCAGCCTCGGCAGGGCGGCTCGAGTGGACCCTCCCCGCTGGTGTCGCCCCCCGCTGCCGGCTCCAACTCGACCTCGTCACCGGCCCCGCCCTCGACGTTGTCGACGGCGCCCACCGGTACAACGAAACCGCGATCGGCGGCACCTCGAACCGGTTGATCGACGCCCGCTACACCGACAGCCCATGCGCCCCGCCGACGCCTACAACCGTAGGCACGACCATCCCGGAGCCGCCCGCCAGCGCACCCACCACCGTCACCTGGACTGACCAGATGCCCCCAGCGACCGTCACCCCCATGCCCCAACCGCCAGGCATCGACACGCCGTCCACCAGCCCCGTACCCGACACCAAACTCACCGACGACCCCACCCCCTACACCGCCGTCCCCACCACCCCCGCCCCCGCCCTGCCGGTCACCGGCAGCAACAGCCTCCAACTCCTGTGGGCCGGCGGCGCCGCCCTCGCCCTCGGTGTCATCACCCTCGGGCTTTCCCGATGCCGCCGCCAGAATGTCGCTACGCACAATGCCCACCTGCGAAACATGGAGTCCGAATGAGCATCTACTTCGCTGACTGGTCGCTGCTAACCGGCGGCGAGTTCTACGTCAGAGCAGACACCGACGAAGAGGCCCAAGACATCATCCTCGAAGTCATCAACCGGGAACTCGACCGGCAAACGCTCGACGCCAACGACGCCGACGTGGCCTACGGAAGCAACGAAGGCGAGATCGACGGCCCGCTGTACGCACGAGACGCAGACGGCAAAGTCAACCGAGCGGATCACCGGCGGTGATCGAGTTCCGGGTGCTCGGCGTCCCCGCCCCACAAGGCTCAAAGACCCGCATGCCGAACGGCGCCCTCCTCGAAGCAGGAAGCCAAACCGGACGGCAGAAAGTCAGCAACGAGCAGATCGTCGACGCTTACAGCCGCACCGGATCGGTCTGGAAGGCCGGCAAGGAGCTCGGCATCTGCGGCCAGTCGGTGCACGAACGTCTCGCCGCCATCGGCTACAAGATGCCCGGCCGCAAGTGGACCGACGACGAGAAGGACGAGCTGGTACGCCTCATCGCCAACCAGGTGACAGCAGGCGAAGCGGCAAGGCGTCTGGGGCGCACGTTCGCCGCGGTGACATGCATGCTCAACGAGATTGGGGTGACCGGCTACAAGGCCAAGCAGCCCAAGAAGCTGCCCAGAGGCGCCGGCTACGACAAGGCGTCGATGGCAAGGCACCTCAAGGCAATCGAGGACTCAGGCGTCCCAGCCACACGCTACTGCCGCTCCCACGGCATCAACATCGACAACTTCGTCAACGCCGCGCAGACCCACTACCCCGAGCGCTGGCAGCAGCTGTGCGCCGCAAGGTCACCGCTGCCTGAGAAGGAATGCCCGAACTGCTCGACGTCCTTCTACCCCGCCAATGCCAAGCAGACCTACTGCTCTCGGCTGTGTGGCAGTAGGGCAAGAGCGGACCGTACCTACTTCGGCGGCAAGCGTATGACCGCCATCGGCATGGCCGACGGGATCTGCCAGGTCTGCGGCAAACACGGCCACAGGAAGCTCACCCCGCACCATGTCATCGGCAAGGAGAACGACCCGGACAACGATGTGATGATCGCCCTGTGCAGCGGATGCCACCAACTCGTGACCCTGCTCGGCGCACGCAGAATCGTCGACGACCAGGCGGCATTGCAGACCTTGCTCACCCTTGGCTGGTTGCGCCGCCACGGAGACGAAGACCTGCAAGGCAAGGAGCTGTACGTAGAGGTCAACATCGACCTCGAGCCCATCGAAGACGACGACTAGACCACCCCAAACAGAACAACCCCCGGCACCTCAATGGGCCGGGGGTTGTCTGCGTCAACGGCCTAGGAGGCGCCCTTCCGGGCGTTGCACGAGCGGCACAGCACGGCAGCGTTCTCCACCGAGCAGGCGCCGCCACGAGAGAACGGGATCACATGATCGATCTCGAGCTGATCCTGAGCACCGCAGTTCACACACGCCCAGCCGTCCCGATCAAGGATGAACCGGCGTTCCTCATCCGACCACACCCGGCGACGGCGCACACGCCGATGACGGGGACGACGACGCCCAGCGACCACCAGCAGCACCCCGCCCGTGACCGCAGCGAGACCTACAGCCCAGCCGCCAGCGGACAGGTAGAGGACCGCCAGGCCGACAGCGCAGCCAACAACCGCAGGCGCCTTCACCGCAGCTCCCCCCGCAACGACACGTGCCAATCTTCGCCGGCCACATCGAACTGCAACCCGTACCCAGCGGCGTGAGCATGCGCCCAGGCCATCGTGATCTCATCTGCGTAGGCAAGGTCGGCGGCGTACCCGGCGCAATGATCCGACGAGCACGACACCCCATCGGACCACGCCGCGAGGTTCCCGACCCCAGCTTGATAGCGCTCGTAGAGCTCGAGCTGTTCGGCCGCTGTCCGCTTCCCGGAGATGACGGTGATGCTGCCGGGGGCGTCGGCGATGAGCCGGTCCAGGCGGGCGCCGAACTCGGCGTTCAACCCGTCGGGGCGCGCGCCGGTCAACTTGGCCGGCTTGCTTTCCGAAGGGCCGAACACCAAGTCATCAACCGCCCGCCAAGCCCCGCCAAGCCCGACAGCCTGAGCGTTGCGGCCGACATGCAACCAGCCCGACAGGGCACGCTCCCCGACCCTGGACCACGACCGTTCCTTGCCGGCGCTGTTCGACTCAAGCGACGGCAGATCGAGCTTGTCGGCCTGCCGGTAGCGCTGGGAGAACTCGTCGACACTGGCGGCGTACCGGCGGGTTTCCGGTCCCCTGTAGCCGCCACCGTTGTACGCCTCGAACGCGTCCATCCGGTCCGTTTCGTAGCCGTCGGCGCACAGCATGCGAGCGGTGGCCGGAGCGGCGTCGTCGATGTCGTTCACGTCGCCCTGGCCGTACGTCTTCCACGTCGGAAGGATGAACTGCATCGGCCCGTACGCGTCGGCGTAACTGACCGCCATCACGCTCATCGTCCCGTCGTCCTGGATGTGCGCCCCGCCGTGTGTGCCGTGCCCGGATTCGACAGCGCCGACGGCGGCGAGATCCCACCACGGCAGCTTGCACGGCGCCCCAGCTGACGCCTGGACGTACGCCTGCAACGCCCGAGGCGGGATACCTTCCACCCCGCCGGGCGGGTTGGGAACAGCGACAGTGCTCACCCCCAACACCAGCCCAGCGGCGGCAATCCGGGCGCCCATCACAACCCCGTCGCGCGCCGGATCGCCCACGCCTGATCGGACAGCATTTCCCGGACCCGGATGCACGTGTTCTTGTGGCCGTCCATCTCCTCGGTCCACCGATCCAGCCGCGACAACATCTCTTCTGCGTCGAGCTCGCCGCTGTCCGCCAGTTCCACCCATTCGTGCACCTGGGCGGCCAGATAGTCGAGCGTTTCGGCGAGCGGACGGAGAGTCGTGTAGGCGTCTACGGCACGTTCCGGGGACGCCGAAATGCGGATGCTCATGGCTTCACCACCACACACAAGCCGTCAACCATGGCGCACCGCTCCTGCTTCTCGGCGGGGGTCATCGGTACCGTCGTGGCAGGCATCGGACGGGACGGACCGTTCGGCTGCGGGCGAGGCTTGGTCGGCTTCGTTCGGCCCGACACCCAATCCTCAGCACGCTTCGACGCGCCCTTCTTCGCCCCGCCGATCGCCCCGCCGGCCGCAGCCCCGGCACCGATCCCGACACCGACAGCAGCCCCAACGCCAGCAGCACCAGCGCCGGTCTTGAGCGCCGTCCCGGTGTCCGCTTTGCACTGACCGAGCAGCAGCACGCAACACACGACAGCCGCCCCGGCCTTCGCCAGATCACCCACCGGTCAGCCTCCCAACTTCACGTCGGGACCGGGCTGCGAGGCGTCAGCGATACCGTCCGCATCCCGCGAATCCGTCGCCGTTGCCGCACCGTTCGAACCCAACACCGCCCCAGGGTTGATGCCCTGCCGGTCCATCTCGTCACGGGCAATGATCGCCGCGTCCCCGGCGGCGCCGACCGCCTCAGACACCGCCGGGGTCACCGCCCCACGCAGCTCCGCAACCCCCCGGCCAGTGGCCCCAGGGCTCTCGTGTTCGGCCTGCATCAACGCTGCGACAACCACCCCACCAACAGCGATCGCTCGCCACTTACTCGCCATCTTCGTCTCCTTGTTCGTACGGGTCGTAAAGCGGCATCCAGCCGCGGGATTCAGGCAGGACAGGTGTCAGGCGCGCGTACCGCTCGGCAATCTCCCGGTACTTCTCCTCGCCGCCGTAAGCGGCCTTCATGTGAGCAAACCCTCCGGACGGCATCCGCACGTACGCCTCGCCAGGGTTCTCAAACGAGATCCCATGCGCCGGCACCCGTTGCGTCCCAAGAATCGCGTCGGTCTGTTCGGGCTCCTCAGTCCGGAACGCCACCCGCACCGGGCACTGCTCCAACACCAACCGAGGAATCACCGTCGACTTCGGAGACTGGGTCGCCAACACCAGCCCGATACCGACCTTCCGGCCCACCTGAGCCATGTCCACCAGCCGGTTCGTCGCCCCTCTCGTGCCGCCCAACGTGACCATCGCGATCTCGTCGAACACAGCCACAATCCGGGGGGTGTCAGGCGACGGGACAAGCCGCTTCACCTTCAACCCGCGGCCGTACCGCAGCCGCCACTCGAGCTCGGTTTCGAGCGTGTCCAACAGCCATCCGGCGCCCACCCGGCCAAGCGCGATGCACGACGCACGAGGCGACCACACCGGCTCGTAATCCATCCACGCCGGGTCCGAAACCACGATCGCCGTGTGCTCCAACGGGGCCAGCTGAGCGATCACCGAATGCAGAAACTCGGTCTTGCCTCCCCCGCTACTCCCGCCAACGGCGGCGTGCGCGCCCCCGTCACCGGGAATCGGGATCTCGACCGTGCGGCCGGCGTCAAAATCAAGACCAGCCTTGATCACAGATCCTCCAACCGGACAGTGCGGCCGTACGGAGACTGCGTCGAGCAACGCACCTTCACCGCGCCCTTCGTGCCGCTACCAACGACCGCCACATGCGCCAGCCGACGGCCCGACAACGACAGCACCGACTCAGCCAACGAATCCCGCAGAGACGCCACCAGATCGGCGTGCGCAACACCCGGAGGGCCGATCACCTCAGCCTCGAACTCGTCGTCACCAACAGGGCGCACAGACACCACACGGGCGCCCGTACCAGCCGACGCAGGCACCGCCTCCGACAGCACCTCACGATGCCGCCGCTCAGCCAACGCCACCCGCACCGCAAGCCCAGGAGGAAGCTCCGGGTAGCGGTCAGCGAGCCACATCAAACCGGCCGCGGCGCAGCCCGACGGCAACGCCAAACCGACAGCGAACCGCAAGCTCGGCGACGACCACAACAAGCCGCACCACACCAACACCAGCGCCGTGCCGGCAGTCCACACGACCACCCCACGGAGCTCGCGCCGGTTCTTGTACAGCCACGTCGCCACAGCGATCGGACCCAGCCACGCCCACGGCATCCGAGCACGTTTCGCGTGCGCGGTGAACGCCCACCACAACACCCCCAAGAACAGCAGCGGGGCGCGTAGCGACATGCCGACCAGAGCGACAACCAGGTCGATCACTGCGCCACCGTGGACGACGTCGGGACAGGATCGGACGGCACCGGGACAACCGTCTGTCCCTGCGTGTCCGCGCACTGTCCGGCCTCGAGCAGCGGCGTGAAACCGGGAGCCGGTTCGAAGGCCACCACCACGTTCGCCTTGTCGTTCAGGCCGACCCACACGTTGCACAGGTCGACACGCTCAAGCAGCGCAGTGATGACAGTGGTCGAACGCTTCGGTGGGAGCACCCCGTCGCCGCCAGCGCCGATGTTCCACTTCGCCTGGTTCGACAACGGCAGCGCCTGCAGCGGGTTCGGGATGCCGTCCACGATCGTTGTCGCGGGCGCCTGCGTTTCGGCGGTTGCGGTGCGTCCGCCGTTCGCGATCTGTGCGAGCGCGAGTGCGGTGTCCTTCTGGTCGGCTTGGTAGCTACGGCATGCAACAACGCCGAGCGCGCCGGCCACGAGCACACCGGCGTACGCCCAGTACTGCCGGTTGACTTTGCCGAGACCTTCCTTGGCTGTCTTGATCCTGGCCTCACGAAGCTTGCGCGAGTCCTGCCGCAGCCGCTCCTTGAGCACCCTCGCATCTTCCACGGGGGGCGGCGGGGGAGCGGGAGGCTGCGGAACGTCGTTGATGATGGTCACTGCCATTCCTCCGGGAAGTTGTAGGTCGGGTACGACGCGCAGTAGATGGCGCCGTGGTACTTGAACGCGGCACGGTCGTACGAACGCGCAGCTTCCTCGGCAGTTGGATACGTGCCGAGGTAGATGTGACGGCCCTCAACGGTGATGCGCGCCTGGTAGCCGCGCACGACCTTGCTGACACCGCGG
>CALFYG010000129.1 GCA_937952095.1 uncultured Micrococcales bacterium | reverse complement strand
GTTCATCCTTACCCGCATCGCCCGCGAGCACTTGCTGCCGGCGCTGGAGGTGGAGGCCTCGCTGTCCCTCGGCGACGCCGCGCGCCTGCAATTGAGCCACGGCGCCGATGCCCTGTTGGTGCGGCTGGAGAGGGACGGGCCCGAGCTCGGCATCGTCACCCGCACCGACCTCATGAGCGCGCACTTCCGCGACGGGCGCAGCGAGCTGGAGGCGATCGGGCCGTTGGCCCATGGTCCGCTGGCCAGCGTCGAACTGGGCGATTTCCTGTTCGACGCGATGATCCTCATGACGCGCCAGCGTATCGAGCGGGTCGCGGTCACGGAGGACGGTCAGGTGATCGGCCTGTTGCACCTGACCCAGGTGCTCAGCCTGTTCTCCACCCATTCCCACGTCCTGGCGCTGCGCATCGCCCGCGCCGACGACCTCGGCGACCTGCGCCGCTGCGCGGAAACCCTGGACACCCTGATCGCTACCCTGGCCGGCAACGGTATCCGCCTGCGCTTCATCATGCAGCTGGTCAACGCGCTCAACGAGCAATTGCTCGAACGGCTTTTCGAATTGTTGCTGCCGCCAACCCTGCGCGGGCGCTGCTGCTTGCTGGTGATGGGCAGCGAAGGACGCGGCGAGCAGTTGCTGAAGACCGACCAGGACAATGCCCTGGTCCTGGCCGACGATCTGCCGCAGGAACAGGCCCTGGCGATGATGCAGCGCTTCAGCGCGGCCTTGCTGGAGTTCGGTTATCCGCCCTGTCCCGGAGGGGTGATGGCCAGTCGGCCGGAATGGTGCAAGCCGCTGGCGGCCTGGCAGGCGGAGCTGCGCGGGACGCTGCTGGAGGGCAAGCCGGAGCAGCTGTTGCGCCTGTCGATCCTGGCCGATGCCTGGCCGGTGGCCGGCAACCTGCAGCTGTTCGAGCCGTTGCGTCGGCAACTGCGCGGTTTCGCCGACGGCGGCGAGCGCTGGCTGGCGGATATCGCGGCGGCGGCCCTGCAATTCGATACGCCGCTGACCTTCCTCGGCCAGCTGAAAACCCAGGACGCCCGCCTCGATCTCAAGCGCGGCGGGATCTTCCCCATCGTCCACGGCATCCGCACCCTGGCCCTGCGCGAAGGCCTGGAGACCACCGTCGCCTGGTACCGCGAGTCCCTCAGCGCCTGAACCGACCCTCGTCCGTTCCTCGCCACTCCAGTGAGGACAGGCCCATCCGGTGGTACCGTTCTGGCACGGTTCCACTCCCTTCGACGTCGCACCCCCGGTGCAACGGAGCCGTCGCTCGGATCCTGCGCAGGATCCCTTCCACGACATCGAAGGACACCGGACCATGACGATCACCGACGCCGACAGGCACCGGCTCTACGACGCACTCGTCGCCACCCTCGGCGAACAGGAGGCCGCCATCCTCATGGAACACCTCCCCCCGGTCGGCTGGGCCGACGTCGCAATCGGCGTCCTGGGCATCGGATGCGCCTGGCGGCGTGACGGCTGGCTCACAGCCGCCGTCGTGGTGCTCGCGATCTGTTACTGGGGCGACGCGATCGGCCACATCATGCAGTACACCGTGCACGACAACACCGCCCCCGACAACGTCTGGGCGATCCCCAGCGACATCATCGGACCGCTGCTCGCCGTCGTGCTTCTCATCGCTTACCGCCGGATGTCGTGGCGGGTGCCCGTCGCCGCCTGACGCCTGGTGTTAACCTCTTGATGAAAATGGTTTTCATCAAGAGAGGGTCGCTACGTGACCACGACACCCACACTCCTGCTCGCTGCCACCGACCCGATCGTGCGTGACACCGCCCTGATGTGTCTGCTGACAGACGTGCCCGGCGCAGTGGCCCTGCGCTACGACCTACTCGTCGACTCCCCAGGGAGTGCTCGCCGCGTCACCATGACGGCGACGGGCGTCCACGAGGACGTGGTGATCGATCTCGAACACACCTGCGTGACCTGCGGCACCAACGAGGACATCGTCAGGGCGGGAGACCGAGCGATATCCAGCCTCCGGGCGTCGAGTCTGATCGTCGCCAACCCCGTCTCTGCGCCGACGCACGGGACTGCGCGGGTGGTCGGCCGTAGCCAGACCCTGCGGCTCGCCGCGGTGCTGGCAGCGTGTGACACCACTGACCTGCTCGATGATCTTCTGGGTGACGACCTGCTGAGCGAGCGCGGACTGCAGTTGACACCCGACGACGAGCGAGCGGTCGGCCAGGCGCTGGCCGCGCAGATCAGTCACGCGGACTTCATCCTCACGGCCCACAGTCGGCCCACAGGAATCGGCTCGGAACTCCTGGATCACGTGCGCGCATGCGACTCCCACCGCGTCGATGGTTTCACCGCTGCCGACCTGTCTGTGCTGCTTGAGCACCAACATCACGTCGACACGGGACTGCAGCGCATCGATCCACTGTGCATCGTGCCGGAGGCGCGTCCTGCCGAAGGAGCGGTGTGGACCCTGCACCTGCGAAGCGACCGCCCGTTCCACCCAGAGCGTCTTCAGACACACATGCGCGACCTGGCGCTCGGGGGCACCTTCAACCGGGGTCACTTCTGGCTCGCGACGCGACCCTTCACAGCGTGCGCCTGGGAGGGCGTCGGTGGCCAGTTGTCGATCGGCGCGATCGGGGACTGGGGTCCTCGCGACCCTCGTACGCACCTGGCATTCACGGGGACCGATTCCGGTGTCCGCCAACAGGTGGTAGAAGCCTTCGAGGGCAGCCTGCTTTCCGCCGACGAGATGGCAGCAGGGCCACAGGGCTGGCTGGACCTGGCCGACGGCTACGACCCTTGGCTGGGATCGCGCCCGGGAAGTGGGGCGACCGGGGCTTGAACCCGGAACCAACGGATTATGAGTCCGGCGCTCTGACCGATTGAGCTATCGCCCCTCGCGGTGAGTCTATTGCGGGACAAACGGAAGGGGAGCGACCGGACCATGCCGACCGCTCCCCTTCGCGAGAGTGGGAACTACTTCTTCACCTTGATGGTGATCTTGCCCAGCGTCTGGCCGGTCGGGATGGAGCCGGCGGGAAGGCCGAGCACCTGCGCGAGCAGAACCGCGGGGTCCTGCTTGGCGCCGAGCGCCTCAACGCTCTTGGCCAGCGAGGCGGTGGCGTTGTTCCACGTGCCGTTCTTGGCGATCTTGTTCTTGCCGCCCTTGATCACCAGGATGTTGTTGATGGTCAGCGGGTCGGGCGTGATCGGGTTGCCCACCGCAGCGGTGGCCTTGCCGGTCTTGTAGTTGATGACGATGTTCTCGAGCGAGACGTAGCCGGCGGCGGCCGTCAGCTTCAGACCACCCTTGTGGGTCACGGTCTTGCCCTTGAGCTTGGCCGGGAAGCTGATGGTGGTGCCCTTCAGCTTGGCAGGCTTCACCGCGGACGGGGCAACGCTTGCGGCGCCCAGAGCGGAGACCAGGCCTGCATCGAGCTTGAGGGTGGTGGTGTTGGTCTTCGCCATGGCCGGAGCGGCGGCGAAGGCCGTGCCTACCAGCGCCAGGCCAGCGGCACCGGCGGTGATACGACGAACGATCATGTGTGCATCCCTTTCGATTTGAAACACGGTGGCAACACACTAACCAACCCGGGCAATATTCACACTTCGAATACAAGCCACCGACACTGCTGTTGCACAACCGCAACCAACCCGGCGCCAGCACCCTCCGAATGACCGATCAGCGGGCGAGCCTGCCCTTTGCCCGCCCCAGGCGTGTCCCGCGCGCAAGGCCCTAGGTACGCTAGACGGGATTCCCGCGTAGCTCAATTGGCAGAGCATCCGACTGTTAATCGGACGGTTACTGGTTCGAGTCCAGTCGCGGGAGCCAGTCACTCCAGCCACCCCGCCTTCTCAAGGGGTGACCACCGCCTGCCGATGATCAACTCGACGGCGTCGTGGGGACGTCACGTCATCGGGGGAGTGATCATGAAGCACGTGGCAGGCCGACGGGCGCTCCGTCGGGGTATCGCCCTTCCGCTGTCCGCAGGTCTGGCACTGCTGGCCCTACCGGCCGGTCCCGCATCCGCATCCTCGGTGGACGTGGCCACAGTGGACGTCGGCGGCAGTCCGCAGTCCGTCGCCGTGTCGCCGGATGGTTCTCATGTCTACGTAGCAACCAACCTGAAGGTTGCCGTCGTCGACGCCACCACCAACACCGCACTGACCCCGATCTCGCCGACGTATGCCCCGACCAGGGTTGCTGTATCTCCCGACGGGTCGGTCGTGTACAGCACTGCCCAGAACGACGAAGCACTCATGCTGTCGAACGCACAGACGGGCACGACGATCAAGAGCATCACCCTCGATCGGTTCGCCACCCCACTCGCTGTCGTCGCATCACCGAACGGTCAGCGCGTCTACACAGGCGATTTCGGTACCCACTCCGTCACTGTCGTCGACGCTTTGAGCCAGTCCAAACTCACCACCATCGCCCTCGGGCAGAGTGAGTATCCCAGGGGCTTGGCTATCTCGCCCGATAGCAGTCGGCTGTACGTGGCCGACGACGGCAGCGACGCGATCGCGGAGATCGACACGACCACCAACACCGTCCTCGGCCTGTTCCCCGTCGGCGATCGGCCCTTCGCGGTAGCTGTCAGCCCTGACGGCGGGCGCCTCTACACCGCCAACTTTGGGAGTAGGACGGTGTCCGTGGTCGATACCTCCAGCAAGAACGTCGTGGCGACGATCCCCGTCGGCTCCATGGTGCGCGCAGTCGAGGTGTCGCCCGACGGATCCCGGGTGTTCGCCGCGAACGAAGGTGACAACACGGTCTCGGTGATCGACACGAAGACGAACACCGTCGTGGAAACGATCGCCACAGGCGACGGACCGTATGCGCTCGCGATGTCGCCCGACGGTTCGAGGCTGTACGTCGCCAACGCCGACGCCGCCACGATCTCGGTGGTCGCGTTCACCCCTTCGAAGCCGACGGGCGTCGCGGCCACAGCCGGCAACGCCGAGGTATCGGCGACGTGGACCGCCCCCGAGTACACCGGCGGTCAGCCGATCACCGGGTACACCGCAACGGCCAACCCCGGTGGACAGACCTGCCAGACCGCAGCGACAACCTGCACCATCAAGGGTCTGTCCAACGGAACCCTCTACACCGTGACCGTCAAGGCCACCAACAGCGCCGGCTCCAGCGAAGCCAGCGAACCCAGCAACGCCGTGACCCCCTCCGCGCCGTCGCCGGTCCCAGGCAAGGCCACCAAGCTGAAGGCCAAAGCCACGACGTCCCGCGTGAAGACCTCCTGGAAGGCCGCACCCGGGGCGACGAAATACGCAGTGAAGATGACCGGCAAGAACCCGAAGAACCGCAAGGTGGTCAAGAAGATGACCACCGCGAAGACCCGGGCCGTCCTGAAGATGAAGCTGCGCAAACGCAGCCAGGTGAAGATCTGTGTCACCCCATGGAACAACTCCGGTGCAGCAAAGCAGATCTGTTCGGTGGCCAAGGTGAAGTAGCGCAGCGAAGGGCTGGTGCTCGTGCGGGGCATCGGCTCTTTGCTCGCGCAGCCTCCGACTCTCCGGCTACCCTGCGGGAATGATCTCCCGCCGCCGCCCCTCACTGATCCTCGCCCTCGGTGCGTCGCTCACCGTGGTCCTCGCCGGCTGCGGGGGCGACAGCAGCACCGCCGAACCGGTCGCCACCGACGCCGCTGAGACCGCAGTTGCGGTACCAGAGGGGGGAGAGCGCACCGGCGCCGTACCCACCTCCGCCCCGGAAGGCACAGCGTTCTCTTTCAAGGCCGACGACGGCGCCGAAGAATTCGACTTCACGGCATACGACGACGCCATGAACCTCGCGCTCGGTTCCATCAGCGAGTACTGGATCGAGACGATGCCCTCCGAGTTCGGCATCGAGTGGACCGAGCCCGACGAGTTCATCGCCTACTACCCGCCGGAGGAGGAGGGACCTGCGTGCGGAGGCGAACCTGTCGGAGCGGAGAACGCCGTGTACTGCAACCAGCGCGGCGGGGACTTCATCGCCTGGGACGAACCCGGCCTGATGGTCCCGTACTTCGAGGAGTACGGCGATATGGCCAACGCCGTGATCCTGGCGCACGAGTTCGGCCACGGCGCGCAGGCCCGGCTCGGCCTTTCCGGCGAGTTCCCGCTCACGATCGAATCGGAACTGCAGGCGGACTGTTTCGCGGGGGCGTGGGCCGGCTGGGCCGATGAACAGGGCCTTCTCGGTGAGAACGCCGCGGATCAGGCTGCCGAGGCGGTGATCTCGGTGGCGGATCCGGAGGGCACACCATGGAACGACCCGGATGCGCACGGAACGGCCGACGAACGCCTCGAGGCCTTCGCGCTCGGTGTCGAGAACGGCGCGGCCGGCTGCGTTGAGATCTTCCCGCCCGGGTTCTCATCGGAGGGCTGAACAGTACCCTGACGCACATGGTCAGCGGTGAGCAGCCGGTTCTTCGGCGCGGGTATCTCATCGCGGAGATCCTGCTCGTCCTCGGCCTGTCATTGGGCCGGGCTGGAGTGTTCTCCGTCGTCGACTTCATCGCGGATGTGACCAGCGGCGTGCCGTTGGCTGACCAGACGACCACGCTCAACCCGTCTGCGTCCCCGCGGCCGCTGCTCGACCTCACTCTGCAGCTGCTCAGGATCGGTTTCGCGCTGGTCATCGTCGGGCTGGTCGCCTATCTGTTGCAGCGTTCGGGTGAAAGCCTGCGCGTGATCGGTGTCGATGCCTCGCAGCCCGGGCGCGACCTCGGCCGGGGCGCCGCGCTCGCCGCGCTGATCGGGGGCACCGGCTTGATCTGGTACCTGATCGCCTATAACGCCGGCATCAATCTGAACGTGGCCGCGCAGGGTCTGCCCGACGAATGGTGGCGGACACCGGTCCTTGTCCTCGGTGCGGTGGAGAACGCAGTGCTCGAGGAGGTCGTGGTTCTGGGCTTCGTCCTGCACCGGCTTCGCCAGTTGGACTGGAGTTGGACGTCTGCCATCGCCACCAGTGCGGTGATCCGAGGGTCGTACCACCTCTACCAAGGCATCGGTGGATTCGTCGGCAATCTCGTGATGGGCCTGGTGTTCGGCTGGTTGTTCAAGCGCTGGGGCCGGGTGATGCCGATGATCGTGGCGCATGCACTCATCGACACCGTGGCCTTCATCGGCTACGCACTGCTGGCCGGGAAGGTGTCCTGGCTGCCTGGCTGACGAACGTCGAGTGCTGCGATACCGCAAGACACGCCAGCGTGTCGCTGCAGCGTTGCAGCACTCGACGAGTTGACGGGTCAGCAGATCCGGGGAAGCTGCTCAGCGAGCGGGAGATCCACCACCCTGGTGCCGCCGATGCCGGTCTTGGCGACGACCACACCGCGGTGTTCGGCCACGACCTCCCCGATGATCGCCGCCGCCGGGTTCTCCTGCTGCAGTACTTCAAGGGCGATGTCGGCGTCGTCGGCCCGCACGAAGACCACGACTCGGCCCTCGTTGGCCACGAGGAGCGGATCAAGACCGAGGAAGGCACATGCTGCTCGGACGTCGTCGGGCACGGGCACGGCACTTTCCACGATCTGGATGCCCGCGTCGGCCGCCGCGGCGATCTCATTGAGAGTGGCGGCCACGGGTGGCGGCCCTGGATGGGACTCAGATTGCCGAACGATCGAGGCCGGTGTCCATCCAAAACGCCAAGGTCGCGACGA
>CALFYG010000128.1 GCA_937952095.1 uncultured Micrococcales bacterium | reverse complement strand
GTGGCCTGGCAGCACATCGCCAAGTCCGACCACCTGAGCGCGGGGCGCTGGCGGCTGCTGGCCCTGGCGCACGGCTTCCAGACCGTGATCCGGGTCGAGTTTTCGCTGCCGGCCGGGCGGGCCTTCGGGTGATACATGATTTCCGAAATGACGAGTCCCGTGGTGCGCGAGGACGGCCCGAGCGATCCGCGCGCAGACTGCGAGGACCCGCTCGACGCGTTGCAAGCTTCAGAACGTGGCGAACCCGGTCACCGGTACGATATCGAGGCTGGCCTGGCCGCGGATCTGCGTGAGCGCGGCATCCGGCCACCCCGTGGCGTGCTGCTGGTGGGCGTGGGCATTAACGCCAACGTGCGACTGGAAGCCCTGCCCGAATTCCTCGAAGACCTGGTCGATGGTCGCCTCGTCGAACCCCGCCTTGACCAGCCACGGCCGCAGATGCTTCATGTTGTAGCGGTCGAAGCCGATGGCCTGCACATCGCAGCGGTCGAAGAGACCACGCAGATGCTCGGCTACGTGCTCGTACTCGATCGCGCGGCCAGGCGTCGTCAGCAGCAGCCCCTCGCGCCTCCAGATGTCGTAGGGCACGTGATCGGCCTTCGACTTCTCAACCAGCCCCTCCTCTGGCAGCCAGAACGCGCAGTGCACCCCGCCGCTCTCGGTTTCCAGGACGAGCGCGGTCAGGTCGTGTGCGCTCGACAGGTCGAGCCCGCCCCAGACGCGCTGCCCATCGATGTCGCCAGGCGCGGCGCCATTGGCCTCCCACACCAGCCGCGGCACGAAGGGCTCAGCAGCCTCGACCCGCTGGTTGAGTTCGAGGTTGCGGAACTCGGCCTCCGTGGGCGGCATCTCCATCGCCATCTTGGCGTCCTGCTCGAAGAGCTCCATGGATTTGAAGATGCCGAGCGCCGGGTTGGCCGCCGACCACGCCGCCCGCGTGGAACTGCAGGACGCGGAGCGGCAACGCCTCGTCGACAGCGGGCAACCGATCCTGGAGTTGCCCCTGCTGCCCGGCGGGATCGATCTGGCCGCTCTGTACGCACTGGCTGACGCACTTCACGAGCAGGGACTCCCGGCATGACCGCGCCACGCCTTGACGTCGACGCCCTGATCGATGACAAGGGCGTCGGAGTGATCGTGTGCTGCGGCTCGGGAGGGGTGGGCAAGACCACCACCGCGGCGGCACTGGCACTGCGCGCAGCCCAACGCGGACGCAATGTGTGCGTCCTGACCATCGATCCAGCGCGGCGACTGGCGCAGTCGATGGGCCTGACCGAACTGGACAACACCCCCCGCCCGGTGCCCGGGATCGAGGGAGGCCGCCTGAGCGCCATGATGCTCGACATGAAACGGACCTTCGACGAGATCGTGGAGGCGCACGCCGAACCGGAACGGGCCCAGGCGATCCTGGAGAACCCGTTCTACCAGGCCCTGTCGAGTTCATTCGCCGGCACGCAGGAGTACATGGCGATGGAGAAACTCGGCCAACTCAAGCAGCAGTCGGAGGAAGGCGAGCACTGGGACCTGATCATCGTCGACACCCCGCCCTCGCGCTCGGCCCTGGACTTCCTGGACGCCCCCAAGCGCCTCGGATCGTTCCTCGACGGTCGGCTGATCCGCGTCCTCGCGGCACCGGCTCGCGGGGCGGGGCGGATGTCGGCACGCGTGCTGAACGCGTCGTTGGGTCTGTTCACGTCGGCGATGAGCCGGATCCTCGGGGCGCAGGTGCTGCGCGATGTGCAGCTGTTCGTCACGAGTTTCGACGCCCTGTTCGGGGGGTTCCGCGAGCGTGCGGAGCAGACGTATGCGCAACTGCAGGCACCCGACACCCGCTTCCTGGTGGTCGCAGCGCCCGAGCCCGACGCCTTGCGCGAGGCGTCGTACTTCGTCCAACGACTGGAGTCCGAGCGCATGCCGCTGGCCGGACTGATCCTCAACCGTGTGCAGGAGGTCCGGTTGCCGGACCTGTCGGCCGCCACAGCCCGCGCCGGGGCGGAGCGGCTGGGCGACGAGCACACCCTTGTGGCCGAACTCCTGCGCCTGCACGCCGACCGGATGGAGACCGCGGCCCGGCAGGAGAACGTGGCGCGGTCCTTCACCGGCGCGCACCCGCGGGTCCCGGTGGCATCGGTCATCGCCCTGGCCGACGATGTCCACGACCTCGAGGGGCTGCAGACGGTCGGGGACCTGCTGGCAAAAGGCTGACCGAACCAACCAGCCGTCCGCGATTGTGACGTTGTTGCCGCTCGATTCTCCGGTTTGCGACGTTGTTGCCCTCCAAGGTCCCCTAGAGCGACAACCACGTCGCAAAGGATCTGCAGGTCGGACAACAACGTCGCAAAGGACCTTCGAGGACTCCGACAACGAGCGTGACGGCTTCCGCTTGACAGACCTTTGTTGATGTGTCAACAATATTGTTGAGTAGTCAACCAACTAGGAGAATTATGGCTGATCTGACCCAGTACACCGGAACCTGGACCATCGACCCCACCCACACCCGCCTCGGCTTCGTGGCACGCCACGCCATGGTCACCAAGGTGCGCGGCTCGTTCACCGACTTCAGCGGCTCGCTGACCCTTGACGGCGCCAACCCGGCCGCTTCCGGCGCTGAGGTCACCGTTCAGATGGCCAGCGTCGACAGCGGCACCGCCGACCGCGACGCCCACCTGAAGTCCCCCGACTTCTTCAACATCGAGGCCTTCCCCACCATGACGTTCAAGAGCACCGCGGTGAAACAGGACGGCGAGGAGTTCGTCCTCATCGGCGACCTGACCATCAAGGATGTGACCCGACCCGTGGAGATCGAGGTCGAGCTCGACGGCATCGTCACCGACCCGTGGGGCAACACCCGCGCCGGCTTCGCCGGTGAGACCGAGATCAGCCGCAAGGACTTCGGACTGACCTGGAACGTCCCGCTCGACGGCGGCGGCGTGCTGGTCAGCGACAAGATCAAGATCCAGCTCGACGTCTCGGCCACCAAGTCCGCCTGACACCACCTACGCCGAAGGGCCGCTTCCCGTGCTGGGAGCGGCCCTTCGTGCGTTCGTCAGGCGTATGCGGGACGGCGGATGTCGGCTTGTGCCGGGATCTGCCGGGTGGCTGCGTTCTGCAGCAGGTCCGTCCAGGACTTCACGTGGGGTCGCTTGCGAAGCAGTGCCCGGCGCTCGCGTTCGGTCATCCCTCCCCAGACTCCGAACTCGATGCGGTTGTCCAGTGCGTCGGCGAGGCATTCCATCTTCACCGGACAGCCGTTGCAGATCTGCTTCACCCGGTTCTGGGCCGCCCCTTGGACGAACATCTCGTCCGGATCGGTTTCGCGACAGGCGGCTTGGTTACTCCAGGCGACTACGTTGAGCACTTCGACTTCTTCCCCTCAGTCGGCTTTGGGCCACACCCCCGAAAGACTGCTGGTAACTGTATGAAACCTCTTCGCTACCTTTGAGGGCCATTCGTACTACTTAGCCTAGTTCTTTAGGACTATTTGTAGTTGGCCGCTCGATGTGTCGCCGTTACCTACGTCACATCTGCTGATAACCAGCATGGCCCATCCTGACCGAGCATGCGCAACCGGGGTATACCTTTCCGTGACAAAACCCCCGGATGGCGCACTGCCGTCCGCGGCCTGCCCCACCTCGGTGGATGCAGGCGGAACCGAGGCAACGTACCCTTACGTCTGATGGCTGTGTCGAAGGATCCCCAGAAAGCGACAGCGGGCAACCCGCTGTCCGCAGTCGCGCGCGTTGCCGCGGTAGGTGTCGTCGGCGGCGCGATCATGGCCGCGATGGCCGTGCCCGTGGTCGCCGGCTTCGGCAAGGCCTCCGAGGTCGCGGCCGAACAGATCGGCGCCCTCCCCGCGGAGTTGGCGACGCCGCCTCTGCCCAACCGCACCTACATGCTCGACGCCGACGGCAACCGCATCGCGACGCTGTTCGACGAGAACCGGATCGAGGTCCCGCTGGACCAGATCAGCGAGAACATGCAGCGCGCCATCGTCGCCGTCGAGGACGAACGCTTCTACGAGCACAAGGGTGTCGACGTCCAGGGACTGATCCGTGCGCAGCTCGAGAACACGGCCAGCGGCTCGATCCGGCAAGGTGCCTCGACGCTCACGATGCAGTACGTCAAGAACGTCCTGGTGACCGCCGCAGCCGATGAGGACCAGGTTGAAGCAGCCGTCGAGCAGACGACCGCCCGTAAGCTGCAGGAGATCCGCTACGCCGTGCAGCTCGAGCGGGAGCTCACCAAGGACGAGATCCTCAACCGCTACCTCAACATCGCCTACTTCGGCTCCGGCGCCTATGGCGTGGAGGCCGCCTCCCGGCGCTACTTCGGCCACAGCGCCAAGAAACTCACCCCTGCGGAAGCCGCCACCCTGGCCGGCATCGTGCAGTCGCCCGTGGGCTACGACCCCCTGATCAATCCTGAGGACTCCGAGACCCGCCGCAACGCGGTGCTCACCAAGATGGAGTCTCTGGACTACATCACTCCCGAGCAGTACCAGAAGGCCGTCTCCAAGCCGATCGGTTCCTACCTGAACCCGAAGAAGATCAGCAACGGCTGCGCGGAGAGCAAGTACCCGTTCTACTGCGACTACGCGATCAGGCAGATCCTGAACGACCCGAACTACGGCAAGACGACCCAGGACCGCGAGGACTTCCTCAAGCGCGGTGGACTGGTGATCCACACTGCCATGCAGCCGAAGGCCCAGTCGGCAGCCACCAACGCCGTGATGAACACCATCCCGCCGAAGGACCCGAGCAAGAAGGGCGCGGCCATCGCCATGGTGAACCCGCCCACGGGTGAGGTGGTCGCGCTGGCGCAGAACCGCCTGTGGGGCACGAAGGGCGCAGGTCGCACGACGTACAACTACGCGGTGGATCAGAAGGACGGCGGCACGACCGGCATGCAGGCCGGATCGGTGTTCAAGATCTTCACGATCGCGGCCGCCATGGAAGCAGGTTTCTCGCCCTACACCGTGCTCGACGCCTCCGACGACAAGAACTTCGCGGCCGGCCCGTGGGGATGCACCGACGGCAATTACTTCGGCGCTTACACCGTGAGCAACTCGACCTCCTCGGGCGACTTCAACATGCTGCAGGGCACGGCGTTCTCCGTGAACACCTACTTCGTCGGCCTCGAGCAGCAGGTCGGACTCTGCCGCACTGTCGACATCGCGAAGCGCACCGGGATGACCCTGGCCAACGGCGCGGACCTACCGATCGTCCAGTCCTTCACCCTCGGCTCGGTCGAGGTCTCCCCGCTGTCGGTGGCCACCAGTTACGCGACCATGGCCAACCACGGCGTCTACTGCAAGCCGCACGCGATCACCCGGATCGTGGACGAGCAGAGCAGCGGCAAGAAGGTCGTCTCCAAGGTCGAGCCCGAGTGCCAGCAGGCCGTCAGCCGCGAGGTGGCGGACTCGACCACTGCGGTCCTGACCCACGTGGTGGACGGTGGGATCGCAGGGCGCACCGGTGCCGCGATGAGCCTCGGCCGCGATGTCACCGGTAAGACCGGTACAACCGACACCTCGGCGGCAGTCTGGTTCGCCGGCTACACCCCGGAGTTGGCCGCGGCCGTCTGGGTCGGTGACCCGCGCGGTGGCTTCAAGTACCCCATGAAGAACGTGACCATCAACGGCAGTTACTACGGCCAGGTCTTCGGTTCGAGCCTCCCGGGCCCGATCTGGCGGCAGGCCATGTCGGGTGCTCTGGCGGACACCCCGCCGTCCTCGTTCGAACTGCAGCCGTTGTTCGGCCTGCGCACTGCGCGCGGTGGCGGCACGTACCTGCCGCCGAGCTACACGCCCGCGCCGGCACCCGGCATCGCCACACCCACCCCGAGCTACACGCCGTAGTTCACGCAATCCCGAGCAGGCCGGCGAGAACGTCGAGTTCGAACTCGAAGTACGTGCGTCGATCGGACTCCGAGTCCCCCACGACGTTGTGACGGTGCCCGAAGAGTTCGAACGAAATGGATCCGACGATGTGGGTCCACGCCATCAGGCCGATCGCGAAGGCGGCGTCGTCGAAACGGCGCGGTGAGACCTGAGCCCACTGGTCGACGCTCGCCAACGCGGGTCGCAGACTCCTGCCCACCCTCGCGTCGTAGGCCGGGGGGTGCACCTGGACCTGCGCCTCCTGCAGGATCCCCACGAGCAGGGCGGGAATGCGCGTCGCAGGGGCGATGGTGTCCTCCGGCGCCGCGTAGCCGGGGACCGGCGTCCCGTAGATGAGCCCGAACCGCTGTGGTTGTGACAGCGCCCACTCCCGGCTGGCCAGCCCGATGACACGCCACCGCTTTGCGGGGTCCTTGACCTTCTGCACGCGCGCCTCGACGGCTTCTGCCATGTCGTTGAAGGCACTGACGATCAACAGGGTCAGCAACTCGTCGCGGGAACGGACATAGCGGTAGATGGCGCTGGAGGCCATCCCCAGGTCACGCGCCACCGCGCGCACCGACAGTTCCGAGGGACCGACCTCGAGGAGTTGCCGGTTGGCCGAGGCCGTGATCGCCTCCATGATCGCGGCACGGTTGCGCGCACGGATCCCCGGTTCGCTCATGACCCGACTATATGCGAGCAGTGCTCTTGCTTTCTAGTGAGCAGTGCTCTAATCTGTGAGCAGTGCTCGCAAAGGAGAGAATGATGAACAAGCACGTGATCGTCGGAGCCGGACAGGTCGGGACCCGCTTGGCAGCGCTGCTCGCCGAGCAGGGCCATGCCGTACGCCTGGTGAGCCGCACCGGCAACTCGATCCCCGGAGTGGAGGGCGTCAGCGCAGATGCGTCCGACCGTGCTGCGCTGGTGAAAGCCACGCAGGACGCAGCGGTGATCTACAACTGCATCAATCCGCCGTACCACCGGTGGGTGCAGGACTGGCCGACGATGAACGCCAACCTCATCGCCGCGGCCGAGGACAGTGGCGCAGTACTGGTGACCTTGAGCAATCTGTACGGCTACGGCGCCGTCGACGGGCCGATGACCGAGGACACGCCGCTTATAGCACACACCCGCAAGGGGCAGGTCCGGGCACGCATGTGGGATGAGGCGCTGGCCGCCCACCGTGAGGGCCGCATCCGGGCGACCGAGGTCCGCGCCAGCGACTACATCGGCGAAGCGAGCGACCAGACCAACTTCGGCGTACGGATCTTCCCCCGGATGCGGGCAGGCAAGCCGATCATGCTGATGGGTCGCGTCGACCAGCCGCACACCTGGACCTACACGGGCGACGCCGCCGCGCTGCTGGCACGGGTGGGCCAGGACGAACAGGCGTGGGGACGCGCGTGGCACGTGCCCAGTTGCGACCCCCACACGCAGGCCGAGGTGGTCGCCCAGCTCGCCGACGGGATGGGTGTGCCGATGCCCAAGATCCGCACCGCCGGTGCCGGGATGCTGCGACTGGTGGGTCTGTTCAACAAGCCGGCGGGCGAACTCGTCGAGATGCTGTACGAGTTCGACAGGCCGTTCGTCATGGACTCCACGTTGACTCAACGCACCTTCGACCTCGAGCCGACCCCATGGGACGAGATCATCGCCGAGACGCTGCGGGTGAACGACGTCGCCGCCACGAGTGAGGTCTGACCCGCTCCTGTTCCCCTGGGGCAGACCCCACAACTGGGCCGCGCGCAGACCGGTCGGCCCAGTAGA
>CALFYG010000127.1 GCA_937952095.1 uncultured Micrococcales bacterium | reverse complement strand
CTCTTCCGATCTCGCGGGCCGGCGCAACCTTCGGCTCTTGCGCTGATCTTGAGCAGCCGCCACCCGTTCAGGGGACTTTCACCGTTGCCTGATCGCAACCCGGTCGACCGCCGTGCGGGCGTAGGCTTGGAGGTAGGGGAAAGAGGTGCATCATGATGCGCTCACAGACCCTCCGACTAGCGGTCTCCGCAGCCGTGGTCATCATCGTTGGAACAACTCCTGCCGCCGCCGATTCGACACTGTCCGGTACGGCGCTCTCGGGTTCGGTCGACTACGTCGGCCATACCCTGACGTGGGCCACCTCGGGGGCCTCGCCCGCGACCGGGGATCTGGCCGGCTCCTATGACGGGGTGGTCCCCGCCGGGGCGACTGTGACCTTCGGTGGATCGGCCACGTTCAGCCTGGGGCCCGGCGTGACGAACCTGTCTCAGAGCGCATCGCTGAGTGGGGCTGAGGGGGTGTCGTTCTCCCAGCGCGTCGGCCAGGGCACGTACACCTTGCCCTACAGCCTGACCACCACCGCACCCAAGGCCGACGACGGCGACAAGGCGGGCGACGTCATCGGCTCGTTGTCGGCGTCTGTCGCCTCTCGCAACTGCAACGACTACGGGGTCTGCGGTGGACCGACCATCAGCCTGTCGCTGGCGGTCGTCGCGACCAGCTCCGACACCGAACCACCTGTGGTCACGCTGGAGAAACGCCCGGGCATCTACGCCGAGTCCAAGCGCAAGGGTGTCAACGACTACCCCCTCAAACTCACCTTCGCCCTCAGCGACAACTCGGGTCAGGCGCTCGGCGCGATGCGTCTGTACTCCGGGGGCACGCCGGTGCGTACTGCCACCACCAACGGCTTCGTGAAGAACGGCCGCTACTCCTTGAAGATCCGCAAGACCCCCAGCGGCTCCGGGCCGTTCTACTGGTGCGCCCAGGCCAAGGACAAGGCGGGAAACTTCAGCACGTTCAAATGCAAGTGGCTCTCGATCGCTGTGCCGATCTCGCGTGCCAACGTCAACGGCTGCGGAACTGCCGGCTACGGCCCGACGCTGGAGTGGTTGCAGAACTACTTCGGTGACGTGCGTGAGTACGGGTATGCGGAGGACCGCACCGCGGTCCGGCTGCGCAACGCCTGCAACATCCACGACGCGGCCTACAACGGCATCACGATCTATGACGCGCTGGACAAGCGTTTCGTGGACTTCCGTCGGTGGAGCCGGCTGGAGATCGACGCGAAGTTCCGCAATGACATCCGCGCGCTCT
Organism: uncultured Micrococcales bacterium; assembly: GCA_937952095.1. GTDB lineage: Bacteria > Actinomycetota > Actinomycetes > S36-B12 > UBA10799 > JADKAV01. Next base: position 6,389 of record CALFYG010000127.1, on the reverse strand, counting down.
GCCGTCGCGAGTTGAGTTCGCCCAAGCGCATGGCACCGTACTTGCGCACCTGCACCCACGGTGTCGGCCTGACCGGTTTCCTGGCGCTCATCCCACTGAAGGGACTGTCCGCAGTGGAGGACGCCGGGGCGAACACGTACTTCGACATGGTCCGTGCGTACGGCGGGGTGGGCTTCGACGCCGATGTCACCGAGCCGGGGATCCAGCCGCAGCGGCCGCCGCAAACGATCCCGCCGGGTGGGGCCCGTAACCCCGGGTGATTCGCAGGTCCAGAGTCGAGTGCCGCGCGGTTACCGATTTCGTTCCCGAAACCTGTAACCGCGCGACACTCAAGGTGCTTTGGTCAGTGGCGGCGGTGCTTCCCGCCGGCCTTGGCGTCATCCACGCCGGTCACGGCGAAGGACGCGTCGAGTTTCACGATCTTCTTCGTGCCGTCACTGGTGCGGACCTCGACGATGTAGCCACCGTCCTTGGTCTTGTGGACGTGGTCCACGGTCGCGCCGGGCACCTCGGCGAGCGCAGCCGCCTCCGCACTCGCTTTCTCCTCAGCGGTGATGGCGATGCGCTCGCCCTTGTGCTTGCCGCCCTTGTCCTTGCGCGTCATCTCTTTGGTGCCGGTGACCTCGAAGGACGAGTTGAGCGTCACGACGACGGTCTTGCCCTCAGAGGTCTTGACCTTCACCAGGTAGCCGCCGTCGGCGGTCTTGTGGGCGTGGTCAGCGGTGCCGGGCACCTCGGCCAGCGCGGCGTCGATGGCCTTCTGAGCCTCCTCGCCGCTGACGCGGTCGGCGTGCTTGTGCGTCTGGGCCGAGACCTTCGTCTGGTCCTTCGGTGCGGCGTTGGCGATGGCCGCCCCGCCGAACAGCGTGGTCGCGCCGATTGCGAACGCCGCGACTCCAGCGCCGGTCGCGGTCTTGAGCGTGATCATGGTGCTTTCCTTTCATCGGTTGTCATCAGGTTCGACAGCCGAAGAAAGAGCAGCGCAGGATGCGGGTAAGCAGGCGGTGAGAGCCGGTTCTTGACGTTCCCTTAGGGGTAGACGTCCAAGAACAACACCGGGATCGGAACGTCGCTCGGGGTGTCGTTGCCGGTCCCGAGTTGGTACTCGAGGTTACGGCCCCAGCACTTGACGGTGCCCTCGGGCAGCACCGTGCAGGTGTGGAATGAACCGGAGACCGCCGTGGTCGCGCCGCTGAGCAGGCTCACGTTCACCGGCGCGAGGTGGTACCCGGGCGGCGCACCGCTGGCCCCGAGTTGTTTGTTGGCGTTGTCGCCCCAGCACACCGCGGATCCGTCGCCCTTCACCAGGCAACTGTGGTTGAGGCCCAGCGACGCGGTGAGGACCCGCCCGGAGACCCCGGACACCGGTCCGGGGGTCGCCCGCGGACTGTTCGTTGTGCCGTCCCCGGCTTGCCCGTTGTTGTTGAGTCCCCAGCACCGTACGTCCACTCCGATCGCGCAGGCGTGGCTATCGCCCGTGGCGATCGACGTCACGTTGCTCACCCCAACCACAGGAACAGGTGCGTAGCGGTCCGTGGTCCCGCCGTCACCGATCTGACCGTCGGCTCCGCGCCCCCAGCACACGACGGCGCCGGTGCGGCGCAGAGCGCAGGTGCGGTCGCCGTCGGCGAAGATCCCCACCGCGTCGGTCAGCCCGGCAACCACCACGGGGGAGGCGGAACCGGCGTTGAACCCTGTGCCGAGTTTGCCTGCACCACCCCAGCAGCGCACGACTCCGGATGCCTGCAGGACACAGGTGTGGGTGAGCCCAGCCGCGACGTCGACTGCGTCCGTGATGCCGGGCACCAGGGTGGGTGCCGCCTTGTCGCTGCCGAGACTCCCATCGCCTATCTCACCGTTGGCGTTCTGACCCCAGCACCACAGGGTTGCGTTGGCCAGCACGGCACAGGTGTGGAAACCGCCGGCTCCGATGGCCACCACGTCCACGCCCGCGGGCAGGCCCACAACATTCTGGGGAATGTTCCGATTGGTCTTGGGCAGCCCGTCGCCGAGTTGTGCATGGTTGTCCAGGCCCCAGCACTTCATCGTGCCGCTCACGATGGCGCATGTGTGGTACGCGCCGGCCGCGATGGGACGGATGGCGGTGGTGACCCGGGCCACGGCAGCGCCACTGGTGTTGCCGGCAGCGTCGCGGGCGAACACCGTGTACGTGTACGCCGTGCGGGGGAGCAGGCCGACATCGTCGACGCTGTTCGCGCTTACCTCGACGGGGACGCCGTCGTCGGGGCTGGCCGCGGGTGCGTCGCCGTACGTGCGCCTGACGATGACGCTCGCCGCATCCGCGGGCGTCTGCCACGACAACCGGACGCGGTGGATCCCGGTCTCACTGGCGGTGAGGTTGGTGACCCGGTCCGGCGGGGTCGTGTCCGCCACCGGTGGGAAGGTGACGGTGACGGTCTTGCGGGTCTTCTTCTTCATCCGGAATGCGCTGGGTGAGATGCTCACCGTCGGATCCGGCGAACTCACCCGGTACGTTCCCGCCGGCACACGCTTAAGGGTCTTCGCGGTCGTCAAGGAGCGCACGTAGCGCTTGCCCTTCCTCACCTTCGGGCCGCGCACCGTGATGGGCAGTGCCGCTGCGGCGGGGGTGCCGACGAACCGCACAATCAGGCGGTTCTTCTTCGGTTTCTTCTTCGCGACGACGTGTGCGACGGGCTGAGCGGCGACGGGTGGTGTGGCGGCGATGGATGAGAGCAGCACTGCTCCGACAGCCAACGCGATCGCGGTCCGGTGGGTCATGGGGCGGCCTTCCCTGGGACTGGGCAGAGTCTTGCGCAATCTGAGCGGATTGGGAAGGGCGCGCGAGGATCTGCGACTCTGAACCATGCACACCTTCACGGCCGAACTCTGGCTTTGGGACGCGCGCAGCCCAAGCACCTGGACCTTCGTCACCGTGCCGCCGGAGGTAACCACCGCGATCGAGGACGAGGCCGACGCGCTCGGCCCGCGCGCGGGCTTCGGGTCGGTCAAGGTGCAGGTCCGCGTTGGCGCGACGGTCTGGCGCACGTCGGTGTTCCCCGACTCCGAATCCGGGTGTTTCGTGCTTCCCATCAAGCGTGCGGTGCGGGAGGCGAACGGCGTCGAGGCCGGCGACGAGATCGAGGTGGGGCTCGAGGTCATCGCGCCTTTACACTGAACGCTCATGTCGCACAGCCACACCGCGTACGCACCCGAGGACGTCGAGGACGCCCGGCGCGGGGCACCGTCGGTCAGCCTGGAACCGTGGGGCGCCTCACGTGGGTTGGCGTTCCCCGGTCCGGGGCTCGCGGGTCAGCTGATCACGGTCCTGCCCCCGTTCCCCGAGTACCAGTTCAACGTCTGCCGCGGGGAGTTGGTGCAGGGTCGATTCGGCCAGGTCGCGCACGAACTGCATGAGATCGAGGCGCACGAGGGATCCATTCGCGCGGGTGGGGCGTTTTTCGGCACACGGGTCGTGACCCGTCGGGGGCTGAAGTCGATGATCGGCTGGAGCGATGACCGCCCCGACGAACCGTTCGCCGCCAACGCCGCATGGGCGCCGACGACCAAGGTCGTTGTCCGTGTGCCCGAGGCCGCACTGATGCCGCAGGTGGTGATCCGCAACGCCGAACGTATGCGCATCGACCATCCCGATCTCGGGCCGCACGGCATGCCCGGGTATCGCCTTGCCGACAACGGTTGGATCAGCCCCGAACTGCAGGCGTGGTTGGGATTGGCCTGCGCGCCACTTCTATCCGTCGACGCGTCCTACGTGTCGCTGAGGTTGGACCACGGGCTGTTGGCCGTGGCGCGCAACGGATTCGTGCATGACCCCGCCACCCTCGATCACCTGGTGACCACGGCCGCGACGATCGCTGAGAACTTCGCCGCCGGGGCGGAGCCGGCGCCCGCCTTTGCGACCCGGCTGCCGGCACCCGACCCCGTGGCCTGGCCCGGCTTCCTCACTCCACAACCGCACGAGATCGAGGCATTCGCCCGCCTTGCCGACGCCAACCGCATGGTCCAGGAGGACGCTCTCTCGCTGCATCGGTCCTTCCGCCGGCTGCCGTTCCCCGGCGTCGCCAAGGGGGTGCTGCGCGGTGTTGTCCCAGGCGCGTCGGCCGACGGTCGGGTGGTCATCGCGGTGCAGGGCGGTCGCACCTCCGGCTACTACCGCACCGTGGTCCTGGTTCCCGCTGCACAGGGTGCCACGACGCCGGTGGGTGGGATCCTCCACCAGGCGACCGACAGTTACGTCGAAGTGTCCGACGGTGTCGCAGCCGCCTGGCCCCGCACCCGCACGCCCAACGGTTTCGACAGCGAGGCCTCGATCTCCCGAGCCGTCGCCGCGATCCGCGATCGGGGCCTGGCGGATCTTTGACACCTACCGTGGCTGGTCTACGTGTGAAGAATCGGCACTTCAGGCGACACATCTTCACATCTAAGCCCGCGGTCTGCGTCCGGAAGGGTTTTGGATCATCGCATCACATCGGATGATGCCGTCCTTTTGGTGAAGAGTCACCACAAGGCGTGGGTCAGCCCGCCAGCAGGTGCGACCACGGCCCAGGCTCGCCGGCCTTGTCGATCGCGGCCTGGTCGATCGGGACGCCGCGGATGCCGTAGTCGGGGATTGGTACCCCGCCCTCGACACGGTAGACATCGGCGCCGACCTTGAGCAGCGTGCCGTCGGCGGGGACGTTGCGCACATGCGACCACTCGTTGAGCCCACCGGCCTGGTCGAGCGCCTCCTGCGCCACGGTGACCGGGGTGGGCTTCGGGCGCAGACCCTTCCACCATGCGTCGGTCACATGGATCGGAGCGCCACCGGCGAAGACATAAAGCTCGTCCTCGTCGGTCTTCACGATGGTGCCGTCGGCGGGTTTGTCGTTGAGGACCGCATCGACCGCGGCCTGCTCGACGCGGATCGACTTCTTGGCGCCGTCGGGGACGAACACCGGCGCGCCACCGGCGACCACGAATGTCTTGCCATCCACGCGCAGGAACGTGCCGTCCGCCGGCTGGGTGAGCAACTCGGCCATCTCGGCATCGCTCACCTTCCGCGCTTTCTCGTCCGAGGTCACCGCCATGGGCGCGCCACCCGCGATCCGGTAGACCTGGCCGTCGTGGCGGATGTAGTCGCCGTCCTCGATCGGGTCGGGCTGCGGTGCCTTCTCAACCTCCGGGACAACAACCGGGGGCGGGGTGTTGGACGTGACACCGACGTAGCGCCGCGGAGTGAACGTGCCGTACCCGGGCCAGTACGGGTAAGGGATCTGGCTCAGGTGTGCGCCGCCGGACGGGCTCTCCTCGTACGCGTAGTACTCGGTGTGCGCGTCGTCGGCCCAGCCTGCGAACAGCACCACGTGCCCGCTGGTCCCGGGCAGGGGGTTGTTCAGGATGTCGCCGGGCTCGAGGGCGTCCTTGGCGATCGGGTAGGAGACGCTGGGCAGGGTCACGGTCGTGTAGGACGAACCCAGGCCCCAGGCCATCGACACGTATCCGGAGCAGTCGGTGCGGTACGTGCCGTACTCGTTGGTGAAGTAGTTGCTCCCGCTGTACCCGACATCGGCGGCGACCCAGCTGCGCGCCCGCTCGATCATGTCGGAGCCCGATTGGGCGTTCGCCGCACCTGGAAGGAGCATGCCGATGATGACCGCGATCGCAGCAGCGATCCCGGTCGCGCTCAATCGACGCGCCTTCACGTCTCCAGGGTAGGTGACGGGCGTGCGCTTACCCTCAGCCGCAAGGATGGCCCCCGCGCAATCGGGTGATTCGCTCACGCAGCGTGGTCGCAGGCGCGGCGAGTGTCGCTGGATCACCAACATGGCGCCGACCGATGATGTTGGTGATTCACGGTCACCGCCGCGAGCTCCACTCCGCCTCCTGCAGACGCTCGAACGCGTCAAGGAGCAGATCCAGCGTGAACTCGAACTCGAACTGCTCGTCACAGCCGTCGCCGACCTTCGTCAGGTCTCCACCGGCGGAGTCCAGCGCGATCATCGCGATGTACGGGTAGACCGACTGCACCATCTCGAACATGGCCTGCCGCTGCGCGGGGTCGGCCGGCGGATGCAGCGAATCGGGATCGTCGAACGCCTCGGGGCTGAAGCCCCAGATCCGGTGGCCGAGGGCGTGCATCGCGTGATGGGTGAGATCCGGTGAGAAGCCCCCCTCGATGAACAAACCCGAGAGCCGGTCCATGTAGCCCAGCACCTGCGGCGTGCGCGTGGTCCGCGACTCGATCACCTGCCGCGCCCACGGATGCTTCAGAAGAACCTGCCTGGCCGACAGGATCTGCGCCCGCACGGCGTCCTTCCACCCCAGTTCCGGCGCGGGCGGGTCGTAGGAATCGATCAGCGTGGCGACCATCCCGTCGAGCAGGTCGTCCTTGTTCGTCACGTGTTTGTACA
>CALFYG010000126.1 GCA_937952095.1 uncultured Micrococcales bacterium | reverse complement strand
GGACCGCTGCGCTCGAACAGCCTGTCGACCTTGCTGGAGGCAGCGCTGGAGGGGCTTGGCATAGCGGCGCTGCCCCGCTATGTCGCGCAGGCCGCACTCGTCGATTACCGGCGGTCCCTGGTCTCCGACCGGCGGGTCCTGTTCTCCGGATATCGGGTGGTGGATCTCGCGCGCAAGGTGGTGGGTGTGGGAAGTGTGGGCACCCGCTGCTGGGTGATGCTGCTCATGGCCGACCAGGACGAGAGTGACGTGCTCATGCTGCAACTCAAAGAGGCGCAGGCGTCGGTGCTGGAGGCGTATCTGGGCGCATCGCGGGCCCACCACCACGGCCGCCGGGTCGTCGAAGGACAGCGGGTCATGCAGGCGGCCTCCGACATCCTGCTCGGCTGGACGCAGGTCACGCTCAAGGGTCGGGAGGTGGACTTCTATGTGCGGCAGATGTGGGACTGGAAGGAGTCCGCGGACATCCCCACCATGGACGCCACCTCGCTGGAGATCTACGCCCACCTGTGCGGATGGACCCTCGCGCGGGCGCACAGTCGTTCCGGTGACCGGGTCGCGCTGGCCGGATATCTGGGCACGAGCAACACCTTGGACACGGTCCTGACCGGTTTCGCAGAGGCCTATGCCGACCAGAACGCCAAGGACCACGCTGCAATGCAGGAGGCCGCTGCGGCGGGTCGCATCCAGGTGGCAGCGTCGGGCTGGTAGGAATCAGGTGTCCGACGACAGGAGGCCACCATGTCCGAAACCGAAATCCCCGAGGATGTCCGCGAGTACGCAGGAGCGATGAGCCGCCTGTGGTGGCTGAGCCTGGTCACGGGGATCCTGTGGTTCTTCATCGCCATCGTCATCCTGCAGATGGACAGTGCTTCCGTTGCCACGGTCGGAGTGATCGTCGGGGCGATGTTCTTGTTCACCGGCATCCAGCAGTTCGTCATCTCCGCGGCCGTGGAGGGCTGGAAGTGGTTGTGGATCGTGTTCGGGGTGCTGTTCGTCCTCGCCGGTCTATGGGCGCTGTTCAATCCCGGCGCGACGACTGCCGCGCTGGCCGACTCCCTCGGCTTCCTGTTCCTGCTGGTCGCGATCTTCTGGGTGATCGAAGCCTTTGCCACGCGTGGCTCGAACGATCTGTGGTGGCTGGGCCTGATCTCCGGGATCATCATGTTCGTGCTGGCGTTCTGGGTCGCCGGGCAGTTCTTCTTCGAGCGCGTATACATCCTGTTGGTGTTCGCCGGCATCTGGGCGCTGCTCCAGGGCGTGACCGACGTGATCCGCGCGTTCCAGTTGAAGAAGTTGGGCAAGCTCGTCGCGTCCTGAGCCTCAGCCGCGCACGAGTGTTGCGTCGTTGTCGGTTGGTCCCCGCGACTGTTGCACCGTTGTCGTTCAGGGCCGCGGAAAACAGCAACCGCGCAACATTCGCGGTACCAGGTCAGCAACCGCGCAACACTCAGCGGTGGGCCCAGTGGATCATGCCCTCGATGTTGAGCTTGAGCACCTCGCTGGCCGTGGCGTCGGCCCCCTTGGTCATGGCCATGTACTTCAGCGTCCCCACGTCGCTCTTCAATGGTGCCGTGGACAGCGCGTAACCCACCGCGTCGTCGGTCAAGAGCCACGCCCCGAGGTTGTAGGCGGTGCGCGCGCCCTGCTTCTTGTTCAACGCCTCGGTGCCCTCGTCGTCCTGGTCCCAGGCGACGATGCGGTAGCCGTCGCGCTCGCCGAAGTCCGACAGGTGTATCTGCACCTGGATGCGGCCGATGATCGGCAGGTTCATGCGCTGGACATAGGTCACATCGGAGTCGGAGCGCCGCTCGACGATCTCCACGGCCTCTACGTAGCGCACGTTGTCCGGGTAGCCCTCGACGTCGAGGATGTGTGCGGCCATCGCGTCCACGTCGGTGTCCGCGTGGGGGAGGATCCCGACCGTTTCGGAGGTGGGCCTGTTCTCGAACCGCCAGGACTTGTGCCGGAAGCGGTCCGTGCCAAGTTCGGCGACGTGGGGCATGACCCGGTCGAGGAATTCGTCTGCTGCGCTCACGCTCCGCAGTGTTTCACACCCCGCGCCGGAACCTGGTTGAGCCGTCCGACCCGGTGAACGGACAATTGGAGCATGGCCGTGTCCACCTCCTCCGCTTCGCTGCGCCTGTTCTGGGACGCCGCAGCGGTGACGCCTGGACGGCGGCTGGTGGCGATCCTCGGCCCGGTGTTCGCGGTGGGGATCGGCCAGTTCCTCGGCCCCTACGTCATCTCGCTGTTGCTCAATCAGATCCAGACCGACCAGGTCAGCTGGGCGAACAGTTGGCCGCTGGTCGCCGGGTACCTGGCCAGCCAGATCCTGGGCACGGTGATCGGCTGGCGGATCGTGCTGTGGGCGACCTGGACGATGGAAGTCAAAGGGATGGCCCTGCTCTTCCAGCGGGTGTTCGACCATCTCACCGAGCAGAGCGTCGCGTTCCACTCCAACCGTTTCAGCGGTGCCCTGGTGTCGCAGACGAACAAGCTGCTCAGCGCGTTCGAGGTCTTCTGGGACACGATCGTCTGGGCGCTGATGCCTATCCTCACCGGGATCGTGGTCGCCAGCGTCGTGCTCGCGTTCGTCATCTGGCCGTACGCGCTGTTCCTGTTCGTGATGTCGGTCATCTTCATCCTCTTGGTGTTCTTCGCGTCGCGGCGCATGCAGGACCTGACCGCCGCGGAGGCGAAGGCGGCGAACCGGATGACGGGCTTCCTCGCCGACGTGATGACCAACATCGCCGCGGTGAAGGCCCAGGGATCCGAGCCGGACGAGAAGGAGACCGCCAGCGAGGTCGCGGAGATCCGCACCTCCCGTGACCTCGACGTCATGCGCTCCTTCCTGAAGTTCAGCGCAGGCTACGCATCGGTCATCACCGTGATCAACACCGGTGCCGTCGCCGCTGCAGTTCTCGCCGCAGAGGCCGGCGTCGTCGACATCGGGGCGATCTACCTCGCGGTCACCTACACATTGACCGTGACGTCCCAGCTGTGGTCGATCAACGAGGTGATCCGCAACTACAACAAGGTTCTCGGTGACGCCCACGAGATGGTCGAGATCCTGCACCTGCCCGCGGGTGTGCGGGATCGCAACCACACCGAACTCGCGGTCCGCCACGGCGCGATCGAGTTCGAGGACGTGACCTTCGGTCACGACGGGCAGTACGAGCATCCGTTGTTCGAGCATTTCGACCTCGACATCGCGCCGGGCGAGAAGATCGGCCTCGTCGGGCAGTCCGGCAGCGGCAAGACCACGCTCACCCGGCTGCTCCTGCGCTTCTCGGACCTGCAGGAGGGCCGGATCCTCATTGACGGCCAGGACATCGCCGAGGTCACCCAACGCAGCCTGCGCCAGCAGATCAGTTACGTGCCGCAGGAGCCGCTGCTGTTCCACCGCTCCCTGCGCGAAAACATCGCCTACGGGCTGCCCGGCGCCACCGAGGATCAGATCCGCCACGCGGCCGAGCGAGCCTATGCGTTGGACTTCATCGAGTCGTTGCCTGACGGGTTCGAGACCCTGGTCGGTGAGCGGGGCGTGAAGTTGTCCGGTGGCCAGCGCCAGCGCATCGCCATCGCCCGCGCGATCCTCAAAGATGCCCGGATCCTCGTACTCGATGAGGCCACGAGCGCCCTGGACAGCGAGAGCGAGGTCCACATCCAGCAGGCGTTGGCCCAGGCGATGGCGGGCCGGACGACCCTGGTCATCGCCCACCGGTTGTCCACCATCCAGGCGATGGATCGCATCCTCGTGATGGATGCCGGTCGGATCATCGAGCAGGGCAGCCACCGGGAACTGCTGGCCGCCGGCGGGACGTACGCGGCACTGTGGACACACCAGTCCGGTGGGTTCCTCGCCGAGGTCTGAAACTCAACCGTGTCCCGGTAGCCGGACCGCACCGCCTAGGGCGCACACTGGAGGGGTACCGCATTCCGCGGTCTACGAGGAGGCCGCGTGAGGTTGCTGTCGGGGGTGGTGGCGACTGGTGGCTGCCTGCTGGTCGCTGTGCCCGCGTACGCCGAGCCGGTCCCCGTTGCCGAGGGCGTCCCGCAGATCGAAGAGGCCTGCGTCGCATCCCGCAAGGCCTTCTTCGACGGAGGTGTGGTGGTCCTGCGCGAGAAGCCCAAGGGCGACCCGGTGCAGGTCCAGCGTTTCGATCCCGTGCGCGGCCGGGTCACCGACAGCGGCTGGCCGGCGATCATCGTGCGTGGCAAGGGCACGTACGACCGCAGCGGATTCGTCCTCGATGCCCGGTTGCGCAAGGCGCAGGTGCGCCAGGCCGCCCGATACCTGGGATTCCGCAGCCGGCCCTGGGTGTTGACCAGAGGCCAGTTCGGGGTGGTGTCCAGCGGGTCGTTCCGGCAGTTCCTGCGCATCGACGTACTGGCGCCGGATCGCTTCGTGGACCTCGACTCGACCACCGTTCCGGCCCAGCCCGAGCGCTGCGCATCCCACCTGCTCGCGGCCGACGCGAAGGCCACACTGGATCGCACGATCGCCGGGGACGTCACGACCTGGAACATGACCTACCGGCTCGATGACGAGGCCCTGCCGGTCAAGGTCACCTCGAGCGTGACGATCCGCAACGGGTTGATCGTGGCCGGGACCGCGATCCTGCGCGGGCAGCGCGGCGCAGGTCTCGACCTGGACAACTACGCGACGTGGAAGTACGGCCGCGTGGATGTCCCACTGCCCGACCGTCGCGATGTGGTGTCACAGAGGAAGTGGATCCGTGCCTCCGATGCTGCGGCGCTGGTCACCGACCTCCGGTATCTCGCCGGAAGCCTGGAGGGTCGCCGCACGCTTACCGGGCTGCGCACGGTCGCTCGGGAGCGAGCACGCCGCGCCAATCGCGGCCACGAGGTCCTGATCAAGGTCCGCAATGTGGCCGGCGGTGTCGAGTTGTTCGGCCGCAATCCGTACACCGGCGAGGTCGTGCGGTTCCAGGTGGTGCTGGAACCCGTGCCGACGGCAACGTCGCGGCGGGTTCGCTAGCCGGGCTGGACGAAAGTCGGCCGGAAAACCCTCTTCCACCGCCGCCGAAGCGTGCCTATGGTGGACGTGAGCCCGGGAGGGGGTGCCGAGATGACGCTGGTCCAGCCCATCACCGACGAGGAGTTCATCGGCTACCTCACCGCCATGCTCGGCGATGATCCCTGGGGTGAGCCGGCGGTGGACTTGGCGTTCCTTGAGGAGCGCAGCGAGGTCTAGACACACCGGCGATCGCGGCCGACGTGCGCGGTTGCCGACCGGATCGCCGGCAACCGCGCACACCATCATTCAGCTGCCAGCCACTGCTTCAACGTGGCGTTCCTGCGCACGACGAATGTGTCGAACAGCAGGAGCAGAACGACCGACAGGCCGAACAGGGGCAGCACGAGGCACAGCGCCACGAGGCCGACCAGAAGCCACGGGCTGGTGCGCAGCGGCATCCGCCCACGGGGTGCCGACAGCCCGGACCCCTTCGGCCGGCGTTTCCACCACATCAGCGGCCCGGTGATGCACAAGAAGATGACCCCGAGGCAGAAGGCGGTTGTGGCGATGGTGTTCAGCCCACCGAACTTGCGCCCTTCGTGCAGTGAGATCGCTTGCGACACCACCTTGGCGACAGGGGTGTACTCGTCGTAGGTGTAGGTGGCCACGACCTCGCCGCTGTACTGATCGACGTGGGCCACCGCCTCCTTCGAGACGTCCTGGAAGGCCGGGTTGCCGGGGTCGCCCCACTGGTCACCCATCACCGACCAGACTCCTTCTTCGCCGTCCGGGTGGACCACGAAGTAGGGACCGGGGACGCCGGCCTGGTAGGCGGCGTTGACGGCGGTGTCGATGCTGACGTCGCCGCTGGCTTCCCCGGTGGCTGCGCCACCACCGTGGTTGTGACCGGTGCTGCTCGGGACCTCGGTCTCGCCGATCGCCCAACCGGCCGGGGCCGACGAGCTTGAGGCGCCCTCGATCGACTCCTTCAGCGTTGACGTGGCTCCGGGATCCTCACCCCACAGGCTCATCCCGCGGGGTGCGGCGATCTCCTGAACCTTCTCGCCCCACAGCCCGGTCCACGGCAGCCCCGAGACGATCAGGAAGAGGATGCCGACACCTGCGATCGCGCCGACCAGCGCGTGCCGCCTGCGGATCGGGGCCCGTGTACGCCGCTTGCGCCAGTTGCGCACGAACAGGTAGTACCCGGTGATCGTCATCACGATCGCCCAGCACACGGCCAGTTCGATGACGGCATCGCCGATCTTGCCGGTCATCAGTTCCCCGTGCAGTCGCACTGCCATGTTCGACAGCAGGCTTTCCGGATTGAGATCACCGGTGACCTGCGCGGTGTAGGGGTCGACGTACACGCTGCGCACCGTCTCTTCGCCGTCGGCGACGGTGAACAGGGTGGCGCGGTCCCCGGACGGTTGCAGTGCGGACAGGACCGGATAGTCAGGGAACGCCTCCTCAACGGCCTCCTGCTGCACCAACAGCGGTTGCACCACGCCCTGCTCGGACTGCACCGTGATGACGCCTTGGTGCATGAGCGGGTCGATGGTGAAACGGAACATGTAGATCAGACCGGTCACGCTCAGGATGAGCATCACCGGAATGACCAGGAACGAGGCATAGAAATGCCAGCGCCAGAAGGCGCGGTAGAGGCCCGACG
>CALFYG010000125.1 GCA_937952095.1 uncultured Micrococcales bacterium | reverse complement strand
CTTACCGCGGCTTGTAGAGGTCAACGGCGATTTGCTCGGCGTCCAGCCGGGCGAGTGCCTCGGTGAGGACGTCGGCGCCGTAGCTCCCCTCGTCGCGCAGGTCGAGCAGTTCGCCGGCCGCGCTGAATTCCAGCTCGAACACGCCATGAATGCCGTCATGGCGCAGGAAAGGACGCAGATGATGCGCCGGCAAGCTGACCTTGCGGCCGTCACGACTGTAAAGCAGAACCCGGTTGGCGCGCCCCTGGTACACGGCCAGGAAGCGTTCCGCAGGCAAAGCGATATCCAGCACCAGGCTGGGCATGGAGGCACCCTCGACAATGATTGGCACCATTCTGCCACAGGCCAACGCGCTATCCGCTCGCGCCTGCCCGCATGACGGTAGTGCAGCCCGGCGGCAGCTCTGCCACACTGGCACAGTAGTACCAGGAGTAGCCTGCGGCTCATGAGTCTGTCCGAGTCCCCCACCAGCATCGCTTCGCGCCTGTCTGCCCTGGCCCAGCGCCTGGGCCTGAGTGGTCGGGTGCCGCGCATGGTGTTCGAGCGCGCCCGCGCCCTGCGCCTGCCGTTCAAGCCGCTGCCGGTGCCCACGCCGAGCATCTGGTGGCAGGCCGGCCCGCCCCTGCAACGCCTGGTGGAACTGCCGCGCGATGCCCTCTCCGGCCCGGTTCAGGAGGACAAAGCTGCCGCCCGCAGCGTGCTGATGAACGTGGTGGAGCGCGACACCGAGCACTTCGACGATTTCGACCTGCGCCGCATCGACGGCCTGTGCAGCCCGCCGCCAAGCCTGGACAGCGCCCTCACCAGTTTCGAAGAGCTGGCCTCCTGCCCCCTGGGGCGTTGCGCCCGCATCATCAGCTACAAGGATTTTCTCAAAACCATCAGCCATGCCATGCCGCGCTTCCTCGCCGCCGAGGCGGTGGAGCTGCGCCAGGCCAGTTGGTACGGCGAGCGCCTGTTCTGGGCAGGCGAACAGCACGGCGAGGAATTTGCCTGCGCCATCGCCTATGCACGCCTGCGCGGTCTGGAAGTCACCCTGCCGGCCGAACTCACCCGTTATCGCCTCAGTGCCAGCGGCCTGGCGGAGCTGCGCCGGCGCTATCACATGACCGCCATGCCGGTGCAGGCCTGGAACGAGCCGGCCTTCATGAGCCTGCTGCTCGACCATGGCCTGCCCTACGCGCGCCTGTCGCTGCTGCGCTACCCGGATGCCCCGGAGTTCCTCCTGCTGCCCAAGGACTCGCCGGAAGCCCATGCGCTGGGTGAGGGGCTGCGCCTGGCCGGCGCGCCGATGCTGCTCATCGCCTTCGTGATCCGGCGCGGCTCCCCCGGTCCCGCCTTGTTCAAGCAGGAGCGGGTGGGCCTGGACGGCCGGACCTTCCTGTGCTGGAAGTTCCGGACCATGTACGTGGACGCCGATGCCCGCCGGGACGAACTGCGCGCCGCCCACGGCGACGACGGCGCCACCTTCAAGATGGCCGACGACCCGCGGATCACGCGGATCGGCCGGTTCCTGCGGCGGTTCTCCCTGGATGAGTTGCCACAGTTGATCAACGTGTGGCGCGGCGACATGTCGTTGGTCGGTCCGCGACCGCACCCGCGCGACGACGTCGAGCGGTACGACGACCTGGCCGTCCGCCGACTGCGTGCGCGGCCCGGGATGACAGGGCTGTGGCAGGTGCGCGGGCGCTCGGACCTGTCGTGGGAGGAGTCGGTGCGGCTCGACCTGTACTACGTCGAGAACTGGTCGCTGTCGATGGACTTCGTGATCTTGGCGAGCACGGTCAGTGCCGTCGTGGGTGGCCGGGGAGCTTACTGAGTCCCGTGCTCATCGGCGGGTGATGACTGCCATCCCTCCGGCCGATCCCGGGTCGCGGTACTGGCGCAGAATCCTGGACGGGTAGTAGACGCCCGCGTATTCGGTGCGCAGGCCCTCCACGAACTCCTCCCACAGGGCATCGAAGCGCGGCTGGATGTCTTCGATGACCATGACGCCGGCGGGGCTGATCAGCGGCAGCAGAGCCGCGATCGTGTTCCCGTTCGCCTCCGGGGTGTGTAGACCGTCGTCCACTATCAAGTCGACGGGGGGGCCCAGCAGCGCTGCCAGCCGTGCCAACGAGTCCGGATCCCGTTGGTCGACCTTGTGCGTTGTGTATCGGTCGGTGTTCACCAGACAGCGCTCATCGACGTCGGCGCCGTGCACCTCTGACTCGGGGAAGTACTCACTCCACCCCACCAAGGACGCACCTGGGCTATGCGCGGTCTCCATTCCGCTGCGGGCGGAAGGATCATTGATTCCGATGCCGATCTCGAGGATCCGGGGCCTGCCCTGCCGCATGTGGTCGAGTAGTCGAGCGTAGATGTCCTGGTAGCCGCAGGAACCGGGATCCTGGGTGACTGATGCGAACTTCGACGTGCGGCACCAACGGCCCATCTCGTCGCTGAACGTCTCTCCGGCGAGGATCAGCGGCGGCATCTTCTCCATGACCTCCTGCCGCGAAGGCACCTGCGCGGGCCCGTTGATGGCGCTCTCCTCCGCTGAGAGGGGCGCGGCGAGGCGGTCGATGGCAGCAGCGAACCGGACGGCCTGCTGGCGATCCCACCACCGGCTAGCGAGTTCCGACGTCACTGGCGTCGTTTTGACGAGATGACTCAAGCGAGTTTGATGCAACCGCCCTATGAGAGTCCCGTTGAGATCCACGTGCCCGAGTCTATTCATCGGGGCTGGACCGCTCGGGGCGTCAAGGGCACAGCGTCATTGTGAGTGTGGGCGTCAACTGAGTCGGTAGACCCGCTGCACAGGACTGGTTGGATCCGATGATCCAGTAGGGCCGGTTCGGCATCGACTGTGCCGGTTCGACGATCTGGACCTCGACGTCCGGTGCGTAATGCCTGAACGCGGCAGCGACCCCAAAGGTCAACCCCGGTTCTGTGACAAGCACCTGTCGGGCATCGGAATCGACCACCGTGTCTACGACGGCGCGGCTGTAGCGAGTCGGTTCAATCCGGGAAACGACCCCGTAGGTCTGTGGCAGGGTCACCACCGCGATGAAGCACAGCCATACGAGCATCGTGCTGCTACGCAACCCACTCAGCGACGCGGCGCAAGCCATGGCGAGGATCGGCATGAGCAGGGTGAGGGTGCCCTCCAACCAGAAGCTCGTGCCCATGACACTCAGCAGCCAGATGGCCGCTACGGCGGCGGCACCGCCCGCCAGCCATGCCAGCCCTTGACGGGTCAGAAGAGCCACGCTGATCAGGATCAGCCCGTATGGTCCCCACCGCGTGATCAATGCGGGGACCTTCAGTAGGTCACCCGGGTCGGGTCCTGCGAGCCACCCATGTACCGATGAACCGTGCAAGGTCAGCAGCACGGCGGCCAGCACGACCAGGGGCAGGGCCAATGCGACCGCCCTACCCCATCGGATCAGCCGTGCTTTGACAGGACCGGGCAATGCCAGCAACACCACGGGGTGGATGACCAGGACCATCAGGGCCGACTGCATCAGAACTGCTGATGCGCCCACGCTGAGGCTGTACAGCCAGATGGAGCGCTGCGGTTGGACCAGGACCATCCTGACCAACGCGAAGGTGGACAGACAGACGAGGAACAGCCCGACGGCATAGGCCCGGCCCTCTTGCGCGTAGTAGGCCACCGATGGGGCGATTGCCAGCAGAGAGCCGCCGACGAGCGCCGTCCACGGCCCGTAGAGACGCCTGATCCCTGCCGCGCAGGTAGTCACCGCTGCCACAGTCATCGCCAGGCTGAGTCCCCTCAGCCAGGCGTCGGACGTGAACTGCCCACCGAGGGTCCAGATGTAGACGGTCGCATAGTAGGGCAGCAGTGGCAGGTCCCAGGTGTCCGAGATCAGCCTCCCGAAACCGTTCTCAACGCGGCTGATGGTGATCAACTCGTCGGTCCACAACGGCCGCAGCGTGAGATGCGTCAAGCCGATGACGAGCGCTGCCATCGCCGGAACGACGAGGGCGAGTGTCGCCAGAAGACGCGAAGGACGTTCTGGTGCTTCCAGCACTTCCGCCACGGACATGGATCTCATCATGGACTCCTCCGATGGGTGCGTGTCCGGAAAACGCCGCGGGACGCACCGACCCGGTCGGCGACGGTGGCTACATTGGGTGCCATGGATGGTCAGTCCCCCGTCAGTGCGGTGATGAGCGGGCCGGGGATGGCTGGATGACGGCCTTCGCGGCGCCTGTGCAGAGCCGGGAGACCTCAGGATGGGATGACCGGCCCGTACTTGCGACCATCGCCACCGCAGTGTTCGTGTGGGCGCTTCTGATCACGACTTTCGACACGTTCGGGTTTGCGAGCACCTATGTCTCGCGCACCCGCGAGCTGATGACCTTCTACGTCGTGATGGCGGTGGTCGTCTCCGCGCTTCCATGGCGCCGCTGGACGACCACGACCAAGTGGCTCATAGGCGCGTTCCTCGTGCAGGTGGTCGTCGGCTTCGCCTTCTGGTCCGCGCAGGACGGTTCCCGAATAGCCATCAACTACTGGTCGCAGTGGTTGCTCGCCCTGGCGTTCTTGCTCCTCGGTCTGACCTTCTACCGGGCCTGCTGGTGGCTGTGGGGGCCCATCATCATCGGCTACGCCCTCGTCATCGCCGGCGTGTGCCTCACGGGCCTGTTGTTCTGGCATAGCCCTCCGGCGCAACTCAATGGCCCCGCCGAGTTCTACGGCGACCGGCCGGTGGGCGCCCCCGCCGCCTTGATGATGGTGCTCGGCCTGGTCCTTGCTGCCGGGGAGGGCCGCTTGTCGTCGCGCGTCCGCACGGCCGTGGTTGTCGTGCTCGGCGCCACTGTGGTGCTGGCTCAGCACCGCAGCGTCTGGATCGCGCTGCTGGTGGCCCTCGTGCTCTTGATGTGGGACGGCAAGTGCCGGGGGGTGTCGTTCCGGCAGATGACGGGATTCCTTGCGGTGGCGGCCTTCTTCGTTCTTTCCGCGGTGATGCCAGTGCTCACACCCTGGTCCATCCTGCCCAGCGGCCCATCGGCGCAGGCGGGACCGTCGCTGCCGGATTCCTTCGAGTCGGTGGGTACTTTCAGTTGGCGTTTGGACATGTGGGAGTCGCGACTGACGCAATCGCGCAGCCTCATGGAGTGGCTCACCGGGGGTATGTGGGGACCCACCCCGGTCTGGGGTCCAGGGAGCAGTGTGATGAACCCGACCATCAGCTCGCACAGCATGCTGGTCGATCTGCTGTCGATGCTCGGGCTGCTGGGACTCGGCGTCTTCGTTGTGTTGTTCCTGCGTGCGACGGCGTATCGCTGGCTCGTGCCGCCCGTTCTGCCGATCTGCCTCATCGCAACTGCGGCCTTCGGCTTCTTCTACGCATGGCCGTCATGGGCCTGGGTCTTCCTCGGGGCCGGGCTTTCCGCGCGGGGGGACGCAGACGTCCCGTGAAGGTCGCCATTGTGCATTCCTTCTACCGCAGCGGTCAGCCCAGCGGCGAGAACCTTGCGGTGACGGCGCAGATCGAAGCTCTGAGTCAGGCCGAGGTGGAGGTGGCGCTTGTCGGACGATGGTCGGACCGGGAGGTACGGCATCCCTGGGATCCGGTCAGGGTGGCAATGATCACCGCCACCGGCCGGGGGGGCGATCCCACTGCGGAACTGCGGCGTCTCCGACCTGACCTGGTGCATGTCCACAACCTGTTCCCGTCGATGGGTACGCGATGGCTGGGGCAGTGGCAGGGCCCGATCGTAGCTACCGTCCACAACTATCGGCCGTTGTGCGCCAATGGCCTTCTGCTGCGCGACGGGCATTTCTGCACCGATTGCGTCAGCCATGGAACGTTGAATGCGGTCAGGCACGGCTGTTACCGCGACAGCCGGATGGCCACTATTCCTCTGGCTGTCGCCTCAGCCGGCGGAGCGCGTCGCAACCCTGTCCTGCAGCGTGCCGAAGCGGTGGTGTTCCTGTCGCAGAGTCAGCGGGAGATCTACGTGGAGGCTGGCATGGATGGGGGCAAGAGCCACGTCATCCCCACCGGCATCCCGGATATCACCGCCGACGCCTCGTCCCCCCGGAACGGATGGATGTTTGCAGGACGGCTCACCCCTGAGAAGGGTCTGGCGGCGCTGCTGAATATCTGGCCGGACACGGAGCCGCTCGCCGTCTGGGGTGCGGGACCGTTGGCCGCACAGATGCAGGCGATCGCCCCTGATGGCATCCGGTGGTATGCCGGCGACCGGGCCGACGTAGCAAAGGCCCTCGCGGGCGCGGAGGGGCTGGTGTTCCCCAGTCTCGCAATGGAAGTCCATCCGACGGTGGTGATCGAGGCCTTGCGAGCGGGTACCCCGATCGTCGCCAGGGAGGCCACGGTCTCCGCCGCCCTTGTGGAGCGCTTCGGCGTCGGGGCGGTCTATGACGGTGGAGCCCCGTCGTTGCGCTCTGCGCTCGCGTTCTGCCGTCAGGGCGGCAGCGATCTGCGTACGGCGGCCCGTGACTGCTATGAGCGCAACTTCACCGAGGAGCGATGGGTGAAAGACCTGAAGTCGTTGTATTCCGCTGTCTTGTGATCACCAGCCCTGGTCGCGCCACCATAGTTCCGCGGTCAGGAGTCGGTATGCGCTCTGTGTGCGCATCGGTGCCTTGCCTGTCGCGGCCGAGTCGAGCAACTCGCGGACTTGCCGTGCATCCAGCAGCCCGCGTTCGACGAGGTGCCCCCGCGCCAGCAGGTCCTGGCACTCAGGGTCCTGGATCCAGCGCAGCGTGGGGACGGGGAACCCCCGCTTCGGCGCACGAGCTGGTTTCTGCGAGCGCAGCACCCTCCCACCGACCGCGCGCAACGAGTCTTTGCCTCTACCTTCGGCGAATCGCTGCGCCATGTCGCTGCTGCTGACCTCCTCGACGATCCGGTAATCGAGAAAGGGTTGCCGGGTCTCTACCGAGTGAGCCATGGACATGCGATCCCCATAGTGCAGCAGACTGCGCAGGACATCATTGACGCAGGCGTGCAGAACCTCCGCGGCCGTCATCCCCGGACGCGTGAGAGGTTCGACCCGGACGTCCAACTCTCCCGTCAGGCACGCGGCGTTTCCTCGGCGCCTGCCGTACATGTCGTGTGCTCCGGGGACAAGACGCCTGATCGAATGCTGCAGTGCCTGACGGGTGCCCAGATCCCAGGTCAGACCCAGCCAGGCCCGCCGTGCTCCGGTCAGGTCGCGGTGCATGAGTCGGTCCTTGAGCCAGAAGGGCCCGACGATCGAGGAGTACCCGCCGAAGATCTCGTCCGCGCCCTGGCCCTCCAGCACAACCCGCCTGCCCGCGGCGGCGGCAGTTCGCATGATGTACCAGACTGCGTTGGCTGCTGGGCTGGCGTTCGGTCCGTCAAGTTCGGAGATGCGGGCAGCCAGGAATTCCGGTCCGAGACGGGTGGGGAGGTCCACCCCGACCCAGGGCATGCCCAACAGCCCGGCGTACGTGGCCGCCTCCTCACTTTCGGAGTTCGATCCGCCACCGGATGCGGTGAATGCCATGGAGGCACCCTCGTCTTCGCTCATCAGCGTCGCAATGAGAGATGAGTCGAGCCCACCTGACAGCGTGACTCCCACCGGGACGTCCGATCGCAGACGAACGTGGACGCTGTCACTCAGCAACCACTCCAGACGATCCGTGTCGATCCGTCGTCCCGCTTGCGGGAGGGGTAGATCCCAGTAGCGGCCCTCCCGACGACCTTCCGTACTCACCTGCAGCCAAGTTCCCGGATTGAGTTCCCGTACGCCCTCGTAGAACGTGGACGAATCGAGGTGGGAGGCTGCGGTGACGAGGTAACGGCTCAGGTGTTGCATGTCTGGGCGCAGCGGGGTGTCCATCAGGGTCTGGAGGGCCGTGACGGTCGACCCGAAGACGAACCCACCAGAAGTCTCCGCCGCGACGTACAGGGGTTTGACGCCAAAGCGATCCCGAGCCAAGAGGAGTCGTCGTCGCGCCACGTCCACCAACGCCAGGGCCCACATGCCGTTGAACCGAGAGAATGCTTCAGTCCCCCATGTGACCAGTGCCGCGAGTACAACTTCGGTGTCCCCGGACGTCGAGAACCGCCAATGCTGCTGGAGTTGGCGGCGTAGTTCCGGATGGTTGTAGATCTCGCCGTTGTACGTCAGGACGTAGTTGCCGTCAGCGCTGATGAAGGGCTGGTTGGAGCGTTCGTCAAGATCGACGATGGCCAACCGTGTGTGACCCAGCGCCGCCCACTGTCGGCGCCACGTGCCCTGTGCATCGGGTCCTCGAGCGCGCAACGACGTCAGAGCGGCAGACAGATCGAGTTGGGACAGATCTGTACCGTCGAAGTCGACCCGTCCGACGATGCCGCACACGCTAACCCCTCTGCACCAGGTGTTCTTGAGGCTAACGGCACTCCATCGCCGGGGGCACGACCGGCCATGCCCTGACTGCCGATGGGGCGAGACCCGCGGTGCAGAGGCGGACAGCGCTTAGCATGACCTCGTGCCGAGGCAGCGAGTGGCGGTACTGATGACCGTCCACAACCGTCGTGAGACGACGCTGGACTGCCTGCGCCTGCTGGACGGCCAGACCGGCCGCGGCAGCGACTTCGATCTGGAGGTCTTCCTCGTCGACGACGGCTCCACAGACGGTACCGCCGAGGCGCTGGCGAAAGAGTTCCCCTCCGTGACTGTGATTCACGGCGACGGCAACTATTTCTGGGCGCGGGGGATGTCGGTCGCGGACACTGCGGCGGCCAGGACCCAGCCATACGCGTACCTCTGGCTCAACGACGATACCCGGCTCTACGAGGATGCGGTGGCGCGGCTGATGGCTGTGGTGAGGGCACACCCCGGTGCCATCGCTGTCGGAGCCACACGGGCCAGCGATGTCGAGGAGATCACCTACGGGGGCCGTCGTCGACTCGGCCCCCATCCCCTGCGACTGGGGCCGCTGCTGACCCCGCGGACCATGCTCGAGTGTGACACCTTCGAGGGCAATGCGGTCCTCGTGCCGGCCGCAGTCAGGGAGGTGGTCGGTCCGATCGACGGCGCTTACCCGCATGCCTACGCTGACACGGACTACGGTCTGCGAGCACGTGGTCAGGGAATCCACATTCTGCAGATCCCGGGTTTCGTCGGGGTCTGTGACGTGGGACCGCGTGTCAAGCAGCGGATGTCGTTGCCCCGGGCTTGGGCCGACCTCAACTCACCCAAGGGTCTGCCCTGGCGCGCGCAGATGAAGTTCCTGCGCAGGCACGGCGACTGGCGTTGGCCGTGGTGGTTTGCCACTGGTCAGGTCAGCCAACTGAGTCGGCGGGTGGGATGGACCCGATGACCACGCTGCTGGTCGTGCAGTCATACATACCGGAGTACCGGGCCCCGTTCTTCGAGGAACTGGACACCCGTCTGCGGGCACTAGGAGTGAACCTCGTGCTGGGCCTCGGGCGTGACACCACCGAACGCGGCGACGCGGTGGGAACCTCCGTCGCGACCATCGCCATGCCCGACCGCTTGGGACGACTGACAGGTGATCGCCTCCGATGGCGACCCACGCCCCGCCGCGGCTCGCGTCCGGATGCGGTGATCACCGAGTTCGCGGCCAAGAATCTTGAGACCTGGCCCATGGTCGTGACCCGTGGCCCGCTGGCGGTGTGGGGGCATGCGAACCTCGGCTGGGACACGAGTCTGCTGTTGCGTCGTGCCGACTGGTTCTTCGCCTACACCCAGCCTGTCGCCGAGGCGGTGACGAGGGCGGGCTTTCCTGCCCAGCGCGTCACCGTGGTGAACAACAGCATCGATACGCGGTCACTTCTTCGCCATCTCCACGAACTGGACGCCAGCGATGTTGAGGAGTTCCGGGCCCGGCAGGGGCTGACACAGGGGAGAACGGCCCTGTTCGTAGGAGGTCTTGATGAGGCCAAAGGGGTTGACTATCTCCTCCGGGCCGCTGCTGCCGCGGGACGCCTCGACGAGGACTTCCGCTGGGTGGTCGCAGGAGAGGGTCCATCAGCCGCAAAGGTCCGGCAGGCACGTACGGAAGGCATCCCCGTTGTGCCGGTTGGGCGGATGACAGGTCGGGACAAGGCGCTCGTACTCGCGTCGTGCGATGTCATCGCGATGCCCTCCGCCGTCGGCCTGGTGGCCGTGGACGCACTGGCGGCCGGACGTCCGGTGGTGACGCGCGAGAACTGCGGGCATGGTCCCGAGGCCGACTACCTCGACCGCGTGCGACAGAGCGTGTTCGTGCCCCGGCAGGCCTCGCCTTCCGCTTTCGCCCGCGACCTCGTCACCTTGCTTCACGACCATGACCGCCTGGCGACGATGAGTGCGGCTTGTCGGGCCGACGCCACCCGATACGGGGTCCAAGAGATGGCCGATCGCTTCGCTGCCGGTGTTCGGGGGTGGCTGGGTGTCTGATCCGGAAAAGCGAACTGTCGCCTCCAGGAGCGCTCGCGGGGGCCTGCTCACCGGTGTGGCCGCCGTGTGGGGTGTGCAGGTGATGGGCATGCTGCTTCAACTTGTGTACGCGGGCGTGACCGCACGCACATTCCCCGCCGCGGTCTTCGGCGCGTATGCCGCGGCAATGTCCACCATCGCGATCGCCGCTCTCTTCGCGGTCAGCGGCGCCACGAAGGCATCTGCCCGCAGTCTGGAC
>CALFYG010000124.1 GCA_937952095.1 uncultured Micrococcales bacterium | reverse complement strand
CCGCGACGAGATCCGCAAGCGCATCGAAGGGCTCATTGCGGAGATCGCACCGGCCTAGTCCGGGACGTCCACCGGCGGCATTCGCACCCCTGGTAGGTGGGTGACCGGATCGACCTGCGGGTCGAGTGTGTTCACACGGTTCCCCGTCAACGGGTAGCCGTTCTCAGGCGCTTCGTTCCAGAAGATGTTGTTCACGATCGTGAGGTCGTCGTCGGCGCGGGACGGACCCGGCACGTTCGATCCGCGCGGTGGGTCGACCGGCCCCGCGACCTGCACCAGCTGCCATTGGCTGCCGCGTCCCGGATCGTTGGCGATCACGTTGTTGCCGAACCACACGTCTTTGTTCGGGATGTACTGCCCGTCCACCCCGACGCCGCCCCAGCCGCCGGCCGCGTTGTGGGCCCGGCAGACCGCGGTGTCGCCGTCGCAACTGCGCGCCCCGTGCACGAACTCGACGGCGTGGCTGCGGTATCCCACATGGTGAAGGACGTTGCCAGACATGCGGATGTGGTGCCCGCCGTTCACGCCGAGGCCTGCGCCATCGGTGTCGTGGATGACGTTGTCGAAAACGTCGATGTACTCGGCCTCGTAGCGCAGCCACGGGGCGACCATGTACTCGAACCCCGTGCCCTGTCCCGCGGTGAAGCCACCCGTCCCGCAGTCGTGGATCCGGTTGTCGCGCACCGTGATGTGTGCGCTGCCGCCCTTGACGTATGCGCACCAATCCGTGGCCGGGTCCGGTCCGTTGGAGATGTCGTTGCCCACGATGCGCGCGTGCTGAACGGCGACGAAGTCGATGGCGTTCTCGTATGTCCCTGTGACGATGCTGTCTTCGATCGTGATGTGTGAACTCTGATTGACCTTGATCGTCTCGTGGGCCTCACCCTCGCCGTCGAAGTCCACGCGGCGCAGGGTGATGTCGTTGCAGCGCTCGCAGTGGAACACGTCTCCCGCTCGGTGGATGCGCACACTGTCGAACGTCACGTGGGAGACCCGGTACATGTTGATGTCGTTGCTGAACCGCCCACCGAGGAAGGTGACCGGAGCGCCGTCATGGTTCTCCCAATAGCCCGGTGATTCGGCGAGGCCTGTCACGTGTACCGCCGTCGAGACCTCCGGCCGGGAGCGCACCCTGGCCCACGCCTCAGTCACGCTGCGCAACGGTTGTGCCTGCGTGCCCGTCGCAGTGTCGTCGCCGTTCGCGGGGTCGACCCAGAGGTCACGTGCATAGTTCGCAGTGACGGTGAACCATCGCGAGGCCTTGCCCGGCGGGCTCCAGCGGCGATGCTTGACCTCTGCGCGGACCCGGTAACGCCCAGGGTCGAGAGCAAGGCGGATGCGGCGTTTTGTGCTGGTTCGAGTCGTTCTCCACCGTTGGCCAGCAGCCTTGAGTTGCAGTCGGTACCGCTGTGCCACAGGTGAGACCCGGACCACCACCGCGCGATCCTGCACCACCACCGTGGGGGCCGGTGGCTTCGCGACGGCTAGCGCCGCCAGGAGGTCCAGCACGCCTGCAGGGTACGTCGGAGGATTTGGGTGTCGCGCGGTCGACCGATCGCCTCACGGGCCGGGACCAGCTCGTTCCTTCAGTCGGTTCCCGTGCCACCGGATCGGGCAGAGGCCTGCTGATGCGTACCATGGAGGATCGCTCGCGGGAGGAATCCGCCATGCTTCGACGGTTCGTAGTCGCCCTTACTCTGGTGGTCGCCCCGTTGGCTGTCGTGCCTGCCTCCCCGGCATCCGCCATCGGGTTCACCGTGAACAGCAACGGGGACGGTGGTGACCTTCTCCCGGGGAATGGCACGTGCGCGACCCTCACCAACGTCTGCACGCTGCGTGCTGCGGTGCAGGAGGCCAATGCCCTCGGGGGCGCTGATGTCATCACCGTGCCGGCCATGACCATCGGCCTTGGATCGCCCCTGACCTTCTCCAGCAATGTGACTGTGCAGGGCGCGGGCGCCCGCACCACGATCCTGCAGGCCACTGGCGGAGCTCACGGGATGCTGGTCGTTCCCTCCGGGGTCGTCACCCTCAGAGGCTTCACGGTCACCGGCGCCACTGGGATAGGGGCCCTCGGGATTTCGCAGAGCGGCGGTGACCTCACGATCGACGGGGTGCGCTTCACAGGCAACGTTGCGTCGACCGCTGGGGGAGGGTACGGGCCGGTCTACAGCACCGGCGGAACGATGGATCTGCGGAACTCGGAGATCAGCGGCAACTCCACGACGAGTACGTCGACCAACGGCTGGGGTGGCGGCCTTGCGGTCTATAGCGCGACCGTGACAGTCACCAACACCACCATCACGGGGAACACGGTCGCTGGACCGTCCAGCGCTGTGGGCGGCGGAGTGTGGGCGGGGATGGACAGCAACGTCACGATCACCTCCTCGACGATCGCCAACAACACGGTGACGTCTCCGATCCGCTACGGGGCCGGGATCTATCAGACCGGCAGCGGCACCGGCTCCATAGAGGTCGCGGACTCCATCCTGGCCGGACCGCAGGGCGCCCCGAACTGTTCGGCCGTCGGGAAGGTCCCCGTTTTCATCGCACGCAATCTGATCGACGACACCAGTTGTGGGACGGCGTCTGCCACCCGAACGATCGGAGCTGCCGGCCTCTCTGCGCTGACGAACAACGGCGGGCAGACCGACACCCGCATCCCGGCCGCGCCCGGCCCCGCCATCAATGCCGCGTCCGCGTGCGCAACGCCGACGGACCAGCGTGGCCAGGCGCGACCCATCGGCAGCGCCTGTGATCTCGGGGCGGCCGAGGTGGGGGCGGACCGAGAGGCCTCGGTCGCTGTGTCGAACTCGAATCCTTCACCTGGCTCCGACATCGTCGTGACGGCCTCGGTACGTAACAAGGGACTCGACATCAGCACCGGCACACAGGTGGTCGTGACGACTGCCGGGGCCAGTCAGATCCTCTCGGCCACGGCGCCGGGCGGCGGGTGTTCGATCGCCGGCGATTCGGCGACGTGTGCGGCGGGTGCGGTTGTGTCCGGGGGCACGTCGCAGGTCGTCCTTTCTGTGCGGATGCCGTCATCGGGCACGGTGAACGTGACCGCCACCGTCAACGGCGACCAGCCGGACCCGGTCGGCACGAACAACGCGGCCAGCGCATCCGCCTCCACTGGTGGTGTGGATGCCTCGGGTGTCTGCAGCGCCGTGCGCAACGGCACCAAGAAGGCGAACGTCCTTCGGGGGACCGGTGCCAGTGATCGGATCAACGGCAAGGGCGGTAACGACCGGATCAACGGCAAGGGCGGTATCGACTGTCTGGACGGTGGACCCGGCAAGGACAGGATCACCGGAGGGGCGGGACGCGACCGGATCACTGCGGGTGCTGGGAATGACCGTGTCTTCGTCAAGGACGGCGCCACCGATCGTGTGAACTGCGGGGCGGGTCGTGACCGGGTCATCGCCGACCCCAAGGACAAACTGACGAAGTGCGAGATCGTGCGCAGGCCGTGAGGCTGGTTACGTGCCCGCAGCAGGCGCCTGCAATCCGCCGACTATCCAGGCCACCAGCTGATCGCCCAGGCGGGCCGGCGCGCCCTCGATCAGCAGATCCATGCCTCCCGTCTGCAGCGCCGACACGGCGGCCAGCGTCGCGGCATGACGCAGGTACAACTCCTCGCGGCTCAGGTGCGGTAAGGCGGCTGCCAGTCGCTGGATGAGGTGGTCGTCCACCGTCTGGCTGATGTCGCCCAAACCGTCCAAGAGTCCCGGTGCGCGCTCCGCCATGCCGCGCTGGATCAGGGTCCACAGTCTCGCCTCCCGTGGATCCTGCTCGGCCAGCGCCGGTGCCAGCCACACGCGCACGACCTCCTCGAGGGTGGCCTCCGGCGGAAGCTCCGCCAGTCGCTCACGCTGGATCTGTGTCACCTCTTCCAGCGCATTGCGGTAGGTAAGCGCGAGCAGCGCATCCTTCGAGCCGTAGTGGTAGCTGACCGCTGCGACGTTCGCGTCCGCCCGCTCTGTGATGTCCCGCAGAGTCGTTGCCGCGTGCCCCTTCTCCAGCAACAGATCCTCAGCAGCTTCCAGGAGTCGTTGGGGAGTGGCGGTCACGTTCCCATCATGGCAGGTATTGCACGCTATTCAAACATCTGATTCAATCAAGTGATTGAATCTGATGTTTGGGAGTGGACATGTCCGGAATGTTGGCACGAGTAGGGGCGTCGGCAGCCCGCCGACCGTGGCGTGTGGTGGTGGGTCTCGTCGTGCTCCTCATGCTCCTCGGCGGAGTCGCCGGTGGGGTCGGCGCGGGGTACAGCGACGAGGTGCGACTGGGCAACACCGATTCCCAGAGCGCCTCCGACCTGCTCACCGAGCGCTTTCCCGCGGCATCCGGTGACACCGCCACGCTGGTGTTCCACTCCGACGAGGGCGTGGCGCGGGATCCGTCGGTCGAGGCCGCGACCGCGGAGGTGGCGCAACAACCGGACGTCGGTTCGGTGACGCCGCTGCAGGTGTCGCCGGACGGGACCACCGGGTACGTCACAGTCCTCTACACCGAGAGGGCGGCGGACCTGTCCGAGGCGCACCTGAACCGTCTCGAGCAGGCGGTCGAACCGTTGGACGCCGCGGGGGTCGAGGCCAGTATGCGCGGGCCGGTGGTCGATCGGTGGCGCGAACGCCCCATGCCCGTCGGTGAGGTCGTCGGCATCCTCGCCGCGGTCATCCTCGTGACACTGCTGTTCCGCTCGTTCGTGGCCACTGTCGTCACGGTCGGTTCAGCCCTACTGGGTCTGGCGCTGGGCAACACCGTGCTCGCAGTCGTGTCCGGGTTCGTAGACATCCCGAGCGTGGCGCCGACCATCGCCATCATGCTCGGCCTCGGTGCCGGCGTGGACTATGCGCTGTTCCTGGTCGCCCGCTTCCGTACCCGTTTGCGTGCCGGTGATGACGTTGTCACGGCTGCGAGGAACGCCAACAGCACCACCGGTACGGCCATCATCACGGCCGGCGCGATCGTGGTGGTCTCGATCTGCGGACTGTATGTCACAGGGATCACGATCATCGGGCGTATGGGCCTGGCAGCCGCCATCGTTGTGGCCGTTGCCGCGGTGACCACTGTGGTCCTCGTGCCGGCGGCATTGCGGCTGGCGGGTCGGCGCGTGCTTCCGAAGGCAGAGCGGACGCTCCCCGAGGGCACTGTGATCGGCGAAGCCGAGGGTAAGGAGGGCAGCCGTGCCCGAGCACTCGCGACGGCAGTCGCCCGTCGGCCTTGGGTCACGGCCATCGTGTCGACAGGTGTCCTGCTCGTGCTCGCGGCTCCGTCGCTCAACCTCCAACTCGGCCAGCCCGACGACAGCAACCGGCCGGTCGGAGACACGATGCGCGTCGCCTATGACCGCCTCTCCGACGGTTTCGGGCCAGGTTTCAACGGCCCGCTGCTCGTGGCCGTTGATCTGTCGACCGTGCAAGACCCACAGGCGACTTCGCAGGCAGTGGTCTCCAACCTGCAGGCGGAACCGGGGGTGGCGGCGGTTGCACCACCGCAACTCAACCCGGCCGGCGACACCGCCGTAGTGACCGTCATCCCGACCACGGCGCCGCAGGCACAGGAGACCAGCGATCTCGTGGACAGGTTGCGCGAGGAGGTGTTGCCATCCACATTGCAGGGCACCGGGAGCACGGCGTACATCGGCGGACAGACGGCAACTTACGACGACCTTGCGAGCGAGGTGGGCCAGTCGCTCGTGCTCCTGGTCATCGTCGTGGTGGGCTTGTCGCTGATCCTCTTGGCGATCGCGTTCCGATCGCTGTGGCTGCCCGTCGTCAGCGCGATACTGAACCTGCTGTCCATCGGCGCGGCGTACGGCGTGGTGACGCTGGCCTTCCAGACCGAACTCGGGACCAGTCTGCTCGGGGTGGCGGAGCAGCCGGTGGTCTCATTCGTCCCGATGCTGATGTTCGCCATCCTGTTCGGGCTGAGCATGGACTACAACGTCTTCCTGCTCTCCGCAGTGCGCGACGAGCGGGCGGCGGGGTACAGCGCACGCGAGGCGGTACCACGTGGGGTCGGCCGGACGGCCAGTCTCATCACCACGGCGGGCGCGATCATGACGCTTGTGTTCCTGGGCTTCACGTTCACCAGCGAGACTGAGGTGAAGATGATCGGGCTGGGCCTGGCAACGGCGGTGCTCATCGACGTCACCATCGTTCGACTGTTCCTCGCCCCGGCGATCCTGGAACTGCTGGGCGAGCAGGCCTGGTGGTGGCCCGGCCGTGGCAAGGCCACAGCGCCACCGCACGGGGCAGTGGTCGCTTGGGCAGTGCCCGGCGGCCCGGACCGCGGGCGCGAGCCCTAGTGTGGATCTTCGTCGGCGCCACGGTGGTGCCAAGCGAGATGAGGCAGCATGATCCGTCGGGTACTGGCCACCGTGGGTGTGAGCGCCCTGCTCGTGACGTCGATATACGCGCCGGGTGGCGCGCAAGACGCAGACGTCGCGGCCGCAGGTGTGAACTGGTCCGCCTGCCCGCCAGTTGCCGAGGGGCAGCCGAGCCTGGCGGACTTCGAGTGCGCCACGGTGAAGGTGCCCCTCAACTACAACAAGCCCGCCGGCCGCAAGATCACGCTGGGAATGGTGAAACACCCGGCCACATCTGGGACGTCACGCGGCACGATCTTCTTCAACCCCGGTGGCCCGAGCGACCAGGGATCTGTGTTCTTGCCTGCGCTTGTCGACGGCTTCGGCAAGCGCATCGTGTCCAACTACGACCTCGTCTCGTGGGACCCCCGCGGCATGGGAGGGATGAGCACACCCGTGGTGCAGTGCTTCCCAAGCCTCGAGAAGGAGGAGAAGTTCCTGGCGCCCGCGCCCTTCCCTCCCCTGAACAAGCAGGAGATGCAGAAATGGGGCTCGCTGCACTCGACGATGTTCACCAAGTGCGGCAAGGGTGATGTGGCGCTGCTGAAACACGTCTCGACCGCCGACAACGCCCGCGACATGGAGTCCATGCGTAAGGCGCTCGGCCTGAAGAAGTTGTCCTACTACGGCACGTCCTACGGCACGTTCCTGGGCGCCACATTCGCCAACATGTTCCCGAAGAGCTACGAGCACATGGTTCTCGACGGTGCCATCAACCCGGTGGCATGGACGCAGGCGCAGGGGCGCCTGTCGACCTTCATGCGGGCCGGTTCGGACAAGGCCAGTGCGGCGACGTTGCAGTCCTTCCTCGAGATCTGTGGCAAGAAGAGCGTCGACAAGTGCCCGTTCAGCGCGGGAACACCGAAGAAGACGGTGAACAAGTTCAACAAGCTCATCAAGGCCGCGGAGAAGGGCATCACGACCCCGGACGGCCCCCTGACGGCCAACGACATCGTCGGCATCACCTTCGCCAGCCTCTACATCGTGCAGCCGGTGCCGGGCTTCGCCAAGTTCGTCGGCTGGACCGGCCTCGCTGAGTATCTGCAGCAGTTCTGGGAGTTGTCTAAGGGTGCGTCGAGCACCTCGGCGGCGCTCTCGGCGAAGGACTCGTACATGGGCGCAGAGCGGCAGTCGGCAGTGGTCTGCGGCGAAAGCCCGAACCCGACCAACCGCGGCGCCTACGTGAAGCAGGCCCAGAAGTCTCTGAAGGATGTCGGTGTCGGCGGTGCTGCATGGACGTGGATCGGATACTGCGCAGACTGGCCGGCCAAGGCCCAATCCCCCTACCTCGGGCCGTGGGACAACGTCGGGAAACCCATCGTCGTCGTAGGCACCACCGGCGACCCCGCGACCCCGTACTCCAACGCTGTCGCGGCGAGCAGACTGCTGCCTGGAGCGCGGTTGATCACGGTCGACGGATATGGGCACACGGAGTTGGCCAACCCCAGCAAGTGCGTCCAGCAGCGGCTCGCGGACTACTTCCTGAAGGACAAGCTCCCCAAGCGCAACGCCCCCGACTGCCAGCAGAACACGAAGCCCTTCGCCGGGTGAGCGTCAGGACGCGCCGGATCCGATGCGAGCCAGATACTTGCGCCGGCCCTTCTCGCCGATCTTCGCGAACGGCGGCTCCACTCTGCGGATGAGCCAGGGGAACGCCCCCAGCAGGCGTGTCGTGAGTGAGTCCACGTAGGGCACGTAGGTCTCCAGTTTCCCGGACTCCAGCGCGGACATGCACGCCTCCCCGATCTGCTCGGGGGCCAGTACGGTGCCTACGAAGTTGAGCGGCGAGCCGCTCGCGTGCACCGCCTCCTTGCGGAGCATGGGGGTGTCCACCCCACTCGGGAAGACACCCATGACCCGCACGCCGCTGCCGGCGAGCTCCTGCTGGATCGATGTGTGGAACCCGCGCAACCCGAACTTGGACGCCGAGTAGGCGGCACTTCCCCGCAGAGCGATGATCCCGCCCATGGAGACGATGGCGAGTACATCACCGCTGCCACGCGCTCGCATGTTCTTCACCGCGGCACGCGTGATCTGCATGGGGGCGACGAGGTTGATGAGGATGTGTCTGTCGACGTCGTCGGCCGACAGGTCCGAGAGGTCGCCAGGCTCGATGTATCCGGCGTTGTTGACCAGCAGGTCAAGATCCGGGTACTCGCCTTCGACCAGGTCGGCGAACGTGCGGATGCCGTCGATCGTCGAGAGGTCACAGTGGACCAGCGTTGGTTCCTCCTGCAACTTCGCTGCCACGGATTGCATCCGTGCACGAGAGACGTCGGCCAGCACGAGGCGGTAGCCGCGAGCTTCGAGTCGCAGAGCGATCTGCTCCGCGATGGCCCCACCACCGCCGGTGATCAGCGCGGTCTTCATGCCGACACCGCGGACTTCTCAGGGACCCGCAGTCGGTCGTACATGCCGTCCGTGAGGTCCGGCCACCCAAGGCGCTTGCGCAGACGGGCCATGTGCTTGCGGTAGGCGGCGATCTCCACGTACGTGGAGTGGCGATCGGAGCCCACGAAGTGGATTCCACCAGAGAGGTCGGGTCGGTCGGTCCTGATGATCTGGTCCATGGCGGTGGTCGCGCCGGACGACCTGGCCATGATGGTCCTCACGATCAGATCCGCCATCTGATCGAACAACTTGTAGGCACCACCGTTGGTCTCCATGTACCCCAGGGCGTAGAGCGTCGGGTCGGTGCGGGAGAAGAGGTTCATGTAGAGGTCCGGTCGACCGTTGCGCCACGAGAAGTGATCGGCATCGACATACGGGATCTGCCACCGATAGCCGGTCGCGCAGAGCACCACGTCGAAGTCCTGCGACGTGCCGTCGGTGAAATGCACCGTGTTCCCGTCGAACCGTGCCACATCGGGCTTGGCGGTGATGTCCCCGTGGGACAGGTAGTGCAGCAACTGCGTGTTCATGATCGGGTGGGTTTCGAACAGGCGGTGGTCGGGCCGCTGCAATCCGTACCGTGTGAGCCGGCCGTTGAGCACCCGCAGCATCACGCCGAAGGCGCGTTGCTCGAGCCACATGGGCAGGTGCGGTCCGCTGGCCGCGAACTCGTCGCTGGGGATCCCGAACAGGTGCTTCGGGATGAAGTGGTAGCCGCGTCGCATGCTGATCACGGCGGTGTCGGCGGACTGCGCCGCATCGCACGCGATGTCGACTCCGGAGTTGCCGGCGCCGATCACGAGGACCCGTTCACCGGCGAACTCCTGAGCGGAGCGATATGTGTTGGAGTGGCGGATCTCGCCCGTGAACGTGCCGGGGTAGTCGGGCATCGAAGCGTGCCAGTTGGTCCCCGTCGCGCAGATGAGCGAACCGTAGGAGTGCACCTCGCCGTCGCTGGTCGTGACCAGCCAGCCATCGGCTGTTCGCTCTGTGCCGGTGACGCCGGTACCGAAGTGGATGTGATCGCGCAGTCCGTAGGCATCGGCGAACGAGGCCATGTACGCGAGGATCTGGGCGTGCGAGGGGTAGTCGGGATACGCCTCAGGCATGGGGAAGTCGTGGTAGTGGGACTGACTCTTCGACGAGATGAAGTGCGCGGAGTCGTAGACCGGTGATCCGGGGTTCGCCTGGTCCCACAGGCCACCCACATCCGTGTGCCGCTCCCACACGTCGAAGGCGACGTTGTGAGCCAGGAGTGTGCGCGCGAGTGCCATTCCTGCCGGTCCGCCACCGACCACACATACGGGTGCCTGGTGTGCCATGTCGGTCTCCTAAAGTGAGCATGTCTCAGATTTGTGAAACCCTAAGACAGTTCGCTGGCTATCGTCAAGAAGAATCGGAGATAAACTCTCATGTCCATGGGGTATGGGACGCGTGAGGAGCAAGGCCATCTGCGACGTGTGCCGCGTCAGGCGCGGTCTCGCCAGCGGGTCGAAGCGATCCTCTCCGCTGCCCAGGAACTCATCGTCGAGTCAGGCAGCGATGCCATGACCATGTCCGACGTCGCGGTTCTCGCGGGCGTCCCCATCGGTTCGGTGTATCAGTACTTCCCGGACAAGGCGTCGATCCTGCGCGAGTTGGCGCTGCGGTTCATGGAACGCACGCGGGGCATGCTGGCCGAGGGCTTGCAGGAGGTTCGCGACAAGGATGAGGCGATGGAGCGCATCGATGCCGTGCTTGCCGGTTACTATGAGCTCTTCTTGTCCGAGCCGGACATCCGGGACATGTGGGCAGCTACCCAATCCGACAAGGAACTGCAGCAACTCGACGTCGAGGACAGCACGATCAACGG
>CALFYG010000123.1 GCA_937952095.1 uncultured Micrococcales bacterium | reverse complement strand
GTCCCAGCAGCCGGCCGGCCGCGCCCCGGTCAGCCACGAGCGCACCGTGACGAAGGCGGTGCCGGCCGGGGTGACGCCGTTGACATCGACCATGTCGATGCCGAGCACGCTGAGGTCCCAGCCGTACCAGTAGGTGCGCCCGATGCCCAACGTTGCGGAGTCCAGGTAGGTGCGCGCGACATACGTGGCGGCGGTCTGCGGATCGGGGACGATCTGGGGCATGCCCTCACGACGGTCGCCGTAGTTCACCTCGGTGTCCCACAACGGGCGGTTCACGCCGAGCTTGTTCAGCACCCGTTGCGCGGCCCGGATCGATTCGGCCCGAGCATCCGGGCCTTTGGTGGTGTCGACCGGATAGAGGTGGACGGCCATCGCGTCGACCGGGTCGCCGGCCCGGTGCAAGGCGCGGGCGTAGCGGAAGAAGAAACTCTCGTCGTAGAAGGCCGGATCCGGGATCACGGTGCTGGAGGCGGCCACCACCAGCGCAGCCGGGTCCGTGATCTTCACGGTGTCGTAGGCCCTGCGCGTGAGTTGCGCCAGTCTGTTCCAGTCGCCCTCGTAGAAGCTGCGGGTATTGGCCTCGTTCCAGATCTGGTACGAGGTGATCCGGCCCTTGTACCGGGTCGCCACCTCCCGCAGGAAGTCGAGGTAGTCCTCGGGGTCGGTGGGAAGCGCGGTGCTGCCCGGTCCGTACAGCCCGGGCAGATCCGGGCTGCGCGATGCCCATCGTGGTGTGGAGCCGAGGACGTACATGATGTCCGTGGCACCCGCGGTCTCCGCGTTGGTCACCGCCGCGTCCAGAGCGGTCCAGTCGTAGCGGTCGGGCGCCTTCTCGATCTGGTCCCAACGCACCCCGGAATCCCACAGGCGAACCGACGTCAGGGTCACTGTGGTGGGTGCGGCCGTGGCGAGGCCGGCAACATGTTGGCCGAACGCCTCTGGTCCGATGGGCGTGCCGGGCCCGACGCCGATCAGCAGGGCTCCCACAGCAGCGGCGAGTCCGATCA
Organism: uncultured Micrococcales bacterium; assembly: GCA_937952095.1. Taxonomy (GTDB): domain Bacteria; phylum Actinomycetota; class Actinomycetes; order S36-B12; family UBA10799; genus JADKAV01. The sequence continues at coordinate 1,833 of CALFYG010000123.1, read as the reverse complement.
CCTCGCCAGTCCCTCGCACAACGCCGCGTACCCGTCGATCACGTCGTCCCACACGTAGGCGCTCTCGGCGCGCCGGCGCACCGCTGCCCCGCGGTCGTCCGGGGCGGCCTCGTCGTGTTCCACCGCGGTGGCGACGCCGGCCTCATCGGTGAACCACAATGCGTGTCCGTCGGTCACCTCGCGGTTGAACACGCAGTCGTACGCGGTGATCCGGGTTCCCGCCCCCATGGCACGCAGCAGCGACGGATTGGTGCCGCCGACCGAATGGCCGTGCAGCAGACTGCGGGAGCCCACGTAGAGCTGATCCAGCAGTTCCTGATCCCAGACCGCGCCGAGCAGGCGGATGCGGTCGTCGCCGCGGGCGGCCTCCGCCACCGCGTCGGCGTACTCGTGGGAGTAGCTGGCCGCGCCCACCACGACCAGGGGCAAGGTGGCCTGGGAGCGGCGGTATCCGCGCACGATCTCGACCACGTGGTTCTCGGGTTCGAACCGCGCCACGCTCAGGTGGTAGCCCTGTGCCTGCAGCCCGAGTTCGGGCAACCGCGGGGTGGGCGGATCCACCAGCGGTGCGCCGTACGGGAGGTAGACGCTGTCGCGTCCGTACTTCTCGCGCACGTAATCCCCGATCGCCCGGGCGTCGGCGATGATCGCGTCGGCGTGTTTGACCGAGGAGCGCTCCGCCCAGGCGTAGTACTTCGCCCCGAAGCCCTCCCACTTCGCCCGCTGCGCCTCGAGGCCGTCGATGTGGACGGCCACCGGCAGGCCCCGCAGTTTCAGTGGTGTGACGAAAGGAGCGTTGCCGCTGTTGAACACGATCGCCACGTCGAGGGCCTGGAACAGTGCGTGTCCGGCCGACAGCGCGGTGTGGCTCAGGGTCTCCGCGCTCTTCATGCGCAGAGCGGGCAGGTTCACCAGTCGCGTGCCCTCGAACTCGCGAAGTTTCTGCCCGGGATTGCGGCAGTAGACGGTCACATCCCACCCACGGCGGGCCAGGCCCGGCCCGATGAACTGCACCGCGGTCTCGAAGCCCCCATGGAGTGCGGGGATCCCGCGGGTGCCGAGCAGTGCAACCTTCATCGCACTGACCGTACCGAACTGGTTGGGCCAGCCGTGAATTCGACCGCCGCCGACCAGTTGGGTCCGAGCACGCGCCCGTTTTGCCGGATTTCAGACAATCTCCGCGTACCGAACTGGTTCGCAGAAGGCTGTCCCCAACCAGTTCGATACAGGGCCGGGCCGGTCACGACAGACGGATGGGGGCGGTGCCCACCTTGATCGAGGTATCGGCGGCCTTGGAGGCACCGGACAGTGTTGTCACAGTGGTCACCCCGGCTGGTCGCTTGAGCGAGGTGGACTTCGCGGCGTACACGATCTTCGTGGATCCCACCGTGCACGTCGTCACGCCGCGGGCATCCTTGCAGCCCTTCCAGGAGCCCGCCGTCAGCCACTGCCGAGTGGTCAGGAACGCCTGGCCGGCCCGGGTGGGGGAGCCGTCGGGGTTGCTCATGGTGATTCCGAGGACGTTGATGTCCCAGCCGTACCAGAACGTACGGGCGATCCCGTAGCGCGCGGAGTCGAGGTATGTGCGCGAGACGTAGGTGGCTGCCTTCTTCGGCTTCGGGACCACCTGGTTCGCCGGGTTACGCCGGTCACCGTAGTTCACCTCGGTGTCCCACAGCGGCTTCTTCAAGCCCACCTTCGCCATCACCTTGCGCACGGCGGCGATGCTCGCCACCCGCGAGTCCGGTCCCTGCTTGGGGTTCACCGGGTAGAGGTGGACGCTGATGGCGTCGACGCCGGCCTTCTGCCGCTTGAGTTCGCGCAGGTAGCGGA
>CALFYG010000122.1 GCA_937952095.1 uncultured Micrococcales bacterium | reverse complement strand
ACGAGCTGATCATCTCGACCAAAGCCGGTTGGGACATGTGGCCCGGCCCCTACGGATTCCTGGGCTCGCGCAAGTATCTGCTGGCCAGCCTGGATCAGAGTCTCGAACGGCTCGGACTGGATTACGTCGATATCTTCTACAGCCACCGCGCCGACCCGGACACGCCACTGGAGGAGACGATGGGCGCGCTCGCCTCGGCCGTGCACGAGGGCAAGGCCCTCTACGTCGGGATCTCCTCGTACTCCCCCTCCCGCACTCGCCGTGCCGCGCAGATCCTGGCCGACATGGGTGTGCCGCTGTTGATCCATCAACCCTCGTACTCCATGCTCAACCGGTGGATCGAGGAGGAACTACTCGACACCCTCGATGACCTCGGTGTCGGGTGCATCGGGTTCAGCCCGCTGGCCCAGGGCATGCTGACGGATCGCTATCTGGACGGCATCCCTGAAGATTCCCGCGCGGCACGCGACGCCTCCCTGAACCCGGCCTGGCTCACCGATGAGTACGTTCATGCTGTGCGCGGTCTCGCGGCGATCGCCGAGCAACGCGGGCAGACGCTTGCGCAGCTCGCGGTGGCGTGGACCCTGCGCGACCGACGGGTGACGTCGTCGCTGATCGGCGCGAGCAGTGTGCAGCAACTCCACGACTCTCTCGGCGCCGTGCGCAACCTCGAGTTCAGCGACGAGGAGATCGCCCAGATCGACGGATACGCCACCGACGCGGGGATCAACATATGGCAGGAGCCGACGCTGATCCCCTGATCCCGGGGACTCACCGATCGCTCACCGGACACCTTCGCCCGCCGGCTCAAGTGGCGCGGCCTTTCGTCCGTATCCAGCGACATGTACGACGCCGGATCCGCTGTGCGGTGGACAGCCACATCCGCCGCCGGTGCGGGCCACTCGGTCACCACCGAGACCCTGCGCGGCCGCCTGGCGCAGGGCCTCGGTAACGATCCCCAGGCCTCAGACGTGCTGGCCCGGTGGGATCGCTGGGGCCCTTACCTCGTCACCGCCCTCCGACAGCTCTACCCGACGGCAGCACATCGCGTGGTCGACCTGATCGCCGATGCGCACCTTTGCCGCAGCCAGGTGCTGCGCCACCCCCGACTCGGGATCCATACCCCTGGACACTCGATTGCGACGTTGTTGTCTCCCCTCGGCACGGATTGTGACGTTGTTGTCGTTTTCAAGGCCCTCAGCGGGCAACAACGTCGCAACCGGCACTGATGGCCCGCAACAACGTCACAATCGCGGCGAAGATGTAGCAATGACCTCATCCAAGGACCGCACCCGGGTTCGCCGTCTGCCTGAGAAGGCCGTGAGCGAGCGCGCAGCACTCAACGCCGTTCTCGATGCCGCACTGGTGGCGCACGTCGCGGTGACAGATGACGGCCAGCCGTACGTTGTGCCGATGGCATGTGCCCGCGACGGGGATCGACTACTCCTGCACGGTTCCACCGGAAGCCGACTGATGCGACTGTTGGCCGCCGGTGCTCCCACCTGCGTCACCGTCACGTTGCTGGACGGACTGGTGTACGCGCGCAGCGCATTCGAGTCCTCGATGAACTACCGCAGCGCGATGATTCTCGGATCGTGTACTGCCCTGGAGGGTGATGACGCACTCGAGGGCCTTCGCCTGCTCACCGAACACCTGCTGCCGCAACGATGGTCCACTCTTAGGGCCCCCACGCGCAAGGAACTCGCCGCCACCTCTGTGCTTTCGTTGCCACTGACCGAATGGTCGGTGAAGATCAGCGACGGGCCACCGGACGACGATCCGAGCGATCTCGATGCTCCGGTCTGGGCCGGAGTTGTGCCCCTTTCCTTGGTCTCCGGGGATCCCGTCGATGCCCCAGACTTACGGGGGGACCTCAACCCTGGCCCATCCGTGACCGCCCTGCGGAGTCACTCGACCTGCCACTGAGACTGCGATCATATGCACGTACTCTAATTCCTGTTTAACATTGCTTATATGACCACTTCAACCTCGACCAAGGCAATTGCAGGTTTCGCCGCCGTCGCCCTGCTGGGAGGCGGTGTCGTGATCGGGATGACGGTCCCTTCAGGAGCTTCCGACGGCGATCGGCCGAGCTCGGTCAACTCGACAGCGGGCACGGCGAGCCAATCCGACCGCGAGCGCGCGCGCCAGATAGCCCGAGACCATGTAGCGGAGATGACCGGGGCCTCCGCACGTGCATCCTGGACAGGACGCGAAGACGACTTCGGTGCTCGATGGGAGATTGAGGTCACTAGCGCCGGCCGGGAGTACGACGTCTACGTGTCGCGCAGCGGCGCAGTCGTCAAGGTGATCACCAAAGGGCTCAAGCAACGGACGGGCAAGCCCGCCCCCGCAGTCCGTGGGTCAGATCAACGCAAGGCTGCTGCACGTGCGGCCCGCCTGCACATGCAGCGGGAGTACGGGCAACCAGCGCGCGTGACGTGGACGGGCAGGGAAGACGACTTCGGTGCTCGATGGGAGATCGAAGTCACCTTGGCGGATGGTCGGGAGTTCGACGTGTACGTGGGCGCCGGAAACCGGATCATCACGGTGCGCTGAAGCCGTGTGCCCTCGCCGGACCGACCTCAGCCCCGTGAGTGAGGCCGGGGCGCTCATGCAGCCCAGCCCCAACATGAACGCAGGACCCCGGAAGCATCCGGGGTCCTGCGCGACCTGGGGTGAGTGACGGGACTTGAACCCGCGACCCCCTGGACCACAACCAGGTGCTCTACCGGCTGAGCTACACCCACCAAAAGACCCCGCCTCAGCGGAGTCGCTCTCATTCTATCGGTAGCGTGACGACGTGGTCGAAGCCATCCGCAGTTATCACGCCCGCCGCGGACGATTGTCCCCGAGACAACGTGATGCGCTCGTGGAATTGGGCCGCCTCTACGACCTCGCCGAGGCGCCGGATCCCCTCGACCTCGACGCGAACTTCGGACGGCACGCCCCCCGTGTCCTTGAGATCGGGTCCGGGCTCGGAGATGCCGCGCTTCTCACCGCGGCTGAGCACCCGGAGTGGGACTACATCGCTGCGGACGTCCACACCAAGGGCATCGCCCGCACCTTGCTCCTCATCGAGGAAAGTCGGCTCACCAACCTTCGTGTCCTGCATGGCGACGCGCTCGATCTCATCGTGCGCCGCCTGCCGCCCGCGAGCCTGCAGCAGATCCTTGTCTTCTTCCCCGACCCCTGGCCGAAAGCCCGCCACAACAAGCGCCGCCTCGTACGACCGGAATTCGCCTCCGCAGTCGTCAAGGTCCTGGAACCCGGCGGCTCGCTGCACCTGGCCACCGATGATCGCGACTACGCACAGGTCATGCGCGAGGTCCTTGGGACCAGATCGGAACTGATCTGCACGCACGACGGATCCCGAGTGCCCACCCGCCCCAGGACCAAGTACGAACAGGCAGGAGAGCGCGCGGGGCGCCACGCCGTTGATCTGGTCTACCTGCGAGAGGGACCATCGGAACTATGAACGCCATCGATCTCAACGCCGACGTCGGGGAGATGCACGCCGACCTCGACGCGCGCATCGTCGAGGTCGTGACAAGTGTGAACATCGCGTGTGGTGGCCACGCCGGGGACGACGCCAGCATGCGCAGGGTAGCCACACTGGCAGCGGAGCGCGACGTGCGCATCGGCGCGCATCCCTCCTATGAGGACACTGCCGGCTTCGGTCGCGTGCGGCAGGACGTGCCGGCGCCGGTCTTGACGGCCCAGATCGTCGCGCAGATCGAAAGACTCGCTCACGTGAGCCCCGCGGGCGTGGACTACGTCAAGCCCCACGGCGCGCTGTATCACGCCGCAGCCACTGATCTCGCCGTCGCAGAGGCGTTGGTCGCCGCTGTCCTCACAGCCTCCGAGCGGCTCGGCACCCGCCTCTCGCTCATGGGTCAGCCGCGCTCGTTGTACGTGGAGTCGGCAGCGGCTGCGGGCACCACGACCATCCTCGAAGGGTTCGCCGACCGCGCCTACTTGGCCGACGGGCGATTGGTCCCCCGCAGCGAGCCAGGAGCAGTGCTGAGTGACACGCATGATGTCGTTCGACAGGTGGCCGGGCTGGCGCGCGGCGAGGTGGTGACAGTGGACGGCCGAGTCATCGCCATGCGCGCCGAATCCGTGTGTGTGCACTCCGACACCCCTGGCTCGGCTGATCTTGCCCGGCGCATCCGGGACCACCTCGAGGAGTCGGGAATCGTGGTACGGGCGCGACCATGGACCTGATCCCGTTCGGCGAGGATGGCTGGCTGCTCCTCACGGACGATCCCATCGCTGTGGCCACCACCATCGATCGCCACGGCCTTGACGATGTCGTGCCGGGCGAGCGGCACGTCCTCCTCCGGGGTCCGCGCGACCGCGCGCAGGCGGCGGTGGACGTGCTCCCGGCGGACCCTCCCCGTCTGGCGCCGCGGGAACCCGCCCTCCTGAACGCCACCTGGGACGGACCGGATCTGCAGCAGGTCGCGGAGGCCGCGGCCATGAGCCGGGACAGTGTGATCTCATTGCTCGAGGAGGCGATCCTGACGGTGGCATTCTGCGGTTTCGCACCCGGATTCGCTTACATGACCGGCCTGGATCGACGTCTGCACCTGCCGCGACGCGAACGCCCCCGCCCGCAGGTACCCGCGGGTTCCATCGCCATCGCTGCCGGCTACTGCGCGGTCTATCCGACGGCGTCCCCGGGCGGCTGGCACCTCGTCGGACGATGCGATGTGTGGCTCTTCGACCCGGATCGTGAGCCTCCTGCACTGCTCGCGCCGGGTGATCAGGTCAGGTTCGTCCGATGAGGGCCATCCGCATCCTCGCCGCGGGCCCGCAGACCCTGGTCCAGGACAGCGGTAGACGAGGCTACGCCCACCTCGGGGTCCCCAGGGCGGGTGCTTTCGATACCAGGGCCTGGCAACTGGCCAACAGACTTGTGGGCAACGCCACCGAAGCGGCCTCGCTGGAGATCCTGGGAGGCGGCGTGGAGGTCGAGGCGATGGGACACCTGACCATCGCGGTAACGGGCGCGCAGGGCCCCGTCGACATCGACGGGCGCAGTGCGGGCACCCACACGCCCCTGCACGTGGCTCCCGGGAGCCGTCTTCGCCTCGGCGCAGCGCATACGGGGATCCGTTACTACCTCGCGGTGTCCGGAGGGATCAGTACACCGGCAGTCCTGGGCTCCCGTTCCCACGACACACTGGGCCGCTTGGGACCACCCGTGGTGCGTATAGGCGACGTCCTGCCCACCGGCGCGCAGCGTGTCGGGCATCCGCTGGTGGACCATGTCGCTGCGGTCCCGCCCGCGGAGACTTTCGCCGTCCTGCCAGGCCCGGATGGCACGGACCGTCTTCTTGACCGCCTGACAGAGCTGATCTGGGAGCTTGACCCGCAGTCCGACCGCATCGGGATCCGCCTGCGCGGAACACCCCTGGACACACGCGCAGACACCCTGCCCAGCAAGCCGATGGTGCGCGGCGCGGTGCAACTGCCGCCCAACGGGCTGCCCATCATCCTGGGGCCGGACCACCCCACCACCGGCGGCTACCCGGTCATCGCCGTCGTCACGTCGCGCAGCATGTGTGATGTCGCACAGTGGTCCGGCGGTCCGCGACGGTTCCGGCGTGCTTAGGTGTGAGATGTGAGCACCCAGACCGCCACCAAGAACGACCACTGGATCGACATCGACGGACCCACCCACTACCGCGACTACGGCGGGCCTGAGGACGGCCCTCTCATCGTCTGCATCCACGGACTGGGCGGGTCCGCGCTCAACTGGGATCTGGTGGCGCCCCACCTCACGCAGGTGTGCCGCGTGGTGGCACTCGACCTGCCAGGACACGGGCTGACCGAAGCCGGCCACCGGTCCACAAGCGTGCACGCGAACCAGCACGTCATCCACCGCTTCCTCACCGAGGTGACAGGCACTCCGGCCGTACTCATGGGCAATTCGATGGGTGGGCTCCTGGCAGTGGTGCAGGCGACGTCGGCACCGCGCACGACCTCCGGCGTGGTCCTCATCGCCCCCGCGCTCCCGGCGGCCGGTGTGATGGTGGGCGACCTGCGGATGATCCTGGAGTTCGCCGTTCTGGCCACGCCTGGGATCGGCGCCCTCATCGTGGACCTGTGGACCCGCCTGGCCACGGCCGAACAGCAGGTCACCCGCATGCTGCGAGTCGTCACCGTCGACCCCACACGACTCCCGCGGGAGGCCTTCGACGCGGCCATCGCGCAGGCGGAGGTGCGTCGACAGTTCCGCGGAACAGCTCGCCACCTGGTCGAGGCCGCACGCTCCGTAGTACTGATGAGCCAGGGCAAGAACTACGTAAAGCGACTGCAGTCCTTGGCCACTCCGGTCCTGCTCATCCACGGCGGCCGGGACCGGATCGTCTCGGCTCGTTCCGCGCAAGCTGCCGCGAGCCGCAGGCCCGAGTGGACCTTCCACCTCATGGACAACGTCGGCCATGTGCCGCAGATCGAGGAGCCGGAGGCGACGGCCCGGATCATCCTCGACTGGCTCGCCGAGAACCCGGAGGTCGTCGCGGATGCCGCACTGGGCGCCGTGGCCGCCAGCGGCTAGACCGAGCACCACAGCGACCGTGAGGCGACGCAATGCCAGGCGATCGGCGTGATCTAGTCTGAATCCACCTAGGAGGTGCGATGCCAGATCGCCTGAGCCCACTCGACCAGACCTTCCTTCTGCTGGAACGCGACGGTCAACCCATGCACATCGGCGGACTCATGGTGTTCGAAGGGCCGGCACCGAAGTACGAGGACCTCTGCGCACACCTCGACTCCCGCCTCGACCAAGTACCGCGGTACCGGCAGCGCATCCAGAGCGTCCCGCTGAACATCGGACAGCCGATCTGGGTGGACGACGAGAACTTCGAACTCGAGTTCCACGTGCGTCACACCGCTGTCCCGAAACCGGGCAAAGCCGAACAACTGCAGAGGCTCGCCGGTCGGCTGTTGTCGCAGCGGCTCGACCTCGATCGCCCCTTGTGGGAGATCTGGCTGGTCGAGGGACTGGCGAAGGGCCGCTGGGCGCTGATCAACAAGGCGCACCACGCGATGATCGACGGGCTGTCCGGCCACGACATCATGGAGGTCATCCTCGACCCCGACCCGGAGGGCCGCGAGACCCCGCCGAGCTCCTGGGAACCGGAGCCCGCACCCGGAACCGTCGGCCTGGTGACCGATGCGGTCGTCGATTCGGTGATGCGGCCCGGTGAGCACCTCACGCGGATCGTCAGCCGCGTCAGCCATCCCCGTGAGTTCGCCGAACACATGGCGGTGCGAGCCGTCGGAAGCACCTCCGTGGGCAGCCGCTTGCTGAGCACCGAGACCACGCTGGGTGGGGCCATCGGCCAACACCGCCGCTGGGGCTGGGTCGAGGGTGACCTCGACACGATCAAGGCGGTGAAGAACGCCTTCGGCGGTACGGTGAACGACGTCATCCTCACCGCTGTCACGGGCGGCTTCCGGGAGTTGCTGGCATCCCGCGGGATCGACATGCGCCCCCTGCAGATCCAGTCGATGATCCCGGTGTCGATGCGCATGCCCGGCGACAGCACCGGCGGCAACCAGGTGTCCGCGATGTTCGCGCAGCTGCCGATCGGGGTCGACGATCCGGTCGAGCGCCTGCACGCGATGACCAGGCAGATGGACCGGGTGAAGAAGAGCGGGACTCCGCTGACCGTGGACTCGATCATCGGGCTCGCGGATTTCGTGCCCCCGATGCTGTTCGCGACCGCCGGTCGGGTGGCGGCCAACGTGAATCTACGGGCTTTCGACACGGTCACCACGAACGTGCCAGGCCCGCAGATTCCGCTCTACCTGCTCGGCAGAGAACTGCAGACCCTCATCCCCTTCGTCCCGTTGGGCCCCGGCGTGCGCATCTCGACCGCGATCGTGTCGTACAACGGGACCATCAACTTCGGGGTGACCGCCGACTACGACAGCGTGCGAGACCTGCCTGTGTTCCTCGACGGGGTGAGTAAGACCCTCGACGGCCTGCGCCGCGCCGTGCTGGCGGAGATCGCACGGCGGCCGGACTGACTCACGGAACGACCGCGACGCTGCATTGCGCGTGGTGCAGGACCTTGTGGCTCACCGATCCGAGCATCAGGGCCGCGAAACCGCCCCGCCCCCGCGACCCGGTCACCAGCAGGTCACAGTCACCTGAGGCGTCGACGAGGACCTTCGCGGGCGCGCCCCGCTGCACTGTGACCTCGAGGGCGACGTCGGGATAGCGGTCCGCATGCCCGGCCAACACTTCGGCGCTGAGACGGGTCTCCGCGTCGCCCACCTCGTCGAGGATGCCGCCGTGGGGGTATGTGGAGGTGTTCGCGTCGAACCCGATCACAGCCACGTCCCAGGCGTGCACGACCCGCAGCGCCCACCCGTGGCGACTGGCCTGCTCGA
>CALFYG010000121.1 GCA_937952095.1 uncultured Micrococcales bacterium | reverse complement strand
GACGGCCGACTGCTGTTCGTCGCCTCCGATCGCATCAGCGCCTTCGACTGGGTGTTGCCCACACCGATCCCGGACAAAGGACGTATCCTCACCGAGGTCTCTTTGTGGTGGTTCGATCAGCTGCAGGACATCGTCGACAACCACGTGGTCTCCACCGATGTGCCGGAACAGGTCGCGGGCCGAGCGCTGGTGTGCCAGCGACTCGAGATGCTGCCTGTCGAGTGTGTGGTCCGGGGTTACCTGTCCGGCTCCGGCTGGGCCGATTACCAGGCGGCGGGCGCGGTCTGCGGCGTGCAATTGCCGGCGGGATTGCAGGAGTCGCAGGAGCTTCCGGAGCCGATCTTCACCCCGGCGACCAAGGCCGAGATCGGGGAGCACGACGAGAACATCGACTTCGACCATGTCGTCGGTCTGATCGGCCGCGAGACGGCGACGCGTGTCCGCGACCTCTCGCTGCAGATCTATGGCCGGGCCCGGTCACTCGCCTTCGAGCGCGGACTGATCCTGGCCGACACGAAGTTCGAGTTCGGGGTGCGCCCCGACGGCGCGATCGTGCTGGCCGACGAGGTGCTCACACCCGACTCCTCGCGGTACTGGGACGCCGCGACCTGGGAACCCGGCAGCGCTCCTCCGAGTTTCGACAAGCAGTTCGTGCGGGACTGGTTGCGCAAGGACTCCGGCTGGGATCCGGCGTCGGACGTTGCGCCGCCGCCGCTGCCGCCGGAGGTCGTGGAGCGGACCCGGGCCAAGTACGTGCAGGCCTACGAGACGCTCACGGGAAGGGACTTCACATGACCACATGGATGCTCACGGGGGGCGCGGGATACATCGGCGCGCATGTCATCCGGTCGCTGCAGGCCAGCGGCCGGGACGTGGTGGTGCTCGACGACCTCTCCACGGGACTTGCGCGCAAGGTGCCGCAGGACGTGCCACTTGTGCAGGCGAACGTCGGCGACAGCGCCGCGGTGACGGCTGCGCTGCGCGAACACGACGTGGCAGGGGTAGTCCACCTGGCTGCGAAGAAGGCGGTCGGGGAGTCCGTCGAGCGGCCGGAGTATTACTACCGAGAGAACGTCGACGGGATGTTGACCCTGCTGGAATCCATGGCGCAGGCTGGCACCCGCAACTTCGTCTACTCGTCCTCGGCGGCCGTGTATGGGACCCCGGCCGAGGAGTTCGTGTCCGAGGACGCGGTGCTGCAACCGGAGTCGCCGTATGGACAGACGAAGGTCATCGGGGAGTGGATGACCCGCAACGCCGCGGTCAACCGGGACCTCTCATGGATCTCACTGCGCTACTTCAACGTCGCCGGAGCGGCCAGCCCGGATCTCGGCGACACCAGCGTCTTCAACCTGATCCCCATGGTCTTCCGCGCCCTGAGCGAGGGGAAGCGGCCGCAGGTCTTCGGCGACGACTACCCGACGCCGGACGGTTCATGTATCCGCGACTACATCCATGTCGCCGACCTCGCCGACGCGCATGTGGCCGCCGCGGCGGCGTGTGAGGGGCAGACCCTCGGCACAGCCTTCAACGTCGGCCGCGGCCAGGGTGTGTCGGTCATCGAGGTCATGGACATGGTCTCGGAGACGATCGGCAGGGACGTGGCTGCGCAGATCGCCCCCCGGCGGCCCGGAGATCCGGCCCAACTGGTGGCGACGGTCGACAAGATCCACCGAGAGCTGGGCTGGTCGGCCACCCACGACCTGCAGCAGATGGTGGCATCGGCCTGGGAGGCCTGGAACTCGTGAGCCGTACCGAACTGGTTGGGCACTCCTCCGCACCAACCAGTTCAGTACGTGATTTGCCAGGCAAAAGGGGCCAAACGGGCGTTTCCGGGTACGAAACTGGTTGAGATAGCGGGCTCTGCTGGACCAAGCCAACCAGTTCGGTACGCATGGCGGCCCCGACCGCGCGCGGGGCTTGACCGTGTCCGCTTCCGTACACTCGGTTGCATGTGGCATGGCCTGAAGACCGCGGGGACGCTCGACGAGCGCGTCCAGCGCGGACTCGACGCCCGCCAGCGCGTCCCGCATGACGCCCACACGGACCTCTACCGCTCCCAGGTCCGCCCGGACCCCCTCGCGCTCGTGCTCGAGCAGGACCATGACCGCATCCCCACGTTGGTCGGGATCCGCCACGAGCGCATGGCCCATGACGTGCACAGCTATCTGCGCGGCAGCGACGTGGTCATGGCGGCCGACCTCGCCGTGACCCCGGTCTCCGAGATCCATGTCCAGGCGTGTGGCGATGTGGACGCCTGCACGTTCGGGTACTACCGCTCACCCGACGGTGACGCCGTCTTCGACCTCGGGTACTTCGACGAGACGTTGCGCGCCCCATGGGAGTGGGACGTCAAGCGCATGGCGGTGGCCATGGCGCTGGCAGTGCGGGTGACAGGAGCGCCGGGCAAGGATCAGCGTGCGGTCGCGCGGGCAGCAGTCGACGGGTACCGGCGCGGGATCGCGTGGGCCGCGGACCAGGACCGGCTGAATCTCTGGTTCGCGGGGCTCCCTGACGGTGAGGTGTCGCGAGCGGTGGACAAGTCAGCTCGCCGGCAGCGCGACCTGGCCTTCACCGACGAGGCGATGCTGTACGCCGACATGATCGAGCAGGACGGCGCCGCTCCGCAGTTACGCCATGCCGCGCCTATCCACCCGTTGACCGACTGGCTCTCAGAAGAGGCTGCGGTGCAGGTCCACGAGGGTCTCACCGACCTCATGAGCGCCTACTTCACCAGCGTGACCCCCGAAGTGCAGCAGATGCTCACCGAGTACCGCATCGCAGACGTGGGGATGCTCGTGCGCGGGGTCTCCGACGTCGGTCTGCGGACCTTCGTGGTGCTTCTGCAGGGGACCCGCCGCCACGAACTCGTCGCGCTGCAGGTGAAGGAGGCGCGGCAGTCGGTCCTGCAGCCCTACGTGCTTCCGGAGTTCCGTCACCGTGGCAACCAGGCCCGCCGGATCGCCCTCGGACAGGCCCTCATCCAGAGCGAACCGGACCCGCTGCTCGGGTTCAGCCGCTGGCGCGATCGCGACTACTTCGTCAGCCAGTTGCGTCCGGTCGTCACGTCCTATCAGCGGATGGGTCCGGAGGCGATGCCCCGGTACGCGCGCCTGTGCGGTTTCGCCCTCGCCCGGTCCCACGCAGTGACCGGCGACCGGATCGCCATCGATGCCTACCTCGGCGACACGGACTCCTTCCCGAAGGCGGTCGCGCGCTACGCCGTGCGGTACGCCGATCTCGTGGAGGCGGACTACACGCAGTTCGTGAAGTACGTCGGCGAGGCGCCCACCACTGCCTGACGGTGTCCGGCATGCGCCTAGAGTTGAGGCGTGCCGCGAATCATTGTCGAAGTCATGCCGAAGGCCGAACTGCTCGATCCGCAGGGGCAGGCCGTGCAATCCGCGATGGGACGCCTCGGGTTCTCCGGGGTCGTGTCGGTGCGACAGGGGAAGCGTTTCGAGATCGAGGTCGAGGGCCAGATCACCGAGGAGCGCCGCATCGAACTCGAGCACTTGGCCGAGACGTTGCTGGCGAACCCCGTCATCGAGAACCACACGCTGACCATCGAGTAGGTCGACGCTGCTCGAGTGAGCAGACTCACGTTTCTCCCCCCATCTGATCCGGGAACCACAAGATCGACCCGGCTCGCGAGGGGGGAGCCGGGTCGCTTCGTATCCTGGGACGGGAGGGTCTGCTGATGGAGTGGCTCGTCGTCCTGGTGGCGGTGTCGCTCATCGTCGGCGCCTTCGCCCAATCGGTCACCGGTCTGGGTTTCTCCCTGATCGCTGCTCCGGCGATGCTCGCACTGCTCGGCCCGCGTGACGGCGTGGCCATGATCGTCGTGTTGTCGGCGTTGGCATCCTTCATCCCGCTGACGCATCAATGGCGTCACATCGGATTCCGCGATGCAGGTTCGTTGTTGCTGCCCACCCTGCTCGCCACACCTGTGGTCGTGGCCGCACTGGCCGGCGCGGACACAGCCCTGGTGGCCGTCGGTGCCGGGGTCGCGGTCCTCATCGGGGTGTTCCTGCTGGCCCGGGGCGCTTCGTGGTCGTGGTTCCGCGGGCTACCCGGCGCCATCGGTGCCGGGATCGCGTCGGCGGTGCTCAACGTCGTGGGTGGTGTGGGCGGCCCGCCGGTGGGAATGTACGCCTCCAACGCCGGGTGGGCGCCCGATCACTCCCGCGCCACGCTGCAGTTCTTCTTCCTCGTGCAGAACCTGGTGACCGCGGTCGTCATCGGTTACATCGCCCCGCAATGGTGGATGCTGGCCGGCGTGGTCATCGGCACGCTCATCGGAGCCCTGGTCGCCGGCAGGATCCCGGTCCCGGCTGCCCGAATGGCCGTGCTTGTGGTGGCGGCGCTCGGTGGCGCGAGCCTAGTTGTCGCCAACGTCTGACGGTGTGATCACGAAGACCTTGATGTCTCGTCCTGCCCGGCCGCGATAGGCGTTGTACGCCGGCCACACCTCGTACATCAGTTGCCAGATCTGCTCACGTTCGGTCTCGTCGGTCACCATCCGCGCGGTCATGTCGCGGGGCTCGTCGTTCACGGTGAAAACACACTCCGGGTCGGCTTCGAGGTTCAGCGCCCACGCCGGGTGGTGTGCCTGTCCGAAGTTCGAGCCGATGAGCACGTACTCGTCGGGTGCGCGGGTCCCGTAGAGCAGCGTGACTGTGCGCTTCTGCCCCGACTTGCGCCCCGTGGTGGTGAGAAGGCACTGCGGAAGCCCGTAGTTGCCCAGGAGCCCGAAGCGTCCGCCGGTCTTCTGCACCACCTTGGCGTCCAACGGAGCCAGTCGGGCCGCCGTCCAGGCGAACCATTGCTTGTGTCCCAACCACCGCATCACGTCTCTGTAGGCCATGGACCTGAAACTACTGTGATCATGTGCTGATCGTCCGTCCGGCATCGCAATCAGAGGTCCGGCACGTCCAGTTGCGGGTGCTGCGCCCTGAGGGTCCCCTGCCTGGTGACACAGGGTTCCCGCCCGGTTGGCACCACCTCGCAGCGGTCATCGAGGGCCACGTGATCGGGGCCTGCTCGCTCGGTCCGGCACCATGGCCGCGTCCCGACTTGGCCGAGATCGAGGAGCCGCAGTGGCAGTTGCGCTCCATGGCGGTCCTGCCTGACCATCGGGGAGGCGTCGGCACTGCGCTACTGGCCGCCGCCGAGGACCTCTCCGCCGAACTGGCTGTGGGCTACCTCTGGGCGACGGCGCGGGTGCGCGCCCTCGGCCTGTATCAGCGAAGCGACTGGGTGGTGGTTGGACCCGAGTGGGACAAACCCGGGGTGGGTCCCCACCGCTACGTCATCCGGAGGATCAGCGCTCGACCTCAACCGGTGCGACGGGCGTAAACTTGGAAGTGAGGGGTCGATGCGTTCGTCAGGCGTGTCACCTGACAAGGCACCGGCCACGAGGTGGAGGAGGGTGTCATGTCTGGTTCAGTGATCGTTGGCTATGACGGGTCAGAGGGCTCGCAACTGGCATTGCGGTGGGCCGCGGCGGCTGCCAAGGATCGTGGCCGCACCCTTGAGATCATCACCACGTGGTCGATGCCGGCCGCCGACCTAGGCATCGGCGCCTCCTCGACCCTGCAGCAGGAACTCATCGACGAGTTGCGTGATGAGGCGCAGGCGGCCAATGACGTCGGCGCGCAGATCGCCGCCGACATGGGTGTGAACGCGGTCGG
>CALFYG010000120.1 GCA_937952095.1 uncultured Micrococcales bacterium | reverse complement strand
CGACACCGGAACTCTCATTCACTGGCTAGCCCTGAGGCAGTTGGCGGAGAACCTGACTCCTCCGCGACGGCTTCAGAAGCCGGAAAATGTAGCTCAGGGTCATGAGGTGGTCGAAGAGGCCCGATCCTGGCGCGCCAAATTGTCGAAGAGGGCCATCAACTAGACGCATAGCTGTGGCGCCTCCCTTCAAGGATTCACCCAGCAGTAGGGAGGTCCGCCGCCACAACGATCGGAACTGCCGTAGGCCTGAGCCTAACGCGCGCTGAACGCCTAGCGGGAGGCTTCGGCGCGAGCCGTCGTCGTTGCGCACGGTCGATGAATCGCGGAGCAGGCGCGATGACGGGTTGACGTCCCCTGAACAGGCGCCCCGCTCCCCGTCAGCCGTTGCGCACATCCCACGCGTGCTCGAGGGCGGCCCGCGCCTGCTTCTTGTCCCCTGCCTCCAGCAGCGAGACACCGGCCCAGTACCAGGCCTGCCAGTCGTTCGGATCGGCCTGTGCCGCCGCGATGCGCTCCTCCATGGAACGCTCGTCGACCATCTCGATGCGTTCGCCGAGTTCCTGCATGTGGAACCCGAAACTGACCTCGCGCCACACCAGCCACCCGGCCAGCAGCGGCAGCAGCAGCACCGCCAGCCCCAACCCGATCGCCACCGGTTCCCCGGTCATGATGAAGTCCCAGCCGCGCCAGGCCACGAGGACCGCGTACACGGCGAAGGCGCCCGCCATGACCAGCGCCACGCGGCGTGCGGTCATGCGAGTCCCAGGAAGGAGTCCAAACCCACGGTCAGGCCGGGATGCTCGCCAACCTTGCGGACCCCGAGCAGAACCCCGGGCATGAACGATGCCCGGTCGAGGCTGTCGTGACGGATGGTCAGCGTCTCCCCCACACCGCCGAGCAGCACCTCCTGATGCGCCACGAGCCCGCGCGCACGTACGGAGTGCACGGTCACGCCCTCGACCTGCGCGCCCCGGGCGCCGTCGAGTGCCGTCGTCGTCGCATCCGGAGACGGACGCCCCTCTCGGGCTGCGGAGATCATCTCCGCCGTACGCACTGCCGTCCCAGACGGTGCGTCAACCTTGTCCGGATGATGCATCTCGATGACTTCCACGGATTCGAAGAAGGGGGCGGCGGTGGCGGCGAACCGCATCATGAGCACGGCACCGATGCTGAAGTTGGGTGCAACCAGTACGCCGACATCGGGGTGCCCTTGCAGCAACTCCTCCACCTGTGACAGGCGTGCGGTGTCGAAGCCGCTGGTCCCCACCACCACATGGACACCGGCCGGGACACAGTGCCGCAGTGTCTCCATGACAACGTCGGGGGCGGTGAAGTCGACGACCACGTCGCAGTCGTCGACGAGGTCGAGGGGGTCTCCGAGATCGACCTTCGCCAGGACCTCCATGTCGTCTGCGGCATCAACCGCGGCACAGACAGTGCTGCCCATGCGACCGGCGGCACCGACTACTGCGACCCGGATCATGCGTCCTCCTCCGACGGCCCGACGACAACTTCCACCGCCGGCGAGGTCAGCACCTCTTCTGCCAACGCGCACACCTCGTCGGTGGTGACCCCGTCGACACGCGCCAGACCCTGGCTCAAACCGATGATCGGCTCGCCGAACAGCGCCCGCGTTCCCAGCCGCATCAGGCGCATCCCGGGGTCCTCGAGGTCGAGCACGATCTGACCCTTGACCTGGTTCTTCGCGGCGTCGACCTCGTCAGCCGACAGACCGGCGCTGGCCACTTCCCGAAGGACCGCTTCGATCACCTCGCGCGTCTGGTCCAGCTTCTCCGGCGCGCACCCGGCATGGACACCGAAGACGCCGGCATCGCTGTAGCTGGCGCGGAACGCGTTCACCGAGTAGGCGAGGCTGCGGCGTTCCCGGACCTCCTGGAACAGCCGACTCGACATCCCGCCGCCCAGGATGGTGTGCAGGACTGCCATCGAGTACCTGCGACCGTCGCCACGCGACGGGCCGCTGTGGGCACGCAGCAGATTCACCTGCTCGAAGGCCTTGCCCACACGTGCCTTACGGGTACGTGGGGCCGTGGGCGGTTTCGAGATCTTGGGGGCGCGCACGGGTGCATCGGCGAGGCCGAAGGCCCGAGTGACCGATGAGACCACCTTGCGGTGAGAGGCGTTGCCGACCACGGTGATCACGTAGTTGTCGGGGGTGTAGTAGCGGCGGTAGTGACCGCGCAACGCGGCCGTGCGCATCGTGGAGACGCTGTGCGCGGTACCCGCGACCGGCCCCGCCAGGGGGTGGGTGCCGAACAGTTCCCGCTCGAGTTCCGTGCGGCCGAGGTCGATCGGGTCATCCTCGCTCATCGCGATCTCCTCGAGGACCACACCGCGCTCGGCCTCGATGTCCGAACTCCGCAGCAGCGACGAACCCAGCATGTCGGCGAGGACATCGATCGCCACGTCGAGATGCTCGTCGAGCAGTCGGACGTGGTAGCAGGTGTACTCCTTGGTGGTGAAGGCGTTGATCTCCCCACCGAGGCCCTCGATGTCAGCTGCGATGTCGAGAGCGGAACGCCGCGGCGTCCCCTTGAACAGCAGGTGCTCCAGGAAGTGGGTGGCGCCGGCCGTGGCCGGTGTCTCGTGACGCGACCCGATGGGGACCCAGACGCCCACCGACACCGACCGCACGGCAGGGATCAACTCCGTGAAGACCTGCGGACCCGAGGGGATCGCAGTGCGGTGCACCGTGATCCCCCCGGGGTCGCGCAGAACCACCTGGGAGCGAGGACTCACTATTCGGCGGAGTCCTCGGACTCGACCTCGTCGAGGACCGGCGCCAGGCTGAGCTTGCCGCGGTCGTCGATGTCCTTGATCTCGACGCGGATCTTGTCCCCGACCTTGACGACGTCATCGACGCTGTCGATGCGCTTGCCGCCCACGAGCTTCTTCACCTCGGTGATGTGCAGCAGGCCGTCCTTGCCCGGGAGCAGGGAGACGAACGCGCCGAAGTTCGTGGTCTTCACCACGGTGCCGAGGTAGCGCTCGCCGATCTCGGGCATCTGCGGGTTGGCGATGGCGTTGATCATCGACCGGGCCTCTTCGGCGGCTTCGCCGTTGGAGGCGCCGATGTAGATCGTGCCGTCGTCCTCGATGGTGATGTCCGCACCGGTGTCGTCCTGGATCTGGTTGATGATCTGACCCTTCGGCCCGATCACAGCACCGATCTTGTCCACGGGCACCGTCAGCGAGATCACGCGCGGGGCCAGTGGGTTCATCTCGTCCGGGCCGTCGATCGCTTCGCTCATGACGTCGAGGATGGTCATCCGCGCGTCACGCGCCTGCTCGAGCGCGCCTGCGAGCACGCTGGCGGGGATCCCGTCGAGCTTGGTGTCGAGCTGCAGCGCGGTGACGAACTCGCTGGTGCCGGCGACCTTGAAGTCCATGTCGCCGTACGCGTCCTCTGCACCGAGGATGTCGGTCAGGGCCACGTACTGCATCTGGCCGTCGACCTCGTCGGAGACCAGACCCATCGCGATACCCGCCACCGGAGCCTTGAGCGGCACACCGGCGTTGAGCAGCGACAACGTCGAGGCGCACACCGAACCCATCGACGTCGACCCGTTGGAGCCGAGCGCCTCGGACACCTGACGGATCGCGTAGGGGAAGTCCTCGCGGCTGGGCAGCACCGGCACGAGCGCACGCTCGGCGAGCGCACCGTGGCCGATCTCGCGGCGCTTCGGGCTTCCCACACGGCCGGTCTCGCCGGTCGAGAAGGGCGGGAAGTTGTAGTTGTGCATGTAGCGCTTGCGCGTCATCGGGTTCAGCGTGTCCAGCTGCTGCTCCATGCGCAGCATGTTCAGCGTGGTGACACCCAGGATCTGGGTCTCGCCGCGCTCGAACAGCGCCGAGCCGTGCGCACGCGGGATCACGTCGACCTCAGCGGACAGCGCCCGGATGTCGGTGAGCCCACGGCCGTCGATGCGGACCTTGTCGCGCAGGATGCGCTGGCGGACCGACTTCTTGGTCACCGCGCGCAGGGCGGCGCTGACCTCCTTCTCGCGGCCTTCGAACTGCTCGGCGAGCTGCTCGGCCAGTTCCTCCTTGATCGTGTCGAGGGCGCCCTCCCGCTCCTGCTTGTCAGCGATCGTCAAGGCCTGCGCCAACTTCTCGCCGGCCGCGGACTCAACTGCCGTGTAGGCGTCATCCTGGTAGTCGAGGAACACCGGGAACTCCCGGGTCTCCTTGCCGGCCCGCCCGGTGAGGTCGGACTGGGCCTCGCACAATTGCCGGATGAACGGCTTGGCCGCTTCGAGCCCCTCGGCCACGACGGTTTCGGTAGGCGCCGGGGCACCGCCGCGCACGAGTTCCACGACGTCCTCTGTCGCCTCCGCTTCGACCATCATGATCGCCACGTCGTCACCGACCACCCGGCCCGCCACGACCATGTCGAAGACGGCGTCTTCGAGTTGGCTGTGAGTGGGGAATCCGACCCACTGACCGTCGATCAGTGCCACGCGGGTCGCACCCACAGGGCCGCTGAACGGCAGGCCAGAGATCTGGGTCGAAGCCGAGGCAGCGTTGATGGCCAGCACGTCGTAC
>CALFYG010000119.1 GCA_937952095.1 uncultured Micrococcales bacterium | reverse complement strand
GTGCGCGCGGCAGCCAGGAACCCGCGCAGGTCAGCGCTGAGAGCGTCAACGCTAAATCCTGATGCGGCCAGTGTGGTGGTGTCGGGTTCCCATCCAAGATCGATGAACAATGCACCAGCTCGCACGATCTCCGCTTCCAGCGATGCGGCGCTGATGTAGGTGACACGGTGGTCGCGGTCGACGAGTTCCTCGACTAGCGGCAACGTCGGATAGACGTGGCCCGGCGCCGGTGGCGTCGGGCCTTTTCTTTGGGCCATGAGAACGGGAGCCTGTCCGATGATCCGGTTGGCGATGGCCGTCAGCCTGGCCCTCTCGACCACGGCGGCTCATGCCGCCGAGCGGCTGGCGCTGCTGCCGTTCGAGCTGATCAACACGAGCCCCGTGCCGGCCGGCCCCGACGACCGCTGCAGTTGGAGCCGCTGGGTGACCTGCCGCAACCGCCCGGAACCCTGGACGGGCTCCTCGACGGCGGCAGGCTGCGCGAAGACCTCGACCACCGGAAGCCCCAACTGCGCCGCCGCCAGTTCGGCCAACTCGCGCACCCGCAACGGGTGGCTGGCGCTGGGCACCGGAACCACCGCGGTCACGATCGGCATGTCCTCGCGGCGCCACCTGGCGATCAGCTCCGCAAAAGCCTCGCGCAACTCCGGGGACAGCGATGCGTCCGGCCCGAACGTCTCCTCCACAAGCTCCGGGTACACCCCGCCGTCGATCCCTGTGATCGCGCGACCGATCCCGATCCCGGCGATCTTCCCCTTGCGCCCGCTGCCGGACGGCCACAACTTGCGCGGCGTGATGCGCACGGGCCGGCGCCGCAACGACTGGTACACGAGCTCCACGATCGCTGGATCCGGCGCGCGCCCGGGATGCGGCAACTCCCCTGTGCAGACTGAGCACCGTCCACACGGCGCGGAGGCGGGATCGTCCAGCGACTCGGTCAGCAGTTGCATCAGGCACCGCTGCCCCAAGGCGTAGGACGACATGATCCCTGCCTCGCGCCGGCGCATGTCGACAATGCGGTCGTACTTGTCGGCGTCGAACCGCCAGGGCCGGCCGGTGGCGACCCAGCGCCCGCCGCTGAGGTCC
Organism: uncultured Micrococcales bacterium; assembly: GCA_937952095.1. Classification (GTDB taxonomy): domain Bacteria; phylum Actinomycetota; class Actinomycetes; order S36-B12; family UBA10799; genus JADKAV01. The sequence goes on along the minus strand of CALFYG010000119.1, from coordinate 3,482 downwards.
ACTACACCATCGACCCGCAGTTGCTTCAGCAGCACTTCGACCTTGCCTTTGGATCGGGCCAGCGCCTCGACGAGTTCGGCGGTCTTCATCGGCTCCTGCCGGAGCAACTGCAACAACCGCTCGGCCATCTCCGGATCCGGCAGGGTGGCAGTGGCGAACCAGTCCCACACCTCCTGGTCCGACTCACCGGCAGGCAGCAGCACCCCCACCGCGCTGTCGAGGGCACGGCCCGCCCGGCCCACCTGCTGGTAGTACGACACCGGCGAGTCCGGCGAACCCACGTGGATGCAGAACGCCAGGTCCGGCTTGTCGTAGCCCATGCCCAAGGCCGATGTCGCAATCACCGCCTTGAGCGAATTCGCGCGCAGTCGCGCCTCGATCTCCTCGCGGACGTCGGGCGGGGTCTGGCCGGTGTACGGCTCGACGTCATGACCCCGTTCGCGCAGGAAGGCCGCGAGCTGCTCCACGACGGCGACCGTCAGTCCGTAGATGATCCCCGAGCCCTCGGCGGTCTGCAGGAACTCGTCCACCCAGGCGATCCGCTGGCCGTAGTTCAAGTGCGGGACCACCGCCAACTGCAGCGACTTGCGGGCCAACGGGCCGCGAATGACCGTTGTCGACGACCCCAACTGCTCGGCAAGGTCATCCACGACGCGCGACGTAGCGGTCGCGGTCGTCGCCAGCACCGGCGTCCCCGATTCCAACTCCAGCAGCAACCGCGCGATCCGCTGGTAGTCCGGCCGGAAGTCGAACCCCCAGTCCGAGATGCAGTGCGCCTCGTCGATGACCAGCAGACCGCTGGACTTCAGCACGGGCATGGCCCGCTCCTGGAACTGTGGATGGGACAAGCGCTCCGGGGAGACGAGCAACACGTCGATCTCGTCGCGGTCGAGCCGCTCGAACACCGCGTCCCACTCGGTCTTGTTCGACGAGTTGACCGTGGCTGCCTGGATCCCGATACTCTCAGCCGCCGCGACCTGGTCGCGCATCAGGGCAAGCAGCGGTGACACAACGATCGTCGGCCCTGCTCCGGCATCGCGACGGGCCAGGGTGGCCGCCCAGTACACCGCCGACTTCCCCCACCCCGTGGCCTGCACGACGAGCACGCGCTGCGCCCCGCTCAGCAGCGCGGCGACCGCATCGACCTGGCCCGGGCGCGGCATGGCATCGGGCCCGGCCATCGCGGTCAACACCGCCTGCAACGCGACCGACGCGTCGGCGGCCTTGTCATCGCTCACGGGTGGCCGTCCCGGCGACGCCACAGGACGACGCCGTCCTTGACCATCGCCCGCTGCTCTCCGTCCGGTCCGATCGCCTCGCGACTGCGGACCTCCTGGATCACGACCTCCCATTGCGCTGGATCAAGATCGAGTTCGGCGACCTCCTCGTGCGGGGCCAGCAGGACCGGCTGCTCCGCTTCATCATGCTCGGCGTGGTTGTGCACGGCCCACGGCGGTATGTCCTGCTCGGTCTCGAACACGTGCGACACCAGCAGAAGGTGTCCGCCGGGGCGGATCCGATCTGCTGCGCGGCGAAGGATCTCGGTGCGCGGCAGATCGACCCGGGAGTGGAAGAACGAGGCCGTCACCAGGTCGAACGTCTCCTCCGTGCGCCACGTCGCGAGATCTTCAGCGACCCACGTCACCCGGTGGTCAGGATCCCCATCGGCCTCCGCAGCGCGGGCGATCGCCGTCGGCGAGATATCCACGGCGGTGACCCGCCAGCCCTGTTCAGCCAGCCAGAGCGCATCCCCACCCTCACCACAGCCGAGGTCGAGCGCATCCCCGGCCGGGAGGCTCCGAACGACCTCGGCCATCGTGACGTTGACCCGGCCTGACCACCGACTGCGCTCGGCATACATGCTCTCCCAGTGATCGGCCGCCGTCCCATGGTGAGCCCGGGCAGCGAGAGCCTCGTCGAACTCCTCAGCCACCAGAGCCGTGTTGACCGCTGCGGCGGTCTGGGAACCCTGCCCGATCGACATCGGCACTTTCGCGGTGGGGTCGACCACGTTGCCGATCGCCCAGACCCGTGGGTGGCTGGTCTGGCCGGTCGGATCCGTGGCGATGAACTCGCCCATCGGGCTCGTCTCGCGATCCAGACCAAGACCGGCCAGGAATCCGTCGTGCGGGCGGGGGGTCGGCGCGGTGAAGAGAGCATCGAGCACGATCTCACTGCCGTCCGCCAGACGCACGCCCGCGAACCGGCCGGCGTCGTGCAGGACCGCCTCCACAGCGATGTCGACGAGTTCAACACCACGAGCCTGGAAGCGCCGCCGCACCTCGGGGTCGAGTTCGCCGCACGCCGCGGTGAAGAAGGTGAGTCGTGGGCTCCACTGGCGCACCAGCTCCGCCTGATGTGTGGAGATCTCCGACGTGCCCAGTACCCCGAGCCGCTGATCCCTCACCTCCCACCCGTGACAGTACGGACAATGCAGCACGCCGGTTCCCCAGTGTTCGGCGAGGCCGTCGACGGCGGGGAGTTCATCGGTGATGCCACTGGCGACGATCACCGCCCTGGTGTGGATCGTCTGGCCGCCAGCGAGCTGGACGGACAGCCCCTGGTCGCCCTCATCGATCCCTACCACCAGGTCCGACACGAACACCACGCCGTAAACGCTCGCCTCCTCGCGACCTCGCCGCAGGAGATCGGCCGGATCGAGTCCCTCATGACCCAGGACGCCATGCATGTGCGAGGCGAACCTGTTGCGTGGCTCTCCCGCGTCAACGACAAGCACCCGGCGGCTGGCTCGGCCCAGTGTCAGGGCCGCCGAGAGGCCCGCCGCGCCACCCCCGACGATGATCACGTCCCACTGCTCAGTCATTGCACCAGAGTGCCACTGCCGCGGCTGTCCGTGGCCATGAGAAAGTCCCCACTGGTGGCCAGGTCGAGGTCCCCATTGGTGGCCAGGTAGAAGTCCCCACCCTTCGTGTCGTGTCGTAGCCGACGGGGAGGGCCCTGCGTGGTGACGGTGGCGGTGCCAACCAGTCACCGGACACCACGCAGGGGCTTCCATTGAAGAACGCGAAGGAACGTATGGACGTGATTGCCGCCTACCGAGATGTAGGCACGTATCGAGGGGCTGCGGAGATCTGCGGCACCACTCACAAGACCGTGAAGCGGATCATCGAGGCCCATGAGCTGGTCAGTGAGGGTGGGTGCCCGCCGCAGCGGGTGCCTCGGGCGAAGAACTACGACGAGGTCGCCGAGCTGGTCGTGACGAGTGTGAGGAAGACGGCAGGCAGGATCAGCGCGAAGCGGCTGCTGCCGGCCGCCCGGGCGGCCGGCTACCAGGGCTCGGATCGTAACTTCCGGCGCCTGGTCGCCCGGGCCAAGAGTGAGTGGCGTCGTGGTCAGGCCCGCGCGGGTGGCCGGCGTCCGGCGATCTGGACCCCCGGTGAGGTGCTGGCGATCGACTGGGGTGAGGAGGTCATCGCGGGCCGGAAGGTGCACGTGTTCTGCGCGGTGCTGGCGTGGTCGCG
>CALFYG010000118.1 GCA_937952095.1 uncultured Micrococcales bacterium | reverse complement strand
CCGCTGGCTCCGACCAGCGCCGCGGCTCCGTCGGCGGTCCCGGTGATAGCCACACGTTCGAAGTGCGTGTTGTTCGCGAAGAAGCTCAGCTTCGAGGTGGTGTCCGGGAGTCCACCGGAGGCCGCGTCGCGGAAGATGATGTACGCGACGAAGCTCCCGGGTGTGCCCACCCCGGACGGGCCGCGGATGGTCAGGTCGTCCGCGTAGACGTCGAGTTGCCGATCGAGGTAGTACTCATCGGCGGTGAGTTGCACGATGTCGCCGGCGCTGGCGAAGGTGACCGCGTCGAACAGCGAGCACGGATCGGCCTGGGTGCACGGTGCTCCCGAGCCATCGGCGACCGTGTGCGAGGCGTACCGGACCGAGGCTGCTGCGCTCGGGGTGGTGACGGCGATCGTGGCCACGGCCAGCGCACCTGCTGTGGTCAGTGCTGCGATCGTGGTGCGCATTTCGCCCTCCCGTCCACCCCCGTCCGCGAGCACTATGGCACGCTGCGGCGCGCGTTCAGCGAGTGAGCGTCTGCAGTGCGCGCTTCACCCGTCAGAGGGATACGCAGCGTGATCGAGGCCGGCCCGGGCAGCGAGCCCGACCCGCAAAGCGCCGGCTGCTTCCTGCAGAGCCGACTTGCCCGCCTGACCTACGCCGGTGGCGTTGATGATCCCGTGGATCAGTCCGCTGTGGCGCCGCAACGTCGTGGGCACCCCGGCCTCCTTGAGCCGGCGTGCGTACGCCTCGCCCTCATCGCGCAACGGGTCGAAGCCGGCGACTGCAACGTAGGCGGGCGGTAGACCGGTGAGGTCCTCGGACAGCAGCGGCGACACCCTCGGGTCCAGGGCTTCGGCGGGATCGGTCAGGTAGCGCTCTTTGTACCAGTCCATCTGCGCCTCGGTGAGGAAGAAGCCTGTCGGAAAAAGCCGGTAGGAGTTGTGTTTGGTCGACAGGTCGGTCACCGGGAAGAACAGCAACTGGAAGGCTGGTGCCGGACCGGCTTCAGCGGTGGTGATCTGCGAGACGACCGCCGCGAGGTTGCCGCCGGCGCTCTCACCGCCCACCCCGATCGCGGCGGGATCCACGCCGAGCGACAAGGCCTGCGCGACGGCCCACCGGAAGGCGGCGACAGCGTCCTCGACGGCGGCGGGGAAGGGGTTCTCGGGCGCGAGGCGGTAGTCGACCGACAGGATCGTAATGCCGGCGTTCACGGCGAGGAAGCGGCACGCCGAGTCTGAGACCTCCACGTCGCCGAGCACCCAGCCACCGCCGTGGAAGTAGACCAGCAGCGCTGAGGGCTCGTCGATGCCTGCAGGGCGGTACAGGCGTGCAGGAAGCGGACCCGCCGGGCCGGGGATGGTGAGGTCCCGCACCTCGTCGACCGGCAGGGCGTCGCCGAAGACCCACGCCTCGGCGGTCAGCTCCTCACGACCCTGGTCGAGGGGTTTGGTCTCGAAAGTCTCGCCGGCCGTCAGGTTCAACAGCCGTAGAGCCATCTGGACCTCGGTGTTCAACTGCTGGCCATCGATGCGAATCGGCTTGCCGCCGATGGCGCGCTGCACGCCGGTGGGCAGGGCTCCGAGAACATGCAGGACGCGGCGGGCGATGCGTTCTTGTGCCGGGCGTTTGGTCTCCACCGTCCGACCCTACTGCTGTTCCGCGGGTTCGAAAGTGAGTACAGATGACAGTGGGTACCAGGGTTGCAGTACTCGGGTACCATGGTGTCGTGGCGATGACGATCAAGAACGAGCGCGTGCTGGAGAAGATCCGCGACCTCGCGGGCGCACTGGAGACTGATCAGGTCAGTGCGGTGGAACAGGCAGTGGATGCCCTGTCGCAGCAGGTGTCCGGGTCGCACGCGGAGCGACGGCTGGTGGAGGCTCTTGAATTGGCGTCTGTGATCCGGAAGACCCTGCCGGAGGGCTGGGACGCCGAGGACCTCTATGACGAAGCCGGACTGCCCCGGTGATCGTCGACACTTCGGCGCTGGTGGCCGTCCTCAAAGGGGAGCAGCACGCCGAGGCTTTGGCTCGGACGATCCTCGTCGAAGACTCACGCATGTCGGCGGGCAGCTACACAGAGTTGATGTGTGTCATGGCTCGTTCACGCGAGCCTGCCGCGAGCCGCCGGGTCGACCAGTTCCTCGCCGCCCTGGGCATCGAGGTGCTGCCCGTATCTGTGGCACAAGCCCGACTGGCGGGCGAGGCCTACCGGGTCTATGGCCGCGGAACGGGTCATCCTGCCGCCCTCAACTACGGAGACACATTTGCGTACGCCCTCGCGATCGATCTGGATGAGCCGCTGTTGTTCGTGGGCACGGACTTCGCGCAAACCGACGTTCGCGTGGCGCAGGTCCTATGAGGCCGTGGACGCCACGTAGTCGCAGGTCCTGCTCTTCGCCGGGATCTTGCCGGTGAGCACGAACCTGTCGATCGGGGCGTTCACGCACTTCGATGACGTCGCGCCCCAGATGACGTGCTGGGTGCTGCGGTAGCGGATCATCGGCCGGTCGAACGCCTTCTGCATGCGCTTGGCCCACGCCATCGGGGTCGAACCGTCGTTCGTGGCGTTGGCGAGCAGCACCGGAACCTTCGCGAGCTTCGCGCGCTGCGTGGCGGTCTTCACCAGCGGCACCGGATCAGGGGTCAGTTTGTCCAGCCCCGAGCAGCCCATGGCGTACATGAGCGTCAGGCTGCCGCCGGCGATCGGCCCGCGCTTGGCGTTGGCGGCGGCGAGGTCGGCCTGCTGTTTCGCCGTGAGTCGCTGCGCGTAGTCCAGACAGTTCACCATCGAGAAGCCGGCGCCCTCGTTGCTGTTGGGCCGCGCCTTGGCGCGGACGAGGAACGCTCGGGAGGAATCACCCTGCTCGCCCTGAAGGCGGGCGGCTGCGACGGCATCGGCGTACTGGGGCAGTGCCGGCCAGGCGTTCTGGAACGGCACCAGGTCACCGACGAGGTCGATCCAATCCCACCGGCTGAAGGTGGTGCCATCGGGCAGGGCGATCGGGTCGGCGGTCAGGGATGCCGCGGTCTGCACTGCGGTGCGGTAGACGGGCCGGTCCTGCTTCTTGATGAAGGCCAGAGCGCTGTCCTGGCTCAGCCCACCCACGCGAGGCAGCGTCCGGAACCCGTTGCTCGGGTCGATGCTGCCGTCCATGACCATGGCGCGCACGCGCTTGGGGTATGCCAAGGCGTAGACGTAGCCGATGCGGGTGCCGTAGCTGGTTCCCCAGAACGTGAGCTTCCTGTCGCCGACGGCCGCGCGGATACGGTCCAGGTCCTTGACGACGTTGTTCGTGCTCATCACCTCAGCGATGCGCTGGTTCTCGCGCAAGCATGCCCGGTTCGCATCCGCGAGAACGGTCGCGGACTTCTTCTGGACCGAACGCCAGTTGGGCAAGGGGTTGAGGGCCGGCCGCACGGGCCACGGCTGACCGCAGTCCTCCAGGGCGGGGATCGACGCGCCGATGCCGCGCGGGTCGAAGGCCACGAAGTCGAATCGTTCTCGGATGGACGGTGAAACGCGCTCGACGAAGGAGTCCACGAACTCCGTGCTCGGACCGCCCGGTCCGCCGGCGTCCCACAGCAGCGAACCGATCTTGTCGCTGGCCGAACCGGTGGCAGGGATCCGGGCCAGGGCCACCTTGACGGTGGGGCCGTCGGGCTTGGCGTAGTCGCGGGGCACCGTCAGCCAGGCGCACTCCTTGGTGGGCGCGACCTCGGAGGGGCAGGGCTGCCATGTCAGCTCCGCCGCGGACGTGTCGGAGGCCGTGGCCGGCGCCGCCAGCGCCGATGTTGCCAAGGCCGTGATCAGAGGTACCGCGATTCGCCGATGCATGGCGCGCCTCCCTGCGCATTCTCGAGGTATGTCGGCAGTATCGGCCTGTGCGGCCCCGGAACTGAGATCTTCGGAGGGTTCCGGCTCTCCCCGTCCGCGATTACGCTCGTTCGTGTGACTAGGCGTGTTGCTGTTGTCGTCCTCGGGGTGGTCTTCCGGGTGGCTTGGGGGGTCTTGGGTCGTGTCGTTCATGTTTCATACAAGAATTGAACATGTTGTCCAAAAACGCAAGCGCCCGCCCGCTACACTGCCGCGCGTGCCCGAGCACGAAGAGGCCCGGCGCTGGGCCAGCACGGAGGAGGTCATGGAGGCCTGCGGGGCGTCCAAGCCGACCGTGTTTCGTTGGGCCCGGATGGGGCTGTTGCCCACGCCGGAGGTC
>CALFYG010000117.1 GCA_937952095.1 uncultured Micrococcales bacterium | reverse complement strand
TACGAGATATGCCTAAGTGACTGGAGTTCAGACGTGTGCTCTTCCGATCTGCCCTGTCCGATCTCGGCGGCCAGTTCGCTCAGGGGTTCCTGTGGGCCCGGCCCATGACTGCCGACGACGCCGTCGCGTGGTTGCGCAGTCACTCCTACCTGGGGAAGCCGTAGTAGAAGCGGTCGACCTGCGGGTCCGGATCCCCCTTCAGCACGCGGCGGACCAAACCCGGGTTGCGGACCACGTACCAGTCGCCGAACTCGTCGAACTTCCGGCACGACGTGACGATGTGACCGCGACGCAGCGTTCCGAACCGCTGCCCTCGCGCCGCACCCAGAGCGCGCAATCGACGGGCGAAGTCCACATCCTCCCCGCTGATGCGCGATTCGTCGAACCCCCCGAGTGTGAGGAAGTCGTCGCGCCGACACCAGAACAGTCCGGCGGTGACCCGGTGCCGCGCCAAGACCACACCGAGCAGCAAGCCAGTGGCCACAATGCCGGGCGACCAGCGTTCGGGCAGGACCCTGGCTCCGCCGCCGATGGTCCTGCCACCAGTCAGGCGAGCCTGGACCTCCGCCAAGGTGCCGGCGGACATCCGACTGTCCGCGTCCACCATGACCAGCGATCGACCTTGTGCCGTAGTGGCCCCCGCGTTGCGGACTCGGGCGATATTGCGCCCCGGCACGTCCACGACTGTGGCTCCGCGTTGTCGAGCGATGTCGGCGGTCTGGTCCGTGCAGCGGTTGGTGGCGACCACCACCTCTACGGACCCGCTGACGCGTCGTGCCGCTGTGTCGACGGCGTCGAGGCACCCCGGCAGAGTCCGCTGCTCGTTGTGCGCAGGGATCACGACACTGATGACCGTCCGGCCCATGTCCCCATGGTGACCGCCGATGATCATCGATGCCGGATCGTTCGTGGCCCGAACATGGCGGAAGACCCCCAAAGTCTTGGGGGTCTTCCGCCTTTCGTGGAGGTGCCGGGAATCGAACCCGGGTCCAACGGTGCGTATCAGATTCTTCTCCGGGCGCAGTCGCAGTGCGGTGCATTCAGCCTGGCGGGTTCTCGCGACCCATCCGCCAACACGGCCTACGTCACTGTTTGGAGTCCCTCACGCCTCCGTGACCGAGGCGCTCAGCAAGCCTTCTAAATGACGCCGGGAACTGAGGGGAAGGCACCCTCAGGCCGACGGACTCACGCTCGCTTAGGCAGCGAGGGCGAAGTCAGTGCGCTTGGAATCGGCACTTGTGATTTTGACGGATCGTTCATGAGATGACCGTCATCCTCAGCCCGCTTCTCTCGTCAGCACATCCGCTGTCGAAACCGTTCACCCCCTGTTGAGTTGTATTGCCACGGTACCGGCATCCTGCGACACCAGTCCATGGAGTTGAACGCCCGCTGCGCCCCGTCCATTCCCCCGCATAGGCAGCCGCTGTTGCGAAGTTGCAGCGACACGCCGGCGTGTCGTGCGACTTCGCGACAATGGGTGGCGCCGCGGTCCGCAGCCCCACCATGATCGGCCAGACTGTACCCATGCACCCGGACTTCGACGTCGTCGTGATCGGCGCCGGGCTCTCGGGCATCGACGCCGGCTACCACCTGCAGGAGCAGTGCCCGGACAGGACCTACACGATCCTCGAGGCGCGCTCCGAGATGGGCGGCACGTGGGACCTGTTCCGGTACCCGGGGATCCGTTCGGACTCCGACCTGTACACGTTCGGCTTCCCGTTCGCACCGTGGACCGACGAGATGTCGCTGGCCGACGGTCCCGCGATCAAGAGATACATCGAGGACACGGCCGCCGAGTTCGGGATCGACAAACACATCCAGTTCGACAGCAAAGTGGTCGCTGCGGACTTCGATAAGCCCACGGCCACCTGGACACTCACACTCGCCGACGGCCGGACCGTTACGGCGAACTTCCTCTACTCGTGTGCCGGCTACTACGACTACGACGAGGCCTACCTCCCCGACTTCCAGGGGATGGCCGACTTCGGGGGAACGATCGTCCACCCCCAGTTCTGGCCCGAGGAACTCGACTACTGCGGTAAACGGGTGGTGGTCATCGGCTCCGGTGCGACAGCTGTGACGCTCATCCCCGCCATGGCCCCCGAGACTGCCCACATCACAATGCTCCAGCGCTCCCCCACGTGGATCAGCCCGCTGCCGCGCACGGACAAGGTCGCGGACTTCACCCGCCGGCATCTGCCGGACAGGGCGGCACACCGGTTCATCCGGGCGAAGAACATCGGCCTGAGCACGGCGTTCTACCGATACACCCGACGCTTCCCGAAGAGTGCCTCGAAGTTGCTGCGAGGCATGGCCGTCAAGCAGCTCGGGGACGAGCGCCTGGTCGACGAGCACTTCACCCCGACGTACAACGTCTGGGACGAACGGGTCTGCGTGGCCCCCAACGGGGACCTCTTCCACGCCATCACCTCGGGCAAGGCGGACGTGGTGACCGCGCAGATCGACCGCTTCGTCCCGGAAGGGATCCGGCTGGAATCCGGCGAGGTCCTGCCGGCCGACATCATCGTCACCGCCACCGGCCTCAAGCTGCTGCTCAACGGTGGCGTCGAGCCGACCGTCGACGGCACAGCGGTCGACCTTCCCCGGCAGTTCGTCCTGCTCGGCGCGATGATCACCGGGCTGCCCAACTTCGCGATCGCCGTGGGATACACCAACGCCTCATGGACCCTGCGCGCTGATCTGTCCTCCCGGCTGGTCTGCAAAGTCCTGAACTGGATGGACGAGCGCAACTACGCCGCGGTGGTGCCCGACCCTCCCCCTGCCCTGCAACCTCGCCCGCTGATGGACATGCAGTCGGGGTACATCCAGCGCGCGGCGGGCTCCTTCCCGAAGCAGGGGCCGAGCGCGCCCTGGCGAATGCGCCAGAACTATGTGGTGGACGCGGTCACCACCCTGCGGACCGATCTGTCCGGCTGCCTGCGCGGCACACGCGCCTAGACGACCCCGAACAGCCTGGCCGGCGCACCCCACAGGACCTCAGACATGTCCAGCCCCGCCTCGAGGAGCACCTCCACCTGATGGGCATAGGGGTAGGGGATGTTCGGGAAATCGGAGCCGAACAGCATGCGGCCCTCCGATGAGGCCGCCCGCAGGCGTGGCAGCAACTCCTCAGGGAACGGCCGCAGATCCTGCATGAAGCCGGTCAGGCCCATGGTCGTGTCGAGCCATGTGTGCGGGCGGGTCTCGGTGAGCTCCAGAAACTCCTCGAACTCTCCGGCGCCCAGGTGCGCAACGATCAGCCTCAGATCGGGGAAGCGGTGGGCCACCTCACCGATGGGCCCGGGGCCGGTGAAACGCCCCGGCAGCGGTGCCGATCCGCAGTGGACGACCACCGGCACGGCGGCGTCGGCGAGTTGCCCCCACACCGGATCGAGAAGGCGATCCCGAGGGTCGAAATCGCCGACCTGCAGGTGGACTTTGAACACCCGGGCTCCGCGCCGCAACGCCGATTCGACGTAGTCCCGCGCCTCGGGTTCGGGGTAGAAGGTCGCAGTCGGCAGACAGTCCGGGACGTCAGCCGCGAACTCGAGGGCCCAGTCGTTGAGCCATGCGGCCATTCCGGACTTGTGGGCGTAGACCAAAGCGGTGAACCGCAGGATCCGCATCGCCCTCAGGTGGGCGAGCCGCTCGTCGTCCTGCCAGCGGTAGGTGATCGGCCACGCCACCCCGTAGTTGACTTCCGCCTCGTCGAAGTAGGACCAGACCGCGCGCATGACCGGAGCGGGCAGGAAGTGTGTGTGGACGTCGATGGCACCCGGGATCCCGAGTTCACGCCACAGGCCGGGCAGGTCTGCGTCAGTGAGCATGTCGTCGCGCGGCGGCGACTGCCCGCTCGGCATCGCGTTTGGCCTCCCGGGCGGCGATGTCCTGCCGCTTGTCGTGGCTCTTCTTGCCGCGACCGAGACCTATCTCGACCTTCGCCTTGCCGTCCTTGAAGTACAACTGCATCGGGATCAGGGTCAGGCCGCTCTGCTTGATCTTCCCGATCAATCGGTGGATCTCGTAGTCGTGAAGCAGCAACTTGCGCGGTCGGCGGGGTTCGTGGTTCGTCCAGGTCCCCTGGTCGTACTCCGGGATGTGGACGTTGATGAGCCAGACCTCGCCGTTGCGGACCTCCGCGTATCCGTCGACCAGTGATGCCCGCCCGGCACGCAAGGACTTCACCTCGGTGCCTTGCAACACGATTCCGGCTTCCCACGTGTCCTCGATCGCGTAGTCGTGGCGCGCGCGCCGGTTCACCGCGATGACCTTGCGGCCCGTCTCCTTGACCATCAGGTCAGCACCGCACCGGGCCCTTGGTCCCGCCGAACCAGCCCATCGGATCGTAGGGGGTGCCGTTCACGTGGACCTCGAAGTGCAGGTGCGGCCCGGTCGACCACCCCGTCGATCCGACCCGGCCGATGACCTGTCCGCGCTTGACCTTCTGGCCCACGCTCACCGACGTCGAGGACTGGTGGGCGTACATGGTCGAGATACCTGAGCCGTGCTGGACCAACGTGTGCAGCCCGTACGGGCCACCGTTCTGGATCGACACCACGACGCCGTCCTCGGCGGCGAGGATCGGCGATCCCATCCCGGCGCCGATGTCTGTACCTGTGTGACAGGACCGGTAGCCGTAGACGGGGTGGATGCGCGGGCCGACATTGCCCACGACCGGCGCTCCAGGCGCAGGCCACGCGAGGCCACCGGGGCCGATGTTCACCGGCACCCCCGACTGGCCGCCGGAGGCCTTCGCCGCCGCTGCCCGGGCGATCGCGGCGATCCGCTCCTGCTCAGCCTTCAACTGGTCGTACTGCTTGCGGACGTCGGACTTGCGCTCGCGAGCATCCCGCAACGCGGAACTGCGCGCCGCGACCAGTTCGTCGATCTTCGCTTTGGCGGCATCCGCACGGGCCTTCGCGGCAGCGGCCTTCTCAACCTCCTGCTGCGCCTCGGCCTGGGCCTCCTCGGCCTTCTCCTCGAGGATGCGCAGGCCGGCCAGGCGGGTCTGCAACTGCGCCTTGGCATCGTCGAGGTCGGTCATCGTGTCGTTGTTGTCCTCGGCGATACTGCGCAGCGCCTCAAGGCGGGCGGCGAAGTCACCGGGGTCTGCGGAATCGAGCAGGATCTCGACCTCCGAGATCTGACCGCCCTGCTGGTACACCTCGCGGGCCATACGACCGATCCGCTGCTCCAAGTAGGCGATCTGCTGCTCCGTCTCAGCGATCTCCTGCTTGGCCTTCGTGACCTTGGCGATGGCCTCGGCGACCTTCACGTCCGCGGCCGACTTGCGCTGCTGGGCCTGCGTCAGCTCGGATTGTGCCGCCGCAAGCTCTTGGCGAGCGGCGGGCAACTGCTCGCGGGCCGCGTCGAGTTGTTTGATCGCGGCGTCGACCTTCGCGTCGGCCCTCGCTAGATCGTCGGTGGCCTCGGCGACCTGTTCGTTGATGTCGTCGGAGTGCGCAGGGAAGGCCGCCATGCCCGCAGCGAGCCCGAGCGCCACCGTGGCGGCCGCATAGCGGACCCCCCGATGGCGTCCCCGGGACGAATTGAGCATGTTCAAGGGTACCTTCACACTTTCAGATATCGGCGCAATGTCAGTCCGGCTGCAATCATTGCGATCACAATTCCGGTGAAGAAGATGATGGGCAGGATCACGATGATCTGATCCCATGAGACGAAGGCCGTGAACTGGTACGACGGAGCCAGGACTTCGTCGATGAGGAAGACCTTGGCGGCGACGATGGCCGCCACGGCGATCAACCCGCCGATCGCCGCCGACACCGCCGCCTCGAGCAGGAACGGCATGCGGATCATGAAGTTGCTGGCGCCGACCAGACGCATGATGCCCACCTCCCGCCGGCGGGCGTGCGCAGCCACGCGGATGGTGTTCACCACGAGCAGTGCCGTCACGACCAACATGGCAACCGCCACGGACAGCGCGATCACCTGCAGGCCGTTCAACAGCCGGAAGAAGCGGTCGAGCAACTGCCGCTGGTCCTGGACCTGTTCGACGCCGGGTCTGCCCTCGAAGGCCGCCGCGATCACCTCGTACTTGGTGGGATCGGAGAGCTTCACGCGGAAGGACTCGGGCAGTGCGTCCGGAGTGACGTTCTGGGTGACCGGCGAGTCCTTGAACTGTTCGAGGAAGCGCTGGTAGGCCTCCTCCTTCGACTCGTAGTAGATCTCCTGCACCAACGGACGAAGCGCGTTGAGTTCCTGCTCTATCTGCCCACGGACCTCGGGAGTGACCGCCCCGAGGGAACAGGCGGGCACCGACGAACTCGCGCCACACAGGAAGATCGACACCTCGACCCGGTCGTACCAGTAGTCCTTCATCGAGTCGACCTGTGCGCGCACGAGCAACCCGGCTCCGAAGAGGGTCAAGGACACGGCCACCGTGATGATGACGGCGAAGGTCATCGTGAGGTTGCGTCGCAGACCTTGAAAGGTCTCGCTGAGTATGAATCGGAGTTTCACGGCTGGTGGTCCTGTCCGTAGACACCACGCGCCTCGTCGCGGATCATCTGACCGGCATCGAGTTCCACCACCCGCTTGCGCATCTGGTCGACGATCGCCGCGTCGTGGGTGGCCATGAGCACCGTGGTCCCCACGCGATTGATGCGGTCGAGCAGTTTCATGATCCCGACGCTTGTCGCAGGATCGAGGTTGCCGGTCGGTTCGTCTGCCAGCAACAGGGGCGGCCGGTTCACGAAGGCGCGCGCGATCGCCACCCGCTGCTGCTCACCACCGGACAGTTGGTGGGGATACCGCTGCATCTTGTCCGCAAGGCCCACGAGGTCGAGCACCTCCGGGACGGCTCGTTCGATCTGGGCGTTCTTGCGGCCCAGAACCTGCAGTGTGAACGCCACGTTCTGGTACACCGTCTTGCTCTGCAACAAGCGGAAGTCCTGGAACACCGCTCCCATGCCGCGGCGGAGTTGCGGAACCTTCCAGCGCGAGAGCCTGCCCACGTCCCGACCCGACACGATCACCCTGCCGGTGGTGGCCCTCTCCTCACGAAGAATGAGCCGCAGGAACGTCGATTTCCCGGAACCGGAGGCTCCTACGAGGAAGACGAACTCACCAGGCTGGATGTCCAGCGAGATGTCCTGGAGCGCCGGGCGGTTGCGCTTGTCGTAGCGCTTGGTGACGCGCTCGAACGTGATCACAGACTTCCCACCCTTGGCTTGACTTCCACTGAGAGTCTACGGTCCCCCTGAGCCCGCTCAGGTCAGGAACACGTTCGGACTGTGTCCACACGCCGCTCGTCTGCGTTTGTGACGTTGTTGTCGGTCATGGCGGCCGAGTGTGACGTCGTTGCTGGTTTCGAGGGCCGAAAACCCGCAACAACGTCACACTCGCCGTGCGGGCAGCGCAACAACGTCACACTCGTGCGGCAGCGCGATCGCGGCGCCTCAGTTCGCCTGCTGACGACGCCACCGGATGCCGGCCTCGATGAACTCGTCGATCTCACCGTCGAGCACGGCCGCGGTGTTCCCGGTCTCCACCTCGGTGCGCAGGTCCTTGACCATCTGGTACGGGTGCAGCACGTACGAGCGCATCTGGTTGCCCCAGGATCCAGCGGATTCGCCCTTGAGCGCGTCGATCTTCGCCTGTTCCTCCTGGCGCCGCCGCTCGAGGAGCTTGGCCTGCAGCACAGCCATCGCGGTGGCCTTGTTCTGCAACTGCGAACGCTCGTTCTGACAACTCACCACGATGCCGGTCGGCAAGTGGGTCAATCGGACCGCGGAGTCTGTGGTGTTCACGCCCTGGCCACCCGGCCCCGACGAGCGGTAGACATCGACACGCAACTCGTCCTCGGGGATCTCGATGCTCTCGGTCTTCTCGATCACGGGGATCACCTCGACCTCGGCGAAGGAGGTCTGACGTCGCCCCTGGTTGTCGAACGGCGAGATGCGCACGAGCCGGTGCGTGCCCTGCTCGACAGAGAGCGTGCCGTAGGCGAACGGCGCCTTCACGGCGAACGTCGCGGACTTGATGCCGGCCTCTTCGGCGTACGAGGTCTCGTAGACCTCCGTCGACCAGCCGTGCCGCTCGCAGTAGCGGCTGTACATACGCAACAGCATCTCGGCCCAGTCAGCCGCATCCACCCCACCGGCACCGGACCGGATGGAGACCAGCGCCTCGCGTTCGTCGTACTCCCCGGACAGCAGCGTCCGCACCTCGAGCTCGCCGATCTCGGTGTGCAGGACCTCCACCTCGCGAGCGGCCTCCTCCGGCGAGGCGGCATCGTCCTCGTCCTGCGCGAGTTCGATGAGCACCGGCAGGTCGTCGACGCGCTGGCGAAGGGCGAGCACGCGCCGCTGCTCCTGCTGCAGGAAGGAGAGCCGGGACGTGACTTTCTGCGCGAGCTCCTGGTCGTCCCAGAGATCTGGCGCCGAGGCCTGCTGCTCCAGATCCGCGATCTCGTCGGCGAGCGCGGACATGTCCAGCACCGCCTCGATCTGCTTCAGGGTGCTGTCGAGCGCGGTCACTTGGTCGGAGAGCTCCAGATCGGCCACTCTCGTAGGGTAACCGCGCCCGACCGGCGAGCTACCAGTTGGCTACGTAGCGGTCCTGCTTGTCCTTGAACGCTCCGACCAGAATCATGATGAAGTCGATCAGCGTCCCGATGCCGAAGAGACCGCCGGTGAGCAGCCACAGAATGCCGGTGCCGATCTTGCCGACATAGAAGCGGTGGATGCCGGCGACAAGCACCGCTCCCAGCGCGCACAGGATCACGGCTGCCAGCCGGGACTTCGGGGACGCCGGACGCCCTTGGGAGTCCAGCATGGGCTTGCCGTTGGGGTACGTCGCGACAGCGGCGGCAGCAGCAGCAGGAGCCGCAACCGGCGCCGGGGGCGGCGGCGGGCTGGCCGGCGCGGCAGGCGGCGGGGTTGCGGCCTCAGGAGCCGGGGGCGGGGTGGGTGCCTCCGGTGCCTCCGGGGTGGTGGCCTCGGGTGCAGGCGGAGGGGTCGGAGCTGCCGGCGGCGGCGGCACGCTGGTGCTGGCGGGAGGCGGTGGGACGCTGCTGCTCTCGGGGGGCGTCGCGTCGGATTCGGGCTCAGGTGTCTGCGTCATGCGGCAACCCTACTGCGACGGCATCCCGAAGTGCGGGACCGCGAAGATCAATTCGCCGACATCCCCAGTGCGGGGCCACTGTCGGCAGCCATCTCCTCGGCCAACTTGACGACCGCGGAGGCCGACTTCCTGACCTGCGATCCGAGTCGGTAACTCGGAGCCAACTCGACGGTGACGAACCAACTGGCCGTGTTGCGCGCGGTCCAGC
>CALFYG010000116.1 GCA_937952095.1 uncultured Micrococcales bacterium | reverse complement strand
CGATAGGTTCGGGCCTGTGGCGGCGAAGAAGAAGGGCGCGTCGACGCCCGCGCTGATGGCCCTGCAACAGTCCGGAACGGCCTTCGCCGTGCACGAGTACAGCCACGATCCGAACGAGACCGCGTTCGGCCTCGAGGCGGCGAAGGCGCTGCGCCTGGAGCCGGAGCGGGTTTTCAAGACGCTGGTGGCCGATGTCGACGGTCAGCTCGTCGTGGCCTGTGTGCCAGTGAGTGGTCAACTGAGCCTGAAGGCACTCGCGGCCGCGGTCGGTTCCAAGCGAGCCGTGATGGCGGACCCCAAACTGGCCGAGCGGACGACGGGGTACGTGCTGGGCGGGATCTCGCCCCTCGGTCAGCGCAAGAGTCTGCCCACGATCGTCGACGACTCGGCGCTGCACCATTCCACGATCTTCATCTCGGGGGGCCGGCGCGGCCTGGACATCGAGGTCAGACCGGAGGACCTGATAGCTCTGACGAATGCACGGACGGCGCCGATTCAGGGGTGACCCGGTCCCGGGCGAATGCCGCCCCGAGCACGACCACCAGCAGCGCCGAGAACACGCCGAGCAGTAGCACCCCATCGGCGCCGACGGTGATGGGCAGTGCGAACGTCCCATCGGACTGTGTCACCACCTCGCGGCCGGCGACCCACCAGCCGATCACCCGCCCCGTGGCGGCGCAGACCGCTGCCGAGGCCATCGCCCCCACCACCTGTGCCCATCCCCCGACGAATCCGGTCTTCACCAACCGTCGGGCGGCGAGCACACCGATCACGACACCCGCCGCCATCAGCAGCGCCCCGAGAGTGAGGTCGGTGATCGCGAAGCCCTGCGGGTAGGCGTCCACGAAGTCCGCATCCGCCACTGAACGCACGAGCACACGCGGCGCCCACCACGCCCACAACAGCCCCACGGGGACCCCGAGTGCCGCGCCGAGGACGATGTAGCGGGAGATGACCCCGGCAGGGCGCATCGGTGTCACGGATTCGGCAGGCAATTCGGCCCCAGCAGTGCCTTCAGATCCGCACCCAGCGATGAGGTGGCCGAGACCCGGAAGCCCTCATCGAGCCGCAGGACTGTGGTGCGGGTTCCCGATGACATCTGCAGATGCACCTCCGTGGGCCCGGGGTGCGCCCCAAGGACGGACTTCAGCCGGTCCACCGTGTCCGGGGTGCATTGCTGGGCGGCGACCGTGATCACGAACGGCGTGTTGCGATCCACCGAGAGATCCGGCGCGGAGACCTCCATCGCCATCAACCGTGGCGAGTCCTCACTGACATCGAGACGACCTTTGACCACCAGGATGGCGTCGGTGTGGCAATACGGCGAGACCGCCTCGTAGACCTTGGGGAACACCATCACCTGGATCTCACCGGTCAGGTCCTCGATCGCCATCTGTGCGTACGGCTTGCCGCCTTTGGTGATCCTGCGTGCCACCTGGGTGGCCAGTCCGGCAATCGTGACCACCCGGCCATCGGCGTTCTCCGAGCCGGCCAGGTCGGCGATGGACCCGTCGGCCAGCCCGCGCAACTGCGCCTCGAGTCCGAAGAGCGGATGGTCGGACACGTACAGGCCGAGCATCTCCCGCTCGTGAGCGAGCAGCACGGACTTGTCCCACTCGCCCACCGGGATCTGCAGTGCCATCGGCCCGCCGGGGTCATCCTCGGCCATATCGCCGAAGAGGTCGAACTGCCCGATCGCCTCCGCCCGTTTCTTCCCGAGCGCCTCGTCCACGGCGGCCTCATGGATGCTGATCAGACCGCGGCGGGTGTGCCCCAGCGAATCGAAGGCGCCGGCCTTGATCAGGGACTCCACAACGCGCTTGTTGCAGGCAGCGGCCTCGACCTTGGCCAGGAAGTCCTGGAAGTCGGCGAACCGACCCTTCGCGGTGCGGGACTCGATGATCGAGTCGACGACGGCCTCACCCACGTTGCGCACCGCCGACAACCCGAATCGGATGGTGTCGTCAACCGCGGTGAAACGGGATTGGGAGTCGTTGACGTCCGGCGGCAGCACCTTGACGCCCATATGCCGGCATTCGGCGAGGTAGATGGCGCTCTTGTCCTTGTTGTCCTTGACCGATTCCAGCAGCGCAGCCATGTACTCGGTCGGGTAGTTGGCCTTCAGGTAGGCCGTCCAGTAGGACACCAGCCCGTACCCTGCCGAGTGGGCTTTGTTGAAGGCGTAGTCCGCGAACGGGACCAGGATCTCCCACAGGGTGTTGATCGCCGCGTCGGAGTAACCGTTGGTCCGCATGCCTTCGGCGAAGGGCCCGAACTCCTTGTCGAGGATCTCCTTCTTCTTCTTGCCCATGGCTCGGCGCAACAGGTCCGCTTGTCCGAGGCTGTAGCCGGCGACCCGCTGCGCGATCGTCATGACCTGTTCCTGGTACACGATCACGCCGTAGGTCTCCGAGAGGATGTCCTCGAGCGGTTCGGCGAGTTCGGGATGGATCGGTGTGACCGGTTGCCGGCCGTTCTTGCGATCCGCGTAGTCGTTGTGGGCGTTGGCCCCCATCGGACCCGGCCGATACAGGGCCAGGACGGCACTGATGTCGTCGAACGAGTCGGGCTTCATCGAGCGCAGGAGCGCGCGCATGGGCCCGCCGTCCAACTGGAAGACCCCGAGGGTGTCGCCGCGGGCCAGCAGCCGGTACGCCTCGGCGTTGTCCAGCGGCAGGTCCTCCAGGACCACCGTCTCGCCCTTGTTCCGCTCGATGTTCGCCAAGCAGTCGTCGAGGACGGTGAGGTTGCGCAGACCGAGGAAGTCCATCTTGAGCAGGCCGAGCTCTTCGCACGCGCCCATGTCGAACTGAGTGATGATCGAGCCGTCGTCGCGCATCCACAGCGGCACGACATCCAGCAACTTCGCACGGGAGAGGATCACGCCGGCCGCGTGGACCCCGGGCTGACGCTTGAGGCCCTCGAGCCCACGCGCCGTGGCCACGACCTGTTGGACCTGTGGGTCGGCGTCGTGCAACGTGCGGAAGTCGGCGGCTTCCGCGTAACGGGGGTGGTTCTTGTCGAAGATGCCATACAGCGGGATGTCCTTGCCCATCACCGGATCCGGCATGGCCTTGGTGATCTGGTCGCTCAGGGCGTAGGGCAGGCCCAACGCGCGGGCGGAGTCCTTGATCGCGGCCTTGGCCTTGATGGAGCCGTAGGTGACGATCTGCGCGACCTGATCGGCCCCGTACTTCTCCGTGGCATAGCGGATCATCTCGCCGCGCCGGCGCTCGTCGAAGTCCATGTCGATGTCAGGCATCGACACCCGGTCCGGGTTCAGGAACCGCTCGAAGATCAAACCGTGCTCGATCGGATCGAGTTCGGTGATCCCGAGTGCCCATGCGATGAGCGCGCCGGCCGCCGATCCACGGCCGGGACCCACGCGGATACCGTTCTCCTTGGCATAGCGCACGAGGTCCGCGACAACAAGGAAGTAGCTCGGGTACCCCATCTGGTTGATGACCGAGATCTCGTAATCAGCCTGCAGACGGTGCTCCTCGGGGACCGGGTGCGGAGCGAATCGGGCCTGCAGTCCGAGCATGACCTCTTTGGCCAGCCAGGACTCCTCGGTCTCCCCCTCGGGAACGTCGAACCGCGGCATGAGGTTGGCCGAGTCGTCGAACTCGACGTTGCAGCGCTCTGCGATCAGCAGTGTGTTGTCGCAGGCCTCGGGCAACTCCGACCACACCGATCGCATCTGCTCCGGCGATTTCAGGAAGTAGCCGGAGCCGTTGAACCGGAAGCGCTTCTCATCGTTGACCGTCGCGCGGGTACCGATACACAGCAGGACGTCATGCGCCTCGGCGTCCTCCTCCCGCACGTAGTGCAGATCGTTGGTGGCCACCAGCGGCAGATCCAGGGTCCGGGCGATCTTGAGCAGGTCCTCGCGGTGCCGGCGTTCGATGTCGAGACCGTGGTCCATCAGCTCGCAGTAGAAGTTGCCTGCGCCCAGGATGTCCCGGAAGTCGGCCGCCGCCGCCAGGGCCTTGTCGTACTGCCCGGCGCGCAGCCACATGTTCACCTCGCCACTCGGGCACCCGGTGGTGGCGATCAGTCCCTTCCCGAACTGATCCAGCAGTTCGCGGTCGAAGCGCGGCTTGCGGTAGTACCCCTCGATGCTGGCCAGGCTCGACATCCGGAAGAGGTTGTGCATGCCCTGGGTGGTCTCGGCCAGCACCGTCATGTGGGTGTAGGCCTGCTTCCCCTTGGTCGTCGGGACGCCGTCCTCACCGACATCGTCGCCGGGAACCTCCCCGAAGTCGTACGGCGCCCGGGTGTGCCTGCCCTGTGGTGCGTAGTACCCTTCGATGCCGATGATCGGCTTGACCCCGTACTTCTGGCCCTTCTTGTAGAACTCGTAGGCGCCGAACACGTTGCCGTGGTCGGTCATCGCGATCGCCGGCATCCCCAGACGTGCGGCTTCGGTGAACAGGTCGTCGAGTCGGGCGGCGCCGTCCAGCATCGAGTACTCGGTATGCACATGAAGGTGCACGAACGAGTCCGACATGGATCACCTCAGAAGTGGATTGGGCTTCCAGACTAAGCCGATTCAGCCGGGTGCCGGGACAGGACGCGCCATTGAGTCGCGGATCACCACCGGCCGGTCCGGTCGAGCTCGGACGTGGCCCGGAGTCACCGCGCCCGACACGCCGTAGGCGGATCCAACCCTTGGCGTGTCGGGCACCGACGAGGGGTTGCTCAGCCCTGCCGGATCAGATCCAGGGCGTGCGCCAGATCCTGCGGGTACGGGCTCTCGAACGACACCCGACGGCCGCTTCCGGGATGGCGGAAACTGAGTCTGACCGCATGCAACCACTGTCGGCTCAGCCCGAGACGAGCAGCCAGCACCGGGTCCGCGCCGTAGGTGGGATCCCCGCAACACGGATGGCGCAGTGCCGCCATGTGGACACGGATCTGATGGGTCCGCCCGGTCTCCAGCGTGACCTCGACCAGGCTGGCGAACCGATGTCCCTCGAGTGTCTCGTAGTGCGTGATGCTGGGGCGGCCGTCGGCGGTCACGGTGAAGCGGTGGGGATGGCGCGGATCCCGGCCGATGGGAGCGTCGATGGTGCCGTTGGCGGGATCCGGATGCCCCTGGACCAGTGCGTGGTAGGTCTTGTCGACCTCACGGTCCTTGAACGCCCGCTTCAGCGCGGAATAGGCACGCGCGGACTTGGCCACCACCATCACACCACTGGTCCCCACATCAAGTCGGTGCACGATCCCCTGCCGCTCCTCCGGACCGACCTCGGCGATGCGGTAACCGGCCCGGGCCAGGGCACCCACCACGGTGGGACCCTCCCACCCCGGACTGGCGTGGGCGGCCATGCCGACCGGCTTGTCCACCACGATGATGTCGTCGTCGGCGTAGAGGACCGGCAGTTCCATCTCGGGAGGGGGCGCCGGCGGCTCGTCGAGATCCGCGACCGCGATCACCTGATCCGCGAGTACCCGCGCCGACTTGGGAACGAGTTCCCCGTCGAGGGTCACCTGTGCATGATCGACAAGGTCGGCGGCCTTGCTGCGCGACAGGCCCAGCATCCTGGACAGCGCCTGATCCAGGCGTTGTCCGTCCAGGCCTTCGGGGACGCTGTACGTACGTTCGGTCATGCCGGCGCGGCATCCGCCGACTCGTGCCGCGGACGGTCGTACGGCACGTTGAACAGGCTCAGGATGACGATCATGATCGCTGCGACTGTGAGGCTCATGTCAGCCACATTGAACACCGGGAAGTTGGGCAATCGCAGGAAATCCACCACATGCCCCTGCAGCGCTCCCGGTTCCCGGAACAGGCGGTCGATGAAGTTGCCCAGCGCCCCGCCCAACATCAGACCGAGCGCCACCGCCCACCACATGGAGACCAGGCGGGTCGACATCCGCACGAGTACCACTGCCACAGCGATGGCCACAAGACTGAAGACGATCGTGGCCCCGCCGCCGAGCCCGAACGCCGCCCCCGGGTTGCGCACGAAACTCAGGCGAAGCAGGTCACCGATGATCTGACGGTCGGGCTGGCCCTCCAGCGCCGCCACCGCCCAAGCCTTGGTGACCTGATCGATGATGATCACGGCAGCCGCGGTCGCCCATGCGACGAGTACAGCGGGATGTTTCATTGCGAACACGGTAGACCGGCGCACCGCGCCCGACGGCAGGTGGGCTCACTGCTGCGCGAGCTGCGCCCAACGTCCGGCCAGACTCTCCGGGGGATCGT
Source organism: uncultured Micrococcales bacterium (assembly GCA_937952095.1). Taxonomy (GTDB): domain Bacteria; phylum Actinomycetota; class Actinomycetes; order S36-B12; family UBA10799; genus JADKAV01. Next base: position 3,061 of record CALFYG010000116.1, on the reverse strand, counting down.
GTACCTCTATGCGCTTGGAGCGGGAGGTCAGCCCCGCCACGATGCGCACCGACGACCGGCGTACCCCGAGCGCCTCGGCGAGGGCAGCCACGAGCGCCTTGTTGGCGGCGCCGTCGGCGGCCGGTGCGGCAACCCGCACTATCAGGGCTGGCGGATCCCCGTGCACCCCACCGACCTGAGTGCGCCGCGATCCCGGCTTCGCCCAGACCTCCCCGCGGAAGGGCTGACCAGTCATCTCCCCACGGTAGACGCGACTTGCCACGAGCGCGGCCACACCACCTCGCTACCCTCGAAGGGTCCCCTATGAAGGAGCCGAATGTACCGCCCGGTGCCCGCGAAGATCGATCTGCCGCAGATGGAACGCGAGATCATCGCCTTCTGGCAGAAGAACGACGTCTTCCACCGCTCCCTTCGGCAGACTGCCGACGGCCCGCAGTGGACCTTCTACGAGGGACCGCCCACCGCCAACGGCACCCCCGGCGTCCATCACGTGGAGGCCCGGGTGTTCAAGGACCTGTACCCGCGTTACCGCACGATGAAGGGCTACCACGTCCCCCGCAAGGCCGGCTGGGACTGCCACGGCCTGCCTGTCGAACTCGCCGTGGAGCGTGAGCTCGGATTCAACGGCAAGCCGGACATCGAGGCGTACGGCATCGAGGCCTTCAACCAGAAGTGTCGCGAGTCGGTCCTGCGCCACGTGGACGCTTTCTCGGAGATGACATCCCGCATGGGCTACTGGGTGGACATGGACCAGGCGTACTGGACCATGTCGCCGGAGTACATCGACAGCGTCTGGTGGTCGTTGAAGAAGATCTTCGACGACGGACTGCTCGAGCAGGACCACCGCGTCTCCCCGTTCTGTCCGCGGTGTGGCACGACGCTGAGCGACCACGAACTCGCGCAGGGCTACGAGACCGTCGTCGACCCGTCCGTGTTCGTGACCTGCGAGGTGCTCGACGGTGATCTGGCCACCCGGTTCCCCGGCGTGCAGCTGCTCGTCTGGACGACGACGCCGTGGACACTGGTCTCGAACACCGCGGTCGCCGTCTCGCCGGAGGCCACGTACGTGGTGGCGCGGGCCGGCGAGCGCACGCTGGTGGTCGCCGAGGATCTTCTGGAGGCCACGCTCGGTGACGATGCTGAGGTCCTGGCCCGGATGCCTGGCCGCGATCTCGAAGGCCTGCACTACCGGCCGCCCTTCGACTTCGTCGAGATCCCGGACGCGCACTACGTGATCCCCGGCGACTTCGTCACGACCAGCGACGGTTCCGGCATCGTGCACCTGGCTCCGGCATTCGGGGCCGACGACCTCGCGGTCTGCCGCGGGTTCGGCCTGCCCGTGGTCAACCCGGTTCGCCCCGACGGCACGTTCGAGGAGGGCATCCGACTGGTCGGCGGACAGTTCTTCAAGCACGCGGATGAGGCCCTCGTGGCCGACATGCAGGAACGGGGGCTGTTGTTCAAGCGGGTCCCGTACGAGCACGCCTACCCGCACTGCTGGCGGTGCCACACGCCGCTGATCTACTACGCGTTGCCCTCGTGGTACATCCGGACGACGGCGGCCAAGGACGCACTGCTGGCCCAGAACGAGGCGACCAACTGGTACCCCGAGACGATCCAGTGGGGACGTTACGGCGACTGGCTGCGCAACAACATCGACTGGGCCCTGTCCCGGTCGCGGTATTGGGGCACCCCGCTTCCGATCTGGCGATGCGAGAACGACCACCTGACCGCCGTGGGCTCCCGAGCCGAACTTGCGGAGCTGGCTGAGGATGACTTCTCCGCCATCGATCCGCACCGGCCGTATGTGGACGACATCACCTTCGAATGCCCGCAGTGTGAGGCCACCGCCACCCGTGTCCCCGAGGTGATCGATTGCTGGTACGACTCCGGGGCGATGCCGTTCGCGCAATTCGGCTACCCCACACACAACGTCGAGGAGTTCGAGAAGTCTTATCCGGCCGATTTCATCTGTGAGGCCATCGACCAGACCCGCGGCTGGTTCTACACACTCATGGCCGTCGGCACCTTGGTCACGGGCAGCAACTCGTACCGCAACGTGGTGTGCCTCGGGCACATCTTGGACGCCGAAGGTCGCAAGATGAGCAAGCACCTCGGCAACGTCCTCGAACCGATCCCCCTGATGGACGCGCAAGGAGCCGACGCACTGCGTTGGTTCATGCTCGCCTCGGGGTCACCCTGGCAGGCCCGGCGGGTCAGCGCGGAGGCCATGCAGGAGGTCGTGAGCAAGGTCCTGTCCACGTTGTGGAGCATCGCGTCCTTCCAGGCGCTCTACGGGGGCATCTCGGACTGGGAACCGGGGCACGGCGGCGGGGAGTTCACGCTCATGGACAGGTGGGCGCTGTCACGCACCCACAGCACCGTGCGTGACGTCGATGCCGCGCTGCAGAGGTTCGATTCCCAGTCCGCCGGACGCCTCATCGCCGACCTGATCGACGACCTGTCGAACTGGTACGTGCGACGGTCGCGCCGGCGCTTCTGGAACGCCGACCCGACGGCACTGCAGACCCTGCACGTCTGTCTGCGCGACCTTCTGTTGATCATGGCTCCGTTCACGCCCTTCGTCACCGAAAGGCTGTGGCAGGACCTCTTCGCCGCAGCCGAAGGCGTGGACAGTGTGCATCTGGCAGCGTGGCCGGCCGTGGACGAGGCGCTGATCGACGAGGACCTCGAGGAGCAGATGGCTCTGGTCCGGCGCCTGGTCGAGTTGGGCCGCGCGGCGCGCGCGGAATCCGGGATCAAGATCCGGCAACCACTGTCGCGTGCCCTCGTGGCCGCCGAGCGGTGGTCCGACCTCGATGACCAGGCCCGGCAGCAGATCGCCGACGAGCTCAACGTGCTGTCCCTGGAGTCGCTGTCCGACGCCGAGGCGTTGGTCCACGTGACCGTGAAACCCAACTTCCGCACGCTCGGGAAGCGCTTCGGCAAGCGCACCCCTGCAGTGGCCGCCGCCATCGGGGCGGCAGAGGCCTCCGAACTCGCCGCGCAGATCCGGCGCGGGGAGGGTCAGGTTCAGGTAGAGGGTGAGACTCTGAGCCTC
>CALFYG010000115.1 GCA_937952095.1 uncultured Micrococcales bacterium | reverse complement strand
GACCCGAGCGCATGACCGGATCACCTCGAACCACGGCCACCGACATATCGAGTTGGAGCACATTCCCCCTGCCCGATAGGGTTTTGACTCGTGAGCCAGACCCCGAACACCGCAGCAGCCGCGCCGTCGACGGAGGGCGCCGACGACGCCCCCGAGCAGATCCGCATCCGGCGTGGCAAGCGTGAGCGGATTCTCGCCGAGGGCTACTCGTGCCAGCCGTGGAACGGGGAACGGATCTGCACGGCACGAACCCCGATGGGGTGAGAGTTGTGGGTCACGAACATCGCCGCTGCGCAGGATGTTGGACCTACCTCTCCGAGAGGTGCGACCAGTGCACTTCCGGATTGCCAGGTTCGACGACGCGGTGGTTGGTGACTGACCGACAACCCCTACGCCTGCTCCTGTTCGCACGGCCGGTCTTCGACCACCGTCCCCGCGCCATGCAGCATCGGCTGCACCTCGATCGTCCCCGGATCCGGACTGTCCGGCTCGTCGAACTCGACCTTGACGGCGCGCAACGCCTTGGGCGGCAGCGCCAGGGGCAGGCTCACCACGGGCCGGCCAGCCTCCTGCGACTGTGTCCAGGCATGACCCTCACCACCCACCAGTACGGCCACCGGCTTCGCGCCCAGAGGCAAGTACACCTTCAACAACTTCCGGCCGATCGGGCCGTTGGGTCCTAGGCGGGCCGCGCCGATCATCGCCTCCGGCATCCGCCCATCCCGACGGATCCCGATGCGGTACTGCATCGTTGCCTCCGAGCGGACCGTTCCGTCCGGGGCCGGACACCTCCCGACGTCGTAGTGGAAGACGCGCCCGATGGTGCGGTCTAGCCGCGACCCATCTGTATTGATCAGAACCGACTCCACGGAGTGCTGCTTGGCAGGTAGAAGTGCATGCCCGATCGGGGTGGCCGCAAGGATCCTCTGGACCTGGGGATCTCGGACCCACAGCATCACCCGACGCTGAAACTGGAGCCGCTCCAAGGTGACCAGGTCCACTGTGAAGGCGTCCTCCACCACGCTTGCGGCGATCGCCTCCCGGACCTCTCGGCGTTCGCGGCCCTGGTCTGCCTCGGGGTACATGTCGTAGATGCCGGACAGCAGGAACTTCTGCGCATCGGGCACCTCTTCACCACCTGGCAGGGTGACCTCGCGACCGAACATCGGCGCCGTGCCATCCACGGCCAGCACTCCGTCCAATCGAGCGCCGGCCTTCTTCTCGTACGAGGCGAGCCACGCCCGCGCGACGGTGGGGAAGTCGGCCGTCTCGCGCTGCCTACGCAGGTCCTCACCGGCCCCTGAGTCGACGACGGTGACGTTGCCGTCGTCCACGCGCACCACGCCCCAAAGGTCCACCACGCCGCCGGTGGCCGTCATCTGATTGGGCGTCTGCACCGCGACGAGGTAGAACTTCGCCACATCCTCACCGAGCAGCGTCGGCGCGTAGTCGCCGAACAGCTGAGCCGCGTCCGCCGTCGACGCCAGGAGGTCGATCTGGATCTCGGTGATGTCGACCTTGCGCTCAATGCTCGGCAGCACCCACGCCCCTTCTCCCGCGCGCGGCGCCGTTGCCAGATACGCACGTGCTCGAGAGATGTCACCGGCGCTCTGCGCCACGATGCTGTCCATGTCTGCCAGCGCCGTGAGGTCGAAGGCTCCGTGAGACAACTCCGTGTCGATCCCCGTGAGGCTCGAGGCGATGACGTCCAGGCCGTCGACAGCGGAGTCTGACGCAAGGATCACAGCTCGCGCCGCCTGTAGAGAGTCACCGGCCTTCGGCACCGCTGCCAGCGCGCGCCAGACCCACGATTCGGTCGAGCCGACCGCCGCCTGCGTACTCTCCCTCGCCCAACCGACCCCTTCTGCAGCAAGCACGGGGTCGTGAGCCCGC
>CALFYG010000114.1 GCA_937952095.1 uncultured Micrococcales bacterium | reverse complement strand
ATGGCCAGCCCTGGCGGATGGACCTCTTCGACGCGTTCTACTTCATGAGTTACACCGCGACGACGATCGGCTTCGGCGAGATCCCCTATCCGTTCAGCACCGCGCAGCGGGCGTGGGTCATCGTCACCATCTACCTCAGTGTCGTCGCCTGGGCCTACGCCATCGGTTCGGTGCTCTCACTGCTACAGGACCGGGGGTTCAAAGAGGCGCTCGGGCTGCAGCGTTTCGAGCGCCAGGTGCGCCGGCTGCGCGAGCCGTTCGTGATCCTTGCGGGGTTCGGCCAGGCCGGCGAGGTCGTGGCCCGGTCCCTGGATCGCCGCGACCATCGCGTCGTGGTGCTCGATGTGGAACCGAGCCGGATCGAGGCACTCGATCTGGCGGCCTTCAACTCCGATGTGCCCGGTCTGCCCGCTGATGCGAGCAACCCGCACGAACTGCGCCGCGCGGGACTGATGAGTAGGTACTGTTCCGGCGTCATCGCGCTCACCAACGACGACGAGGCGAATCTCGCCATCACGATGTCCGCCGCACTCATGCGCCCAGACGTACCCGTGGTCTGCCGGACGATGGAGGACGTACTGATCGAAAGGATCCGCGCCTTCGGCAGTCCGGTCATCATCGACCCCTTCAACCTGTTCGGCGACGAGTTGCTCGTGGCCTTGCGCGCGCCACGGTCCTACCAACTCACCTCCTGGCTCACGTCGAACCCGGGGGACCCGATGCCGGCGGCGTTGACCATCCCGCAGCACGGCCGCTGGGTGGTCTGCGGATACGGGCGGTTCGGCGCGCACCTGACGGCGGATCTCATGCGCTCCGGTATCCCCGTGACTGTGATCGATGAACGTGCGGATCCCGTCGACGGCGTGGAGCTCATCCAGGGCGATGCCACCGATCCAGACGTGCTTGCGCGGGCCGATCTCCCTTCGGCGGTCGCGTTCGCGGCAGCGACCAACAACGACATCACGAACCTGTCGCTGCTGGTGTCTGCGCGCAAGGCCAACTCCAGGCTGTTCACGATCGCCCGCCAGAACGACCCGGCGAACACACCGCTGTTCGACGGCCTTCCGATCAATTCCACGCTCCTGCCCACGAAACTGATCGCGCATGAGGTGCTTGCGCGGATCGGTGATCCGTTGATGTGGGACTTCGTCCAGAACGCCCAGCAGCACACCGACGAGTGGGCGGTGGATCTGCTCGACCGCATCACCAGTCGCTGTGGCGACGAGCGACCTGACATCTGGACCGTGGCACTGACGCCTGCCGGCGCCCCCGCCCTCGACCACCACATGGACCATGCGACGGTGGGTTCGCTCCTGCACGACCCACAGGACCGCTCCCGCGTACTCGATGTTGTGGCGCTTGTGCTCAAGCGTGGCGACGTCGTCACGATGACTCCCGCCGACGATGAGCCCTTGCAGGCCGGTGACCAACTCCTGCTCGTGGGGATGAGCTACGACCGGCGCGCGCTCGACACCACCTTGAGCGTCCCCACGGCCGCGGACTACGTGCTCACAGGTGAACACGTCGGTCAGTCCTGGATCTGGCGGACACTGGTCGATCGCTGACCCGCTGTCAGGGTGCTGTGGATCCGAGGCGAGGACAGCGGCAAGAATCGACACCATGCATCTGAACGGCCTGTTCGTCTATCCCATCAAGTCCTGCGCGGGCCTCGCGGTCGACGCCTGGGACCTCGATGAGCGGGGCTTGGTCGGTGACCGCTCGTACATGGTCGTCGACGAGAGGGGCGACTTCCTGACCCAGCGAGAAGCACCGCAGTTGGCGACGGTGTGCCCTGAACTCGGGGAGCGCCTGCGCGTCACGACTCCGAGCGGCTCCGCGCTGGCAGATCCAGGGCCAGTACGGGAGGTGTCGGTCTGGCAGCACACTGGGCCGGCGCTCGACTGCGGTGATGAGGTGGCCGAAGTGCTCACCTCGCACCTCGGTCGTCACTGCCGGCTCGTGGCGCTGTCCCCGCAGCACGAACGACCGACCTCGATCGGGAGCGGCATGGTGGGGTTCGCCGACGGCTACCCGCTGCTGGTCGCCACGGAGGCGTCGCTGTCGGATCTGAACGCCCGGATGCCCTCGCCGCTCCCGATGAACCGTTTCCGGCCCAACCTCGTCGTCACGGGGTCTTCGGCCTTCGACGAGGACCACTGGCTGTCCATCGAGATCGGTGATGTCGCGATGGATCTGGTGAAGCCCTGCGCCCGCTGTGCGATCACGCGTGTGGACCAGACCACCGGGGTCCGCGGCGACGGTGAGCCCCTTCGAACCCTCGGGACGTTCCGCAAGGCCAAGGGTGGGGTGATGTTCGGATGGAACGTGATCCACCGCAGCCTCGGCACGTTGCGCGTGGGCGACGAGGTCAGGGTTGCAGCACGGCGATCGTGAAGGGCTGGGTCGTACCCCAGGGCGTGGTGTGGATGCGGCGGTCCTGACGCACCAACGTGAGGCCGAGTACCTCGGCAAGTTCGTTCGCGCTCCAGCGTGCGACAGGTAGCCCGCTGCAGGATTCCGGACCGTCGGGCGCGAACGTGGCGATGATGGCCTGCCCGTCGTCCGCCAGCGAGGCGCGGAGGTTCCCGGCATACACCTGCTGATCCGCCGAATCCACGAGGAAATGGAACACCGCCCGGTCGTGCCACAGCGCCACCGGCCTGGCGCTGCGGAAGTCCCGCACGTCGGACACCACGTATCTCGCCAGGTCCCCCAACCGTGATCGCATGCTGTCCAATGCGGCGGACGAGACGTCTACGGCGGTCACGTCCTGAAAGCCTGCGTCGACGAGGGCGTCCACGAACAGCGACGATCCGGATCCGACATCCACGACCGGTGCGGTCGGATCGAGCCCCAGAGCATCGACAAGGTCGATCCACAACTCGTCGGCGGGCTGCCACCAGCTGACATCCGTGCCCTTGGTGGAGTGCACCGTGTCCCAGTGCTGCGACTCGGTCATAGCGCCAGGGTAGTCAGCGTCGCGCGAGGCGCAGTCGCCATTCCTCGGGACCTTGAGTGAGGTATCCGACGTCGAATCCGTCCGGGTAGCGCTTCTCGATCTGTGCCAGCAGCGGCACAGGGTCGTGGGGTGCGATGAGTTCGATGGCCTTGCCGGGTTTCAAGGAGTCGAGCGCCCCGAAGATCGCTGCGTGCCGGATCTCGTGGGGAATCGTCCGGGCATCGAGTACGGGGTCGCCCTCGTTGTGCTCACCGCACCGGCAGCTCGAGGCCTTGGTCAACGTCAGATCGCTCTTCATGGGACCAATTTACTACACTCGAAACTGTGATAAATGGTCCGGCGCCCTCTCGACGGGCGGCACTGCTGACCCTGTCGGCGGCCCGCACGCGGGTCCTGGAGTACCTGCAGTCCTCATCTGAGCCGCTGACCCCGGCTCAGGTCGCACAGGCCCTCGGACTGCACGACAACACCGCGCGCCTTCATCTCGAGGGGTTGGTGGCTGCCGGACTCGCGCAGCAGCGTGCCGGGGAGCCTGCCGGGCGCGGACGTCCGCCAACGACCTACCTATCCGGTGCTCCCCAGGATGCAGATCCCCGCATCCGCGACTACGCGTACCTGGCAGCGGCGCTGGCGTCGGTGGTGGCGCGGCGCAGCCCGGATCCGGAGTCGGACGCCCGCGAAGCAGGTGCCGGCTGGGGACGCGATCTGGCTCGCGGCATCGACCCCACCTCTGCGCACGGCGCACGCACCGAGGTGGTGCGGATGCTCGACATGCTCGGCTTCGATCCTGCCAGCGATCCGGCCGCACGCTCCGTCCTGCTTCGCCGGTGCCCACTACTCGACGTCGCCCGCGAGCATCCCGGCGTTGTGTGCCAGGTGCATCTGGGGCTCGTGCAGGGTGCGCTGCAGGAGATGGGGTACGACTCCACCCACGCCTCGCTGCACCCGTTCGCAGAACCCGACGGGTGTCGATTGAGGGTGTGAGTCAGCGGTCCGGGTGTGCCATCTCGTCAAGGATGGCTGCGATCGCGAGCATCAGCACCGCGTTCTGCCCGGGAGCCACCTGGACCCCGTAGGAGTCGGCCACCCGCAGCCATCGCTTGGACACCTCGGCGACCTTCTGGCCGTTGGCCTCGATCTCGTACTCGTGGTCGACGATGTTGCCCTGGATCTTCAGGTCACCGTTGGGGGACTCCACGTGCCAGCGCTCGCGGAGAGGGGTGATCATGGCCTTCTTGACCGTCGCGACCGTGTTGCCGTTGGCATCCTCGATCTTCATGGTGTCCCGCACGCGTGCGATGCGTTCCTGGATCTTCAGCAACTCGTTGCCCTGGGCGTCGTCGAACTTCAAGGTCTCGCGCACGCGCAACGCCTTGCCATCCACCTTGAAGACGCGGTTCCCGCTGCTGTCCTGGATCCAGTAGTCGTCGCCGATCGACAACATCTTCTGACGCATCGTGAAGAACTGCTCGCCGCTGTTCTCCGCACGGCGTTCCTGCATTCGGTCGCGCAATCCCATAGTCGGTCCTCTCTGTGATCTCCATAGTCTGCGGCAACCCGGGCCGGTTCGCACGCCCTTCCCAGATGCTCGGTCTACGGTTGTGCTCATGGCGCAACCGAGGGTGAAGGCTGCGGGCGGACTGCCCGCGATCGCGTACGTCATGCGCAAGGCGTGGGGGACCGGCGAGTTCGCCGACACACTCAAGCGGCTGAAGTCGAAGAACACCTGCAAGACGTGCGCACTCGGGATGGGTGGGCAGCAGGGCGGCATGGTGAACGAGGCCGGCCACTTCCCCGAGGTCTGCAAGAAGTCCGTGCAGGCGCAGACCGCTGACATGCAGCCCGCAATCCCGGAGTCCTTCTTCCGCGCCAACGACCTGACGGCCCTGCGTTCTCTGAGCAGCGCGGAAGCGGAGAACCTCGGGAGGCTGGCATTTCCCATCGCCCTGCAGCCCGGGGGGTCACACTTCGAGCGCGTCTCGTGGGACGAGGCCCTGCGCGTGGCGGGGGAGGCTTTGCGGGACGCCTCGCCGCCGCGGACGTTCTGGTACGCCAGCGGGCGGTCCGGCAACGAGTCGGCGTTCCTGATGCAGTTGATCGCCCGCGCGTACGGATCGCCGAACATCCACAACTGTTCCTTCTACTGCCACAACGCCTCAACGGTCGCACTCACCGACATCTACGGCAGCGGGACCGCCTCGACGACGTTGGACGACCTTGCGAAGGCGGACCTCGTGCTCGTCGCAGGTGCCAACCCGGCCAGCAACCACCCGCGTCTGGTGACCCAACTCATCAAGCTGCGCCGGCGCGGGGGGAAGGTGATCGTCGTCAACCCGATGTCGGAACTGGGCCTGCGCCGGTTCCGGCTCCCGTCGGATGCCCGCAGCCTCGCTGCTGGTTCGCAGGTCAGCGACCTCTACCTGCAGCCCAGGATCGGTGGCGACATCGCGCTGTTCACGGCGCTGCTCGCCCTGGTCGCATGGGATGAGGAGTTCGTTGCGCAGCACACGGCCGGAGCCGAGGACGTGCGTGCGCGTCTGGCCGATCTGGACGTGGCCGAGTTGGCCTCGGAGAGCGGGGTCCCCCTGGCGCAGATCAGGGAGGCAGCCGCGCTGATCTCGCAGGCGCAGCGGGGAATCTTCATGTGGTCGATGGGCCTGACCCATCACGAACACGGCACCGACAACATCCGCGCGTTGGGGAATCTGTGTCTGGCCAGGGGCTTCCTCGGCCGGCCTGGCGCCGGGCTCATGCCGATCCGCGGGCATTCCAACGTGCAGGGCGTCGGATCCATGGGGGTCTCACCCACGCTCAAGACGGCCTTCGCCCAGGAGTTGGAACAGCGCTACGGGATCACGGTGCAGCAGTCGGGCCAGGACACGTTCGCGTCCATGCAGGCAGCCCTCGCAGGGGATGTGGATGCCGCGGTGCTGGTGGGAGGCAACCTGTGGGGCAGCAACCCCGACAGCGCGTGGGCCACACGCGCGATGCAGAACATCGGGACCACTGTTTCGTTGACCACGAAAATCAACCCCGGCCACTTCCACGGGAACGGGCGGACCGCGGTGATCCTGCCGGTCCTCGCCCGCGATGAGGAGCAGCAGGCAACCACCCAGGAGTCGATGTTCAATTACGTGCGTCTGTCGGATGGGGGACAGCCCTGCATCGACGGTGAGTTGCGCTCGGAGACCGATGTGCTCGCGTCGCTGGCGGACGGCGCCCTCGGCAACGAACGTTTCGACTGGAAGGTGCTTCGCTCGCACGCCGGACTGCGGGAGGCGATCGCCGCCGTGGTGCCGGGCTACGAAGCCATCGAGCGCATCGAGACCGACGGCGAATTCCAGGTGGCGGGCCGCACGTTCCATGCGCCCCACTTCGCCACCGACGACGGCAAGGCGCACTTCCACGTGGTGGAGATCCCCGCGGTCCCGGCTGGATTCCAGTTGATGACAATCCGCTCGGAGGGCCAGTTCAACACCGTCGTGTACGACGAGGGGGACCTCTACCGCGGGAACACCCGGCGCGATGTGGTCATGCTCAACGCCGTGGATGCCGCCTTGCTCGGCCTGCGCGAGGGCGACGAGGTCGAGGTGATGTCCTCGGTGGGGAGCATGCGGGTACGCGCTGCCATCGTCGACATCGCACGACATGCGGTGGCCATGTACTACCCCGAGGCCAACGTCCTGGTCGACACCCGTCTCGACCCGGAGTCGAAGACGCCGGCGTTCAAGTCTGTGCCCGTGGAGCTGCGCAAGGTGTGACGGGCGCGTCAGCGGGCGGCCAGCAACTCCGCGATCTGGATGGCGTTCAGCGCGGCCCCCTTGCGGAGGTTGTCGTTGCTGACGAAGAACACCAGGCCGTTCTCGCCGTCCTGACGGAACCGGCCCACGAAACTCGGATCCTTCCCGGCAGCCTGCAGAGGGCTGGGGACCTCGGTCACAACGACCCCGGGCGCGTCCTGGAGCAACTCCCGGGCGCGAGCGACCGAGATCGGCCGCTCGAACTCAGCGTGGATGGACAGGCTGTGCCCGGTGAAGACCGGCACCCGCACACATGTCCCGGAGACGCGCAGGTCGGAGATGTCGAGGATCTTCCGGCTCTCGTTGCGCAGCTTCTGCTCCTCGTCGGTCTCGAACGAACCGTCGTCGACGAAGTTGCCGGCCTGCGGTAGGACGTTGAAGGCGATCGGTCCGGGGAACTTGGCGGGGTCCGGAAGGCCGACCGCAGAGCCGTCGTAGGTCAATTGCGGCAGCCCGTCGTCCTTGGCTCCGGCTTGGATCTGCTCGTGCAATTCGTTCACCCCGGCCAGCCCCGCGCCCGAAACGGCTTGGTAGGTGCTGATGATCAAGCGCTGCAAGCCGGCATCCTCGTGCAGCGGTTTGAGCACGGGCATGGCGGCCATCGTTGTGCAATTGGGGTTGGCCACGATCCCCTTCGGGATGGAGTCGAGCGCGCCCGGGTTCACTTCCGCGACCACCAGCGGCACCTCGGGGTCCATGCGCCAGGCCGAGGAGTTGTCGACCACGATGGCACCGGCCGCGGCAACGTGCGGTGCGATGGCCTTGCTGGTGGCACCTCCGGCAGAGAACAGGGCGATGTCAAGACCGCTGAAGTCCGCAGTGGCCGCATCCTCGACGGTGATCTGCTCGTCGCCCCACGGCAGCGTGGTCCCGGCACTGCGCGCCGAGGCGAAGTAGCGCACCCGGTTGAGCGGGAAATTGCGCTCCTTGAGCAGCGCACGCATGACGCCGCCGACCTGACCTGTTGCTCCGAAGACTCCTACATCCATGTGTTCAAGGGTATCGGGCATTGTGAACGCGAGCGCAGGCGTTCACCGGCGGACGCCCGATCCGCGGCGCAGAGGTTAGTGATCTGGAGAGCCGTTAGTGGACGGGAGCAGGGTTAGCGATCCGGAGCCACCATTTCGCTCACGGTCCTCCACCCGGCTAACGCCCCTCCACTTCACTCACGTCTGCACCGCCGTCAGCCGGTGCGCACCTCTTCGACCACGATGATCTCCTCCTCGTCCTCCTCGACGCCGGAGGCGAGGACCTGGATCACGAAGAGCGCGACCAGCAGCACCACAGTCGTCCAGAGGATCAGTTCGGGGGTCTTGTAGCGCTGCAACATGACAAACACCAGGGCCGCCAGCGAGACCGCGATCCGCAGCCCGGTGGCCTGCGCCGCCACCCATCGCCGCACGCCGTCCATGTGCAGGCCCACGCCGTCGAGTCCGCGCTGAATGGCCGCAGCCGCCGCTACCGGCAGCGAGCGCACACCAGTGGACAACGCGTTGGGAGCCATGACCAGTCCCGCCAGGAAGAACACCAGACCACCGGCGGCACCCGCCCACAGGGACTGCTTCAGGAACGCGGTGAGTTGGTCGAACAGTGCCATGGCTGCCTGCGAGTTGACGCTGTCGGGCAGCTCGGCCAGGTAGGCAGTGCGGCCGACGGCGAGTAGTCCGACGCCCAGCGCCATCGTCAGCATCAGCCCGAGGCCCAGCCACATCAGGGCCTTGCGCGGGACGTGGCAGACGAAGACGCCGATGATGGCCAGGGCCATGGCGACGATCGGCAGCCAGAACCCGACGGTGTTCAGCAGGTTGTAGCCGGTCTGCAGCGTCGCGGCGTTGGGCACGTTGAACAGCACGATCGTGGCCCCGGTGGTCGGGATCTTCTCGGCGACCGTGAAGCCCTTCTCGATCAGGAGTTGCTTCACCTGCGTGATCAGGTTGTTGAGGTCCAGCACCACCTGGTTGTTCTCGACCTTCACCGCGTTGTCGGCGTTCTGCCCTGTCAGCGCATCGTCCAATCGCTGGTGCGCCAGCGTGTTCGCCTCGGTCCACGCGGCGGCGAACTGCTCGGAGCGCACCACCTTGTTGACCGCGTCAGCGGTGTAGGACTCAACGCCGGAGGTCAGCGGGCCGACGAGCGCCTCGAGTGCCGCCTTCTGCCGGTCATTGAGGTCCCGGTTGGAGGTCAGCGTGTCCACGGCTTCGTTCGCGATGGCAGACACGTCGATGTAGGTGAAGATCTCGTCGGTGATGCGTGTGGCCACAGCGTCCTGGATCGCCGGGTTGTCGGCCAGCGGAGCCACGGTCTCGACGTAGCGCTGCGTGTCGGTGACCTCGCCACGGGCCCACACCGACACCACCGAGAGGGGTGCGAGGATGACGGCGATCACGATCAGGATCGTGGACACGAGAGTGCGTTTCCAGTGCCCTTTGGGCTTGCCCGGCCCCTCGTCGAGCTGACTCTGCAGTTGCGTGACCTGTTCCTGCAACTGCTGGATCTCTGCGTCGCCCGTGGCGTCACTCATGTCGTCCTCCCACGCCCGGCCACGCGCGGTCCGGGACGTTGATCACCCTACGCCGGGGACCCTACCGGAGGTTGCACCTGTACCACCCCGATCTGCTGTGCACGGCCGTTGATGAGAGCGTCCACTCGATGGGCCCCAGGGTAGTGGCGGCGGGTGCTGTGCTGGGCGAAGCTTATGCTCCTGCGCACGACCGCGGTCCCGTCAACATCGAGTTCGGCTCCCTTGAACACCTTCGTCGACGTGCTGCCGTTGGCCTTCACGAAATGGACGGCGATGTCCACAAGAACCCGGCCATGCCCGTGCAGCTCGAGGGTCACGGGCAGCCGCTCCCCGATGCGGATCTCCTGGGGCAGTTCGGCCGCGGCCGTGACGTCCGACGAGGAGTACCCGAGCACCGCCAGAGCGTCGGGGTCACAGGCCTTGATCAGCGTGCGCAGACCGCGCCGCACCAATGCGTCCCGCCCGGGTGTCCATGCCCGTGCCACGTCGACGGCGGTACTGGGGTGGTCCTTGGAGATGTCGTTGAGGTTGTTGCCCACGGAGCGCAGCACGTACTCGGACGTGTCGTCCTTGAGCAGTTCGAGCAGTTCGATGACCGGTGTCGGATCAGCGATGAACGCGGGGAGCCTCTGCGCCCAGGGCAGGCGGGGGCGGGTGCCTTCACTGACCAGCCGGCGTACGTGTTCGTCGGAGTCCCTCGCCCACTCCCGCAGGCGGTCCATCGTCTGCGGGTACTCCACGATGAACGGTCTGATGCAGAACTCGGCGGTGAAGACCTTCGTCAGGTCGTACATGGCGGCCAGCGACGCGTCGTACGCGGGCAGGCCATGGGCGGCGATGAACATCGAGTGCGGGTTGTAGTAGAAGGCGGCCATCCCCTCGGTGCGCTCGGTGCCGATGGCCGCATGCACCTGGCGCACGGCTACCACCGGATCGGGGTCGAGATGGGTGTGCATCACGTCGGCGACATGCCGCGCGCGGTCCATCAACTCCAACTCCTCGAAGCCGTCGAGACAGTCGGCGATGAACCGCGCGCGTTCGACCGGCAGTGTCCCGGCGAGTCGCTCGACGACCTCGGGACCGAACTGATCCTTCAGGGGCGGTGCCACGTCGCACAGCCTATGCTCGCGCCATGACGTGCATCTTCTGCGCCATCGTGACAGGGGACCTGCCCGCGACACGGATCGCCGAGACCGACCACGCGCTGGCCTTCATGGACATCAACCCGGCCACCCGCGGTCATGCGCTGGTGATCCCCAAGCAGCACGCCGCCGATCTCATGGAGATCGACGAGGACGACCTCGCCCACTGCGCAGTACTGGCCAAGCGGATCGGGCGGCGCGCGCTCGACCAGCTCGGCGCCGACGGGGTCAACCTCGTCAACTCGTGTGGGACCGCTGCATGGCAGACGGTGTTCCACTTCCACATCCACGTGGTGCCGCGGTATGCGGGCAAGGATGGCCTGGAACTGCCCTGGGTGCCGACCCCCGGCGACCCGGTGGTCATTGCGGAGGCTGCTGCAGCGTTGCGCGAGACCCTCGACTAGCGGGCCTCGGATTCTGCGTCGCGCATCACGTGCGGGTTCGCCTCCACCGCGGCGTCCTCATCCTCTTCGGTGTAGTCACCGTCGTAGGGCGAGAAGTACGCCAGCGGGTACCGGCGCGAGAAGTTCTTCACGAAGGATGTGACCAGCGCAGCGATCGGAAGGGACATGAATGCGAGCATCGGCCCCCCGATGGCCCCGCCGGCCAGCGCGGAACCGAACGCGACACCGCCGTTGATCTCCATCGTTTTCGCACTGATCTTGGGACTCAGGAAGTAGTTCTCGAGCTGCTGGTAGATCAGCGTCCAGATCAGCAGGATCACCGCTGCGGTGAGGCCTTGCAGCGCCAGGGTCAGCAGGATCGGGACGGCCGCGCCGATGTAGGTGCCGATCGCCGGAATGAACTCCGCGACAAAGCCTTCGAAGATCGCCATCGGCAGGGAGATCGTCCAAGGGACCCCGACCAGCAGCATCACGAAGAAGAAGAGGGTGCCGTTGATGATCATCAGCAGCAGCCGCGAGTACAGGTAGCCACCTGTTTGCTCGATGGCGGTGTCCCACGCCCAGCCGAGTCGCTGCTGCTGTTCAGGCGCGAACTTGCGCAGGATCGCCCGTCGGATCTGGGGGGCGTCTGCCGCGAAGTAGAACGCGAACATGGCGATGGTGAAGAACTGGAAGATCAGGCCGATCGTGTTCCCTGCGAATCCCATGATGTCCGTGGCGTGATCCTGCAGCCAGTTCTTGACGTTCTCCTCGGTCGTCGCGAACGCCGGGTCTGTCTTCGAGGTCGGAAAGTCGGTGCCGAACTGATCGTTGATCTTGGGGATCGCACCTTTGAAGCTGTTGGACAGCTCGCCCGCCACAGCCACGAGACCCGGAATCATCACGAAGACCAGAACGAGCAGGAACGTCGCCGAGAAGAGGAACACCAGGCCGGTAGCCGCGCCGCGCTTCATCCCGCGCTTCATATGCAGGTGGTTGACCGCCGGTTCCATGGCGACGCCGAAGAACATCGCGACGAAGAGCATGCTGACGAGGCTGCGCGCTTTGAGGACCATGAGGATCAGCACGCCGGTGAGGATCAGCACCAGCACGACGCGCCAGATGATCTTGCGCGCCATGGGCATGATCCATTCCGGCGCCTGCGCGACCGGCTGTTCAGGGGCCATGGCGGGGCGCTGTGGAAGAGCATCCCCGAAGGCGCCCTCAGGTGTGGAATCAGCATCCGTATTCATCGTTCCTCCCGGTGGCACGCTACTCCTGGTGGTGCCCGCGCCGAGGGACGTCATTCTGAAGGTGTGACGCGTAGTCGTCAGCCCGGAGGCGGCAGGCGTCGTGCCAGTATGCGACTCACAGCCCCGCCGGTGACGATGCCGATCAATGATCCGGCGACAACATCGCCGGGGTAGTGCACGCCGGTGTGCACCCGCGAGTAGGCGACTGCCAACGCTGCCATGTGCAGGGGTACTGACATGGCCGGGCTCACCGAGGACACACCCTGCGCGAAGGCGAAGGCTGAGGCAGAGTGCCCGGAGGGGAAGGAGGTCGACTCGGGCATCGGGACATGACGGTCGATCGATTCGGCCTGTCGGTCGGGACGCTTGCGGCGGGCAACCGACTTGAATCCGGCGTTCACCAGGAGACTGGCCACGCCGATGCTCGCCAGGCCGGTGGCGGCCGCTCGACGGTCGCGTGGGCCGCCGATGACCGCCATACCCCCGGCGATCGCGATCCAGAGGACGGACTTGTTCGCCGCGCGGGAGAGGTTGCGCAACCCATCATCGAGATAGGGGGTGGGGGTCGATGCCACCGCGGCGTACAGCGCACGGTCCATCTGAGACATCTCGTGGGCGATCTCCCGAACGGCGTGCATCACGCTGCCCATTGTCAGACACCGACCTCAACGATGGGCAGTCTGCCGTCGTGCAGGGCCTCCTGGAACAGGAGGTAGTCCGCACGATTCTGGCGGGCGTACCGCATGCAGAACTCGGCGATCGCGTTGTCGAGCTTCGACGATGACCCTGCGTAGGCCGCGATGGCAACGGCGTCCCCGGAACGTGCATGGCCGCGTGCAAGGGTTCGGGCGCACAGCGTCGCGTAGAAACGCCACTGCTTCGGCGCGCCCCGTTCGACCCCCACCGAACCCTTCCAATCGCGTAGTTGCCGTACGTAGTAGTGCCGTCCACGCAGACCCGTCGTCCACCCCAGGAAGATGTCCGACTGGGCTTGGACGAGCCGCTGGCCTTCAACGACCCGCCGCCCCTGGTGGTCGTAGGCGCTGGGCGGCAGGTGGTCCGCCAGGACCGACGGCATCGCTTCCTTGATCTGCAGGAACAGCGGATCCTGGTCGTCGCGCCCTTCGAGCAGCACGATCCAGCACCGGGTTCCGACGCTTCCCACACCGACCACCTTGATGGCGATGTCGACGATCGTGAACCGCGACAGCAGGAACGAGATGTGGTCGGCCGTCGTGGCGACGTACTGCGCGTACGCCTGGGAAACAGCCTCCCAGGCCGCGTCCTTGTCGACTTTGATCGGGAGTTCGGCCAGCGGTACCAGCAACGGCGGCATGCTGCGGATCCGCAAGGTGCCATCTGCCCGTGTCGCGAGTTTGTCCAGTGCCTGGAGGCTGGTCCGGCTGCGCGCCCGTCTCTCGAATCGTGTGAGACGTCGTTCGAGTTCTTTGGCCGAGAGCCCGGAGAACTTCGACACGTCGTCGACGCCCATGTGGTCGTACCAGAGATCCATGACCGGCATCGCCGCGTAGTCGGATGTCGCCTCGCGGTAGGAGCGAACCACGGTCGCCGCCAGCTCTCGACATTCTTCGTCAGAGAATCCGAGATGCTGACCGCCGACCACGAAGCTGGCCGCGAGCCGTTTGAGATCCCATTCCCACGGTCCGGGAAGGGTTTCGTCGAAGTCGTTCGCGTCGAACACCAGCTCCCTACTCGGGGAGGCGTACGCGCCGAAGTTCGAGAGGTGGGCATCCCCGCCGCACTGGACCCGGATACCACTGTCCGGTGTGCCAGCGAGATCCTCGGCCATGAGCGCCGCCGCGCCACGGAAGAACGTGAACGGCGATGCTGACATCCGCGCGTGGCGAACGCCGACCAGCCATGGCAGGCGCTGCTCGTTCTGTGCCTCGAGGATGTCGAGGGGGTCGCGTCGATCCGATCGCGGCTGCCATTCGGCATGTGACGTGCGCGGGGCACCCAGGCGGGCGTGTTGTCCGGCGACCCGGCGCTGCGCCACCGATGGCGCGCTCACGCCGGCGCCGATCCCGACTGCTGCATGGGGCGTCCCGACGCCACCCGCACGAGTTCGGCCAGGCTGATGTTGCGGGCGGCGCGTCGGCGCAGCCTGTCCTGGGAATCGGCCGGCACCCGGATCCTCAGCCCGGCAGGATGGCTGCGGAAGACCAGCGGCGTGTCGAGGTCGAGTGCTTCACCGTCGACTCCTGCGAACGCCGTCCCGCTGTGTGATCGCACGACGAACTCGGTGACCTCGAACTGATGGACGTGCGGATCTCGCCGGCCGAGCCCGAGGGTGCTGCGCGCCAGCAGACTGGCGGCTTCTTTTCCGGTTCTGGCGTTCACGGCGAACACCCCGAGGCGGCCTGTGGTCAGCGACCGTCGTTGTGAGACATCGATCTTGGGTCCCAGTACGTAGGGGTTGTTCGACACGAGGATCACGAACGCGCCATCCACGTCATCGCCGTCAGGCGTTGTGAACTGCAGGTCGAACGGCTCCGTTCGGGCGCCCAACAACTCCGGAAGCAACTCCTTTGAGGTCTCCAACTTGGCGTCGCGGTAGGAGTCCTCCTGCACGATCGTCGCGTACACCCCCATCGACACGTTGTTGACGAACAGCCGGTCTCCGACTGTTGCGTAGTCGATCCGGCGTTCAAGGCCCTCGGAGAAGGCGATGATGCCTTCGCGCGGATCCTCGCGGTTCAGACCCAGGTCCATCGCGAAGTGGTTGCGCGTGCCGGCGCTGATACAGACGAAGGGCAGGTCGTGCTCCACAGCCACGGACGCGACCAGTGCCTGTGACCCGTCGCCCCCGGCCATTCCCAGGCAGTCGGCACCCCGGGCGACCGCATCCCTGGCCAACTGTTCGAGGTCGTCGCCCGGTTCGAGGAAGATCACTTCCACGCCATGCTCCCGAGCCAGGTCGGCCAGGCCGAAGCGGTCGACCTTGCCACCCCCGGACTTGCGATTGGCGATGAGGACCGGATGCCGGGGTTTCTCGAAGCCCTGTGCCTGGTGATGCAGGCCCGAAGCCACAGCCATCCGTGCCTCACCTGCGGCAAGTGCGACCAGCGCGATCACGCCCAGCGTCACAGCCATCCGCCAGCCGGCATCCTGCACACGCGAGAGCACCGCCGCGAGGATCGCCACCACCCCGAGCAGCATGACGACGATCCCGATGATCCGCCGTGGGGCCCGCTCGGTCACCATCCACCAGCCGCCACCCCCGACCATCGCCAGCCCTACGACGGCCAGCACCAGCGAGGTCGGTTTGGAGAGCAGGAAGACGATCACGAGGACTGCCAACAGACCGGCGCAGATCAAGGCGATCCACGCCGCGATCCGCTCGCGCCGGGTGGGGCTCATCGCGTTGTCGCTTGTTTCTGCACGGCTTCAGTATCTCTGCCATCGGGCCCGGTGCGGGGGACCAGGGCACGATCCCCCTTGGCGGGTGATCTGCTGGGACCCGCAGGCACCGTAGCGTCGTGGGGTGGTGATCGGCGTGCCCGCTACCGGCCCGCGGACATCATGCCGGTCCACTGATGTTGCGTTTACGATGAGGTGTCCAGCGAAGGGATGGAAATGACAGAAGCGACCACCGACGAGGTCCAGCTCGGACCGATCGACTACCTCGTCGTCGAGTACCCCAACGGCAACCCGACAGGTGAGGCCCTGCCGCACCTGATCGATCTCGTGGACCGCGGCATCATCCGCATCCTCGATGTGGCGATCCTGGCCAAGGGCGTGGACGGCGATGTCGCCGTGATCGACATGGAGGACATCCAGGACGCGGCCGGGGACCTGGCGGTCTTCGCCGGGGCAGCCACCGGCATCCTCGATGACGAGGACATCGCCGAGAC
>CALFYG010000113.1 GCA_937952095.1 uncultured Micrococcales bacterium | reverse complement strand
GCGTTCGACGCCGGCGTGCGGGTCGTGCGGGTCTCGATCACCTGCCGAGCCCAGGGATGCTTCAGGAGCACCCGCCTGGCCGACAGGATCTGCGCTCGCACGGCGTCCTTCCATCCCAGCTCCGGCGCGGGCGGGTCATAGGAATCGATGAGGGTGGCGACCATCCCATCGAGCAGGTCGTCCTTGTTCGTGACGTGTTTGTACAGCGCCATCGGCACCACGTCGAGGCGCGCGGACAGGTTCCGCATGCTGACCGCGTCGATCCCGTCGGCATCGGCGAGGGCTACCGCTTCGGCGAGCGCCCGATCGCGCGTGACCGGCGTTCTGGGGGGCATGAGACACCTCCGGAGGTTGACAGGTATACGGTGTACACCTATTGTGGTATACGCCGTACACCACAGACCTTACCGGAGGCACCCCATGACCCGCACCCGTCGCCTGGCCTTCATCGCCGGCGCGCTGTACCTGCTCACCGTCGTCACCTCGATCCCGGCCTTAGCGCTCAAGGACCCGGTGCTGGCCGACCCCACGTCGGCAGGAGCCACGGCGCTGCAGTGGGCGGCCGCACTCGAGTTCGTGCTCGCACTGGCCTGCATCGGAACCGCTGTCGCGCTGTTCCCGGTCCTGCGACGCGTCGACGAGGCGACCGCGCTCGGCTTCGTCGGGTCTCGCACGCTGGAGGCGGCGATCATCGTCATGGGCGTGATCGCCATGCTGGGCGTCCTGGTCGCCGGCCCCGCGGCCCCCGCGCTGGTGAGCATGCACGACTGGGCCTTCCTACTCGGGCCCGGCACGATCCCCGCCGTGAACGCCCTGCTGCTGGCCCCGCTGCTACTGCGCGCCGGCCTGGTCCCGCGCGCTCTGCCGATCATCGGCCTCGTCGGTGCGCCGCTGCTGCTGATCGCGGCGGTCGGGACCCTCTTCGGCATCATCGACCAGGTCTCGCCGGTGGGCTTCTTGTCGGCACTGCTGATCGCCGCCTGGGAGATCGGGTTAGGCTTCTGGCTCGTGATCAAGGGCTTCAACCCCGACGCCGTCGAGCGTCTGGAGATGCGTGAACTCGTGGAGGTTGGCTGATGTCGAACCCCGCGTACGAACGGCTGCTGCAGGACTACATCGACTACCACTTGGCCCTTGTGGTCGTCGGCGGGTTCTTCACGCTGGCACTGCTGGTGTTCGCAGTGTTCTCGTGGCTGCACGTCCGGCGGGCGCCGAAAGGTGTCGAGCGCCGAACCCATCTCGTGTTCGCCCTCGCCAGTTCTGTGGTGGGCATGCTGCTCGCAGTCGTCGTGGCAGGGAACCTCAGCAACGTGCTGAACCCGCGCCAGGGCCTCGCGGGCGCGATCGGTGCCCCCGGTGATCTGAAGCCGGCGGCGACGGGGGAGCTCACGAGATCCCTGACTGGGTGGATGCGCTCGGGCAACGCCGAGGTGCCGCCGGTGATCCAGAACGCGGTCGACGCGCGCTTGGCATGGCAGGAGCCGAAGGCTGTGATCACGACAGTCCTGTTGCTGGCCTTCGTCGCGGTCAGCGTCGCCGTGTGGCGCCGCGTGTTCTCCCGCTCGCGAGCCGGGCAGCGGGTGACTGGCCGCGTGCTGCTGGGCTCGGCCTCCGCGTTCGCGTGCTTCCTGCTGATCCTCATGGTCATGGGGAACACACAAGCGTCGTACGCGCCGATTGTGATGACGTTGCTGTTCGGGTAGGCCACGTCACCTGTCTGGCGGCATCAAGATCAGTTTTGCGGTGATCCTGCCGATACCCACGTCACGAACCGCTTCGGGGGAGTCGCTTGTGGCACGACGAGTTTCAGTGGTGATCCTGGCAGTCCTCGTTGCCGTGGGCGTGTGGGCGGCGTGGGTGTTCGACGAGGCCCACCGGCACATGGTCCAGGCTCAAACAGAACTTTCCTACGCGCGTGGCCAGGTGCTGGCCGATGACCCCGCGCTCGCGCAGGAGGGGGTGGCGTTGGCGAAGGCGCAGACGCAGGCAGCAGCCGACCTGACCGACATGTGGGTGTGGAAAGCGCTGGCGGCGGTGCCGAAGGCCGGGGACTCCCTGCGGGCAGCGCGTGCGGTGATTTTCGCTGCCGACTCCAGTGTCAATGGCCTCGCGACCATGTCCGCCGGCATCTCCGGCATCGACCAGGAGTTGTCGCACAACACATTCGACCTCGCGTCGCTGGCCGTCGCCGACGAGGCCATGACCGACAGCGAGGCTGACTTCTCCCGCGCCCGCGCCCATCTCGCCAACGCCCCGCGAGCCGACCAGGGAGCCTGGGTCCTGCCGAGCCTCCAAAGTGAGGTCAGCCGCATGGAAGCGCAGATCGACGCCATGTCGTCGACGGCCGCAGTGGTGCAGCAACTCGGCGACTACGCCCCGGCACTGCTGGGCGCGGACAACCCCCAGTCGTACTTCGTCGGCGTTCAGGTGCCGAATCAGATGACTGCGATGGGCGGTGTGGTGGACCTGTGGGGGGTTGTGCGCGTGGACGACGGGACCGTCACCGTCGTCGACTCGGGCGCGGGTGAGGATCTGCGGCTGTCGAACACGTCCTCGCCGGACTTCCCCCGTGTCGCACAGTCATGGCTCGACGCCTACCACGCCGAAACGGGCCGGCGTCTCGATGGAGCGCTCGCGGTGGGTCTGGATGCGCCGAGGTTCGGGGGAGAGGTGACGCTCGCGAACGGGGCGACGGTGCCCGATGCCAGGGAGTTCCTGGTCTCCGGCATCTACGACATGTATCCCGACACGGGTCAGACGCGCCAGCGCCGTGAGGCACGGGAGGCTGTCGCCGCGCAGGTGGTCGAGGCGGCCTTCGCCGCGGACCTTCCCACGCTCGAGCCGATGGTCCGCGATCGGCGAATCATGCTGTGGGTTCGGGATCCGCAGATCCAGCAGGCGATCGCGGCCACCACGCTCGGGCATGCGCTGCAGCCGGCAGCCGCGCACACCGTCGAGCCGGTCCTGATCAATGTCGATGGATCGCGGCTCGATCGCCGCATCATGCGTGGTGTCGATTACGCCGTCGGCAGATGCCCCGCGCCGGATGGAACGGTCCGCTCAGAGGTGACGATGCAGTACCGCATCGGGATCCGTCGGGATGCGCTGATGCCGGAGGCGATGATCGGAGCGGCCCGCGTGGGACCCAACGGCCCGATCAGCCGGATGAGACTGAAGGTCTACCTGCCGGCCGGTGCGCAACCGGTGGCCGTGCTGGTCGGGGGCGAGGGGCATGCGTGGCGGCAGTCAGAAGAGGCGGGACGACCGGTGGTCAGTCTGTCGCTGGCGCTGCCGCCCAAGGCCTGGCGCACAGTCAAGGTCGAGTTCGACGAGCCCGACAGCCCGGCACCAGGGACGATCGAGGTTCAGCGGATGCCGCAAAGCGCCGGCGTGATCGTCGAAGATCACCCGTGCGAGCTCGAGCAGGCGTAGCGCGCCGCCAGTCTCACCGCGGTCCGCGACCCGACCCCACACCCACGAAGGCCGCCCAATCGCGCGGCGCAGCCCCCGCGCGCATCATGGCCAGGGCACCCTCCCGCAGAGCCGAAGCCGGGTCACTGTCGGGCAGGTGGTCGACGACCTCGGTCATGAGCCGTCGGCCGGCCTCGTCGTTGACGGCCCACTGTGCCGCGATCACGGTCGACGTCCCCGCCTCCATGGCGGCCGGGACGAGTCCCAGCGGTTCGTCGCCCGGACCGATCCGGTAGAGACCCCCGTTGCACACGCTCAACGTGACGCACCAGGCCCGACGCAGATCAAGGGTGCGCAACAGCGCCGCGGGCAGCCGCCCGTTCGAGCCGGCCGACATGCTCAGCAGGAGTTGGTGGTCCTCGCCGGACACGCTGTCGGGAAACGTCCCGTGGGTGGCAAGGTGGACGACCCCCGCGCTGGGGCCGTCTTCCCGCAGCGCGGTCAGCGTGGCTTTGGCCCCGACTCCGACATCGGCGTGCAGGCCGGCCTCGCGCCATGCCGTGCCCAGGTGTTCGACCTCATCGGCGGCGTGCGGCAGTGCAGGCATGCCGGCGTATCCCAGCAGCGGGTCCCCCAGGGCGATCGCGGACCGGTCCGCCTGGGGGCGCGCGGCCAACAGTGCCCACACCGAAGCACTCGGGCTGACCGTGACCGCCACCGACTCCAACCAGGGGTCCCCCGCGGCGTCGAACAATGCCATCCACGGGACCGGGTGCAGCTGGCGGTGTGGCACCACCGTCCACCGGGTCTTGCCCACTGCAGAGCCCTCGTCGAGCACAGGCCGGACGAGCACGTCGAACAGCATCCGTCCCGCCTCGACCGCGGCCGCCGGATCCTGACCCTGGACGGCCTGCCGGGCGCTGGTGACCATGTCGCCCATGGGACTGGCATCCACCGGCGCCCGGCCGTCGATGGCGTAGCTGCCGATGAACCCCGAGGTGAAGCCCGCCGGAAGCGGCAGGTCCGGCACCAGGCTGACACCCTGCGAGGTGACCACCAGCGCGGCCAGGCCGAGAGCGGGGTGCAGCGGGTGGTAGGGCACCACGTACTCCACCAGCACTTCGTCGGGATCAAGGGCGGCTTGCACGCGGGCCAGTGCCGTGGGCTCGGCCCCGCCGTGGAAACCCCCAGTTCCCGAGGACGCATACATCGACTCCACCGTGGACAGTGCCTGTTGACGGGCGGCGGCGGTGTCGTCGTCGATCGTGCGCACCGCGCTGATCAGGCGCATCTCACGACGCAACGGGTTCGGGTCCGGGTCGGGTGGGAAGGCGAGGACCTGCTCGGCCGTCTTCGCCTCGGCCGCATCGCCGCTGTCCCCGTGGAAATGCCCGGACAGGGAGTCCAGCAGGACCCTGGCGCGGGCGGACTCGGTCAGCCGGAATACCTCCGCGAGGTCCGGATGGGGATCATCGAGCAGGTCCCGCAGCAGCGGGCCGGTGACGCTGTCGCTGTTCTGTGAAACGAGCAGACGTCCGGTCCGGCTGCGCCACCCGAGGCGCAGTTGCTCGCAGGCGCCCAGCATGTGCGACCGCAGATCAGCCCTACCGGCCGCGTCGGGTTCCTGGCGCTCAAGGATCGCCTGCAGTGACGTCGATGCGATCAGCCACGCCTGCATGTCCCCGGCGTCGGCCGCGGCCGACATGGCCGAACGCAACCGGAGCTCGGCCCGCGTCGGCGTCCGGTCAGTGGGCACCGTAGCGGGACTCCAGTTCCGAGAGCATCGCGGAGACCTCGGCGGTCTTGGTCGGACCACCGGTGGTGTCGAACCCCAGGTCGATCGGCAGGTGGTCCGAGCCGGCGGCCAGCCTGCGCAGCAGGGCGTCTGCCTCGAGCAGCCACTCCTGGGACCAGACCTTGCCCATCCCCGCGCCGGCCACCGCCGCGACCAGCGAGGCCAGCCTCTCCAGCCAGCCCTGCTGCGCGCCCGCGTCGGGCAGCCGCCCCGCCCAGTCGAGGGAGTCTGCGCAGTCCCGCAGG
Source organism: uncultured Micrococcales bacterium (assembly GCA_937952095.1). Taxonomy (GTDB): domain Bacteria; phylum Actinomycetota; class Actinomycetes; order S36-B12; family UBA10799; genus JADKAV01. Next base: position 4,539 of record CALFYG010000113.1, on the reverse strand, counting down.
GACTGGATCAGCCGGGCCTCGTCGTTGTCGCTGGTCTCGCATGCGAACCAGGCGCAGTCGGAGGCCAGCACCCAGCTGCGCAGGATCAGGCCCACGTCCCCGATCTCCAGGGCCAGGGCGCCGACCTGAAGTGCCTCGCCGCGGGCCGCATCGTAGGCCGGCGGATCTTCGGAGAGCATGAACAGAGCCTGCGCCGCATCCAGCCGGACCGAGAGCGCGCGATCGCGCTGCCCCAGATTCAGCCGGATGAATGCTGCGGTCGTCGCCGCGACGTAGGCGATGTCCGTCCGGCCCGCCTCGTTGGCACCGATGAAGTCCGCATGGGCTTGATCGGCGACCTCGTCCCGGATCAGATCGGGCTGGGCCGCGAGCGCCTCATCGAGCTCGCCCTTGGCGGTGGCTTGGTACAGCGGCATGAGATCCATGGTCATCCTTGCTGGTCGGGGTGACACCACTGACGCAGGCGTTCGGCGGTCGGCGGTTGGGAGAAGAAGGAACAGTGCCACACATCGGGAGTCCGTCCGAACGCAAGCCTGCGCTCGGCGGGCACGGGGAACCCGGGTACTCCCGCCGCACCGGCAGCGCCGTCGGTGGGTACCACCATGTCGTTGGCGCGCTGCCCGAAGACCAGGTCCACCGCGGCGTCCTTGACCCTCACCAGCGACAGCAGGCTGCCCGTGGGCTCGAACTCCACGTCGATGGCGTAGCGCGCGATATCCGGACTGCCGGCGCTGCCGAGCGTCTTCAGGCCCGGATCGGTCGGGTCCATGGCACGCAGCCCCGGAAGGCCTTCGACTGCTCCCACCGCCAGGATCTTGACCACGTCCAGGACCCCGCTGAGGATGTCGGCCGGCAGCGACAGCGGCCCGTCCGGGACCAGGTTGAGCATCGTGGTCATCCGGTCGATGAAGGCCTTGATGTGGGCATCGTCGGCCAGCGGGGTGCCGGTGTTGGGAGCGGCCACGAACACGGTGCTGCGCACGCTCAGCGGCGAGTCGGCGGCCGCCGCCACGTCCGCGATCGCGCGCGCCACCAGGCCCCCGCGACTGTGCGAGACGATGTCCACCTCGAGGCGTCGATCCGGCGGGATCAGCGACAGAAGGTGTGCGGCGTTGTCCTGCGGGGTCACTGACAGGCTCGGGTGGTCGAAGGCGAGGACCCGGCCGTCGTAGGCGTGCCACAGATGACCGATGAGGTCGTCGGGCAGTCCGGAGAACGTTCCGTGGCTGGTCGCGAAGGTGCCGTGGACGAACAGAAGCGCGCGACCGTCGATGCCGTCCCAGCCGCGGTCTGCCAGGTTCCCCGCCCCTGCTGTGCGGGTCTCGCCCGGCGCGAACGTGCGCAGGCGATAGGGCCGTGAGGTCTTCTCGTACTTGGCGGCCAGGACCCGTGCCAGCAGGCCCACGCCCCGTTCGACGGCCGGGAACACCAGCACCGACATCAGTTTGCGTCCGATCGCGGCGGCCAGTCCTCGGTCGTCGGAGTCCGCGGCCCCCTCGATCGGTGCGGTGGCGACTTCCCGCCGCACGCTGAATTCGAGGGTGCCGGGCGCGGTCGCGTCACCTTGGGGGAAGTGCCAGGTGGCCACGCCGGCCTCGTCGACCTGCAGCAGCACCTGCGGCGACTCGGGCCCGAGGTCCGGGACCTGCAGCAGCAGCAGACCCTCGTCGTGCGGTCCCCGCACGTCCACTCCGGTCGCGGGTACCTCGACGGCGTCGATCTGCACGCCGTGCACCTGCTGCAGCCCGGCAGCGGCCAGGGCGTCGCTCAGTGCCGGTGTCGCGGGTGGTTCCTCGTCGGCCCTGCCTCCCAGCATCTCCGGGGCGCGTTCAGCGCTGCCGAGCAGACCGGGAGCCACCAGTGTGACGCCTGCGCCCAGGTCGACCGGGATACCGCTGCCGTCCAGATCTGCCATCAGGGACCACCTCCAGGGTCGGGTTGTGCCGGACCCCTGCTCAGGTGCAGATCCGGATGGCCGTAGAAGACGTATGCCAGGGGAGTGGCCGTGCCCGCCTCGCCGGCGCCGAAGCCGGCCCGGATCTGCCGCACCGCCTCGCCGACGGTCACCCCATCGCCCAGGGTTCGCTGGTAGAAGTCCAGTGCGATCGACTTGGCCACTTCGTCGTCGACGTTCCACAGCGGTGCGAGGAACCCGCGGCATCCGGTGCCCAGGAAGGCGCCAGCCAGGCCGCCGTATGTGGACAGCACGGTGCTGGCGGTTCCGACCTGACAGGCGTTGAGGAAGACGAAGGGTGCGCTGGCTTCACCGAGTCGGCTGCCCTCGACCGTGAGGAGGTCCAGGCGGCGCCCGCCGGCCAGCAGGATCCCGGTGTATTGCTGTTGTTGGGTGCTGACCTGACCATGGCTGGCGAAGTGCACTACCGTCGGCGCGTAGGCGGCACCGTCGCGCTCGAGGGCACCATTCATGAGCCGGTCCACGTCGCCCTCGCTGACCGTCAGCGGGAGAGCCTGATAGCGCAGCGCGATGGCCTTGCCCTCTTCGATCGCGTGGGGCAGATTGCGGATCTTGGTGTCGGCCGCGTAGTCGCCGATGACAACCGCCACCGCGTCGGCTTCAACCCGCGCCGCCGGCGGCACCGCTGGTCGATCCGGGCCTCGGCGCCGCCGCACCGGCGGCACCCAGCGGCCCACCCGCCAGAGGCTGCCCAGCGGTCCTTCGGTGACCCCCGGTGGAAAGAGTGCGGGGTCGACCACCTCGTCGTCGACCCAGGCCAGTTCCCACGGCACGAACGGTTCGCTGGTGGTCAGCAGCAGCGACGGACGGTCGCCAGAGGGTGTGGCTTTCCAGGTCGCCTCGACCATCGCCCAGAACTCGTCGGGGATCACGCGGTTGACCAGCTTTCCCATCCCGCGCACGGTCAGCGGGAGCGACACGGAGTCCTTGGCCGCGGGCAGTTGCGCCATCAGTTGCACCGCGAACGCTTCGGCCGAGGGTGCCTCCAGGGTGGTCATGACCCGCTGCGACGGCCGCTCGATGTCCTCGCGGGGATGGAACAGCCACTCGAGTTGCGCCGCGCCGGGCTCGCTGCGGATGGCGACGGTGAGGCTGGGCGCGGTGTCCACTCCCAACTGCACCCCGGTGCCACCCGATGCCGCCACCGGCGCATCAGAGGCGGGCTCGGCGTCCACGGCGAGGACCCGCACGTCGCGCCATGCGATCCCGCACAGCTCGCCCGCGTACTCGAAGGACACCTCCAGGGTGCGCGTCGCGAGGGCCTTGACGTCGCCGGCGACGACGGCGAACTCGACGGTCGGCCCCTCCGGGGTGTCGCGCGCAACAGTGAGTTCGCGCCGGATGCCGTCCGGGAAGGTGAAGCCGAATCCACCGACCTGCACGACGAAGGTCACCTGGGACGGGGCCGAGGCGACGATCACCGGCGTGGCCGCCGGGTCGGTGCTCGGTGCTTGCGCCGTGAACCGGGCGACCAGTGTGAAGCGGTCGCCTTCGCGTACCTCGTCGGGGGCATCGAGCGCGGGGAAGGCGCGGAAGCGGGACGTGGTCTCGAGTCCGGGGGGTTCTGCGCCTGCGGTCTCGGGTCCGGGGGGTTCTGCTTCGGCCATCTCGGGTCCGGGGGGTTCGGCCTCGGCGGTGAAACTCGGCCCGGGATCGGCCATCGCGGGTTCTGCGCTGCGGTCTCCGCCGGTGGCACGCACGACCCCCAAGACCTCACTGCCGCGCACGAGGACGTCCCCGGGACGGGGAGCCGCATCGAGGTCGCCGATGTCGACGGTGGGACTCTCGGGCAGCACGTCGAGATCCATCACAGCGGTGAGCGGCAGGTCGGGGTCAGCGCCATCGGTGACCAGTTGCACGCTCCCGGCGTCGATCGCCCAGTGCCGCTCACCAGTCGGCCCGTTCTCGCGGATGACCACCATCGCCCGCTCCGGCAGGTCTGCGACCGCACCACGGACCGCCGCGACCGGCCAGTCGGCGAGGACTAGCAGGGCATGTTCGGCTTCCATCCGCGGACTCCTTGTGGGAATGCCCAACTGTACCGACGCGCGAATCGCCTGGCTATGCCTTCAGCGGTGCCAAAGCGGCAGGGTGACGCTCGCCTCATGCACCCGCGTCACCCTGAGCCGCGGCCTGAATGAACCACGTCGCCTGCCAGCGGTATTCGACAGCGGGCGGGCACCTCAGGATTGCCGCAGCGCCAGTACGGAGAGGTCGATGTCACGCGCGGTTATGGGCGCCTGGATCGACAAGTCGCTTCTGTCGAAACGGCTGCAGGAGATCGACACGTCGTGGCTTCCGGCGGGGACGTCAGTGGTAGCAACGAGGGCGATGTTTCGGAATCTGGCGGCCTGGGGGACGATCTCCTCGAACGTCACCTCCTTGCCATTTCCGATCTGCACGGACGTTGCCCCGTTGGTCGACAGGCGAAGGACGCACGACGCCCGGCCGAGTCCCCCGTTTGTACTTCCGATGAAGGTCTCGACCGCGGCATTGACGACGAGCCGGGTCGGGATGTCGGACACGATCTGCCCGCCAGTGATCAGAACATTGTTGTTCGTGCT
>CALFYG010000112.1 GCA_937952095.1 uncultured Micrococcales bacterium | reverse complement strand
CGGTCGACGTCGGCGGCGGTGATCGTCTCTTGCGGCCACCACGACACATGGGGGAATCGGTGGCGTTGGTCGATCGAGTGCGCCCCGCCGAGGGCGGCGAAGTCGAGTCCGCCCCACGTCCAGCGGTGACCGCGGGGGGCGTAGCGGACGGCGACGTGCCCGGAGACGAGGAATCCGTCGTCGTCGGTGCAGTCGTCGGCCCGCACGTCGTCCAGCCAGTCGTGGTCGTCGTGGTTGCCGTCGAGCCAGTGGACGAGGATCCCGGCGTCGACAGCAGCGTCGCCGACCTCTTGGATGTACCACTGTCCGCCGTCGTCCATCCGGTAGGCGAAGTCGCCGAGAACGAACAGGCTGGCGCATCGCAGGTCGGCGGCCTGGTCGATGAGCCAGAGGGTGTGGCGGAGGTTTCGGTGCGTGTCCCCGGCGAGCAGGATCCTCACAGGGCGGCCTCGCGCCACCCGGTCTGCACCGGTTCACCGCACTGGGCGCAGGCGGTGCCGCCGGGGATCCATTCGAACTCTCCGGGTTCGTCGTCTATCTCGACCCACATGCCGATGCGGACGAGGGTGTCGGGGGTGAAGCGTCCGGGGGTGTGGCGGTGGACGTGTCCGGCGGAGTCGGTGTGGCTCCACTCGGGGTCCGGTTCCATGGGGGTGTAATCCATGACCCGGATGTTAGCAGGCCCCGGTGACAGTGTGGCGGATCAGATGGGCGACGGGAACTTCGGGCCGTCCGCCCCGTAGTACCGCATGTTCCGCGACCCGAACAGCAGGACCATCGCCCCGTAGTGGAACCGCTGCGGCTTCACGCCCCGCACCCGCTTGGCAAAGATCCTGTCCCCGTTCTTGTCGACCCACGACAGGAACCGCGCCCGCTTCGGGGTGATCCAGTGGTGCAACGGTCCGTACAGGCCGGTGCCGACCTCTTGGAAGTAGTCGTAGGGGGCTTCGGCCTCGCGAGGATTGGACGTGAAGCGGACCAGCGACGTGTGCATGGACCGTTCGGCTTTGATCGAGGCGTCGAGTCGGCCGGTGTCGTGCGGGGCGTACAGCTCCAAGGCGGACGTACCCGCCTGGGCTGTCACTTCCTGCCACCGGGCACAGTTGGCAGGGTGGCTCATCTCCCGGCTGAACGACGGGTTCATCACCACGCGCCCCACCGGGGGTCAGTCCTCGGTGGCCGTCAGGAAGGACGGAGCGACGACCGTCGGTGTCTCGACCGGATCCTCGACCGGCTTCTTCCGTTGGCGGCCTCGACGCTGAGCCGATGGGGACTCGGCCAGACCGCTCGCCAGCAGTTCGGCCGCACGGTCGGTCGACACGGAGACAACCTCCCCACGGCGACCTTCGGACAGGTTCGCTGCCAACTTCACCAACTCACTCATCACGCACACTCCACACAGTCATGGACCCGGGTGATCACCTGGATCGAATGTCCGGCACACATCCCCGACCCGGCGATCGGGGACACGCCACCGATGACGCACCGACCCGTGTCGGCCAACCGGCCCGCCTTGGCGGAGCATCGCAGCGCCGTCCACACGGCGAAGGCGTCGTGCTGCAAGTTGACAGCCGACTCGTTCACCACTTCGGGGCGGGGGGCTCGACCCTGCTCGCCGTCGGGACCCTCGGCGAACGCCGGAACGCAACGCAACAGCACGACCCGGAACTCGGCCCGCCAGTATTCATCCGCGCAGTCCACCCGGAACGGCGGGACGGTCTGCGTGCCGGGGTTCGGCCAGTTCGTTCCGGCAAACCCGAACCCTGACATCTCGACGCCGACGACCCCGTCGCAGCAGCCGTCCCATCCGACGGTCGGGTTGCCGAGCACGACACGCCCCGGGCGTGCAACGAGATCAGCCGTCGACGCTTCCAACAGGAGGGCGTTCGCCCAGTCGGTGACGGTCGCTGCCATGAGCCCGAGGTTAGCCATGCCCCCCGGGGTGAAGGAACACCCCGGGGGTCCAAGGTCAGGATGCGGCGGCGAAGTTGACCGGCTCGCAGTCGGCGGTCGGCAACGTCGTGATGTTGTAGAAGATGTTGAACCCGTACCACTGGGCCGTCGGGTCGGTCGTGGTCGACGTGCCCTCGGTGAAGATGGCGTTCCAGCGGGACAGGTCCGACGGGTTGCCGGTGAAGATGTTCGGATTCTTGTACCCACCGCCGGTGTACTTCGGCTTGACGAGGTCGGATCCATTGAGGGTCGTGCCGCCGTCCGGCTTCCAGTTCTTCACCAGGGGGAAGAACCATCCGGCGACGGGGGCGGTGCCACCACCGGAGCAGGCGTCGGCGTCGAGCTTGAGAAGCACCTCGATCGCCACGTTGGACGTGGACGACAAGTCGACGCGGCCGAAGCCGACGACATCCCCGGCGTTGGTGTAGAGCGTCGAACCCATCAGGAACGAGTCGAGGGCCGGGTTGATGCCGCACGATGTCAGCGACAGGTTGACCGAGGAGATCTCGGGCTGGCCCTTGTCGGTGTAGCACTTGCGGCCACCGAAGGCGCGTTCGGTGACGTCGTCACCGTCGTCGATCTGATCCTCCCAGGACACCTCGGAGATGTTGCTCAGGACCAGCTTGCCGCCTGCACCGGTGTCGGGGGCTCCGCACTGGTCCAGGTCGTAGACGATGACGACACCCTCACCCTCGCGAACATTGATGCACGGCATCGGTGGCTCCTTGACTGAACTCGGGGGCACCCGCCGGGGGCGCCTTCTGTGGGTGTCAGTCTGAACCCCGAATGGTTCAGGAACTCAGGACCGCATCGCCCGCTGGCGGAGAGGGTCGAGGATCCCGCCCGAGACTTTCGGGCAGCCGTACCGTTCCAACGCCATGTCGATGGCTTGGACGCCGACCTTGCCTTCCTGGCGGGTGGCGAGGGAGACGGTGACGCCACCGCGGGACACGCTGGTCGCGTTGTCGGGCAGGTCGCAGTCCTCACCGCAGCATCGCTTGCCGAGCTGCGACGCCAGTTCGACAACGGCGGACCGGAGCGGGACGGGAAGCCCGGCGCCGTGCGTGACAGTGATCGACCACGTCTCGGGACCCGACAGTTTCCTCATGTTCTGTTCGGGCCACGGGTCGAGGGCGGACGTGGATCCGTCGGGGTCGACCGGAGCCAGGAACCGGTGCTCCCACAGGTGGTAGTTGTCGGCGGGGACGATCTCACCTGCGACCGACACTTGATCGACGGTGACGATCGGGCCGGACACCCACTGGTACAGGTCGAGTCGCGGCCACGCCCCGTGGCACGTGCAGGCATCGGCGTGGGTGCAGTCGGTGAGGGGCCGGATCGTCGTGGAGCACGGGCCGTCGAACTGGCCGCACGTGACGTCGTTGATGAACAGGACGGCCTGTTCGATGACGGCGGCGATCTCGTCGGCGGTCAGGTTCCGCCGGTTGCAGGTCAGGTCTGATGCGTCGATGCCCCAGTCGGAGCACATGCCGTCGTAGATCACGGAGCCAGGCTAGGCGTCGACCGTGTCCGGCAGGTCGAGTCGGCCCCACCGCTTGTAGAGCCGGGACCGGCTAATGCCGAGACGGGTGGCGCACTCGCTGACCGACACTCCACCCCGGTGCCAGTCCCACGCTTCACGGATGCGTTCGTCGGACCACTTGAGCGCCGGTCGTGACGTCGGGGCGGTCGACAGCCTGCGGTAGAACTCGTCGCGTGTCTCCCATGCGAGATGGTCGGGGTTGACGCACAGGTCGGTGCCGCATGTGACGCGGGCGGTGTAGGCGTCCGGCGGACGCGGGGGGTGCACTTCGGCGAGCACGGCGACCCGCAGGTTGATCGGGGCCATGGACGTGGCACGGTCGGCGGCGGACCGTCCGACGCGGGGGACGCCGTTGGCGGTGGATCCCTGCCAGACGAGACAGTCGCCGTCGGGGATGGAGTGGAGCTGGGCTCGGGCCATGTAGCTGGCGCCCGTGTCTGCCCGACGGTGGGGTTGCATGGATGTTTACTCCCAAGAGTGCAGGGTCAGTTTGAGGATCTTGCAGTCCCATCCCCAGATGAAGCACATCCCGGTCACGATCGTAGCACAGCGTGACAGTTCCGGTTCCCGGGTGACCCAGTCGTGGTGGTGACGGCACAGGCAGACGATGTTGTCGGGGTCGGTGATCGACCCGCCCCGTGCCCGCGACTTCGCTTCATGCATGTCGTCCCACGTCCGGGGACATCCCGGCCATTCGCACATGACGCCGCGTTCGACGGCGAGCTGTCGGCGCAACGGGAGACGTTGCTCGACCATGACCTTGGCCCGCTTGGCGGACCTCCGCCTGATCGGCGTGCGCTTCACAGCCGCCAAGGGCTGGTTCCGGCCTCGCGGTACAGGTCGAGGGCGACGAGCGTGTTGACGTCCGGGTCGGCCCACTGCGCCGTCGAGAAGCCGAGCTTGGCGAACCGGCGGCCGTGCGTGCCGAGCAGGAGCTGCCAGCATCCGCGTGCCGTGCTGCGGGTGTTGGCAGCGGCCGGGTTGTTGCGGCTTTCGCGCCACACGATGCCACGCGCCCATGCCCGGCTGGCGGCGGGCCAGTGCCTGTCGATCGCCTCGTAGCAGTCAGCGGACCGGCGGTTGTGCCAGTCGGCGACGGCCCGGTCAGCGGCGGCGGCGGCGGCCGGGTCACCGCTGGTCTTGGCGATCATGTAGGTCGACACTTGGTGCGGGGTGCAGGCGGCGGTGGTACCGGCCAGGACGAGGGCGACGACGAGCGAACGTGCCATACTCGGCATGAGCACAACCTTTCGAGAGGGGTTTCGGTGCTTGAGGGTGCCGGGGCAGGGGTTGAGGCGGTGCAACGCCCCCCTGTCCTGTCACCTGTGCAATATTACATTAGCCGTCACACAGAGACGGGGACACCGTCCACGTCGGACCGCACCTCACCGGCCACCAGCTTGCGGGCCATCCGACGCGACAGCCCGTACTTGTGGGCCACCACGTCGAGCGACACCCGGGCGGCATCGGCCCGCACGGCCCGCACCCAGTCAGCTGACGCCGAAGCGACCGCCGTCGGATCGGTCCTCGCTGACCCCGGGTTGAACATCTGGTGGTTGGTCGAGTCGATGAACCAGCGCAGGTCCGCATCCGACAGGGTGACCGCCCCGTTGCTGACCAGGGATCGCAGGCGGCGTCGAGCACGTTCGGTGACCGCCCACACCCCGTCGCGTTCGGCGACGTTGGCTCGCAAGCATTCGACTTGGATCGGACACTCGTTGCAGAAGGCGAGGGCGTCGGCGAGACGGTCCGGGTCGTAGAACAGGTCGGTGTCGGTGCCACGGCAAGCGGCCAGGGTTGAATCCATGTCGGCGGATCCTAGCGGAGAGGGGTGACAGTCCGACCAGTCGGTACGCTGCGGCCATGGACCCCTGGACGTTCACGATCGCCACGCTCGCCGTCTACCGGGCGGTGCGCCTCGCCGTCACCGACTCGATCTTCGCCGGTCCCCGCAATCGGCTGCACCAGTGGTTGGAGCCGGTCGTGGAGATCACCGACGGGGAACTCGTCCTGACCGACCGACGCCTACAAGGTCTGCGGTCGTGGGTCGCCCAGCTCATCTCATGCCAGTGGTGCCTGGGGGTGTGGGCGGCGTTCGGGGCGGTGGCCGTGTGGTTCGTGGTCACCGGTCAGCCGGTCGGGGCGGTGTCGGTGCTGGCGGCGGTGGCGACGGCGTTGGCGATGGCGGCCGGACAGTCTCTGGTGGCAACAGTCGAACGGTCCCTTTCCGCCTGACCGTCTGTCGGATTCCGACACTTCCCTCACGTTCGCCACGTCGGCCTGCCCCCTTCCCTCTCTCTTTCGTTTCAGGCAATAGGCCCTACCCTTTCGCCTGGGTAGGTCAGGAAGCTGGGGTTCCGCCTCCAGCGCGGGGTCGTTCCTGGTACGGGTACTCCTCGGTGCCAACCAGCACCTCTCGATCCTGGCCACCCTCCCACGGTTTCGGGCCGTGTACCCGCCTGTGCCGGACTCATACCGGACCCTGCTGTCGCCTCCCAGCCGGACCCAGCCAACCGGCGCCCGGGGGCCGTGGGACTGTTGTAAGTCGGACTGCGGGACTCGCAAGGAAGTTTCTCTGATCCCCTGTCGGGGACCCAGGTGCGATATCGGGTGACGCCTCCCTTCGCCGGGAGATCCGCTGTTGATGTCATCCGGCCTTGCCGGGAGCTGGGTGGTGCTCCTACCGGCGGCTCCCGTGTCCTGGCGACTCGATGACAACCATCGGCGTCGACCGTAGACGCGAACCGGCCCCCACCACAAGGATGGAGGCCGGTAAGCGACGGTTGCCGGGGATTCACCAGAACCCGGGCAACCATGACGATAGCAGTAGCGGCGGGACAAGGGCAAGACGGGAGGGACCCCCAGCCTGGGTTCCAGGGGTCCCTCCCTCGGGGCTCGCCGTCGAGAGGGTTGGACGGCCGCCCTTGCCACTGCAGCGTAGTGGACGCGAAGGAACGCCCCGACCCCCAGGGAGGCGTCCGCAGGGGGCGGGGCGTTCCACTGGTCACTGGCTATAACCGCCTGAGATGCCCCCGGCTTCAGCCGTGGGGAGGGAAGGGCGGCCGCCGCTACGCGCCCTTCTGGTTGGCGACGTACTGCTTGACCATCGCGAGGGGTGCGCCTCCGACGGTGGCAACGAAGTAGCTGTTCGTCCAGAGGGTGGGCAGTCGGGAGCGGAGACCCGGGTACTCATGGCGGAGCAACCGGGATGACCGGCCCTTGATCTGCTTGACGAGTCGGTGGATGCCGTACTGCGGGTCCACGCTGACGAGAAGATGAACATGGTCAGGCATGACCTCCAACTCGATGAGGTCGGCGCTGCGTTCGTCGCACACCTCGCGGATGATGGCCTTGAGTCGGTCGTCGATGGGGTCGGTGAGAACGGGACGCCGGTACTTGGGGCACCACACGACGTGGTAGTTGCAGCGATAGACGACGTTGCTGTTACTCCTGGGCGGGTCCACCCGTGCAGTATGTTGCTCGGAGACGTATAGTCGCAAGCGTGCGGTTCCGGCTCTACCCCACCAAAGCACAAGAGGCGCTGCTGTTGACGCACTGCGCCCACGCCCGGTTCGTGTGGAACCTCGGACTGGAACAGCGGAATATGTACCGGTCGACGTTCGGGCCGACGCCCAACGCCGCCACCCAGGACAAGCAGTTGACAGAGGCCCGCAGCTCGACGTGGCTCGGCGAAGGATCCTCCACTGTCCAGCAGCAGGCACTCCGCGACCTCGACCGGGCGTTCCGTAACTGGTGGTCGAACCCCGGCCACTTCGGACGACCCACATGGCGAACGAAAGGCATCCATGAGTCGTTCCGCATCGTCGGATCGCAGGCCCGCCGCTACGAACGTCTGTCCCGCAAGCGGGCGAGGGTGAACGTCCCAAAGGTCGGCTGGGTCGACTGGCGCTGGACCCGGGACCCCGGCGACGTGAAGTCGTACCGCATCAAGCGTGACGCCGCTGGCCGCTGGTGGATCGCCTTCGCCGCCATCCCCGAGCCGAAGCCTGCCCCGGGTAACGGTGTCGTCGTCGGCGTCGACCGAGGTGTCGCTCACGCCTTCGTGCTCTCCGACGGCGAGATGATCGACGTGCCCAAGCCACCCGACGGAGAGAAGGCCCGACTGTTGCGTCTCCAGCGGAAGCTGGCCCGCCAACAGAAGGGCTCCATCCGCCGCGAACGCACGAAGGTGCAGATCGCCCGCATCCGACACCGTGAGTTCAACCGACGTCGGGACGTCGTGGAGAAACTGACCACGCGACTCGCCGCCGACTATGACCTCATCCGCATCGAGGATCTTCGGATCGGCAACATGACCCGTTCGGCTAAGGGGACCGCCGGTGCGCCCGGTACGAACGTCGCCGCTAAGGCCGGACTGAACCGAGAGATTCTTCGTTCTGGTTGGGGGCAGTTCGCCCGACGGCTGGGGGACAAGGCTCCTAGCCGGGTCGAGAAGATCAACCCCGCGAACACGTCGAGGCGCTGCAACGCCTGCGGGCATGTCGCACCGGAGAACCGCGAGAGCCAAGCGGTGTTCCTGTGCGTCGCCTGCGGGCACAGTGCCAACGCTGACGTGAACGCTGCCAGGAACATCGCGGCGGGATGCGCCGTGACGGCGCGTGGAGGCGAGGCCGATCAGGGCCTGCCGGTGAAGCGCGAACCTACCCACGACCTGCACCAAGTGGGCTAGTGGGGAATCCCCCGGATTCATCCGTGGGGAGGACATCAATGTAGCAGAACCCAGATGCCGTACCGGTACCAGTCGCCCATCACTGTGCCGTCGAACTCGACGCACCGGCGCTCCGACCAACCGACCGCCGCGGCGAGCACGCTGACCCATTGCCGGTCCCACGCCCACAGATGTTGCGGCTCGCGGTCGTCCCACGCTTCGACCGGCGTCGACAGCACCAGCACGTCGGCCTGGATCCCCGCCAGGACCGCCGCTGGATCCGGCAGATGTTCCAGTGTCTCGGTCAGCACGAACACGTCGACCGGCCCGACATTCTCGATCGTGTCGACCAGGTCACCCGTGATCGGCCACCCGGGGGCGACATCACCGAGAATCGGGGTCGTCCCTGCCTTCTCCGCAAGCGCCGATGCGATCAGACCGTTGCCGCACGACAGGTCGGCGACCACCGACCCGGGCTGCACGAACGGAGCGGCGAGAGCAACGGTGAGAGCGGCCCGCACTTCATGGGCCGGGTGCCAGTCCCGGTAGTCGCCGGGCGTCGTGTATGGCGGCGGCCGGTAGTCGGGCGATCGGAGGGCGGTGATCATCATCGGCCCCGATCGTCGCCGTTGGGCGTACCCCTCATCACCGGTCGGGTTTCCGCCACGTCAGGCCGTCGGCCGCCCAGACGACATCGCCGTTGGGGACACGCCGCTCCGACACCTCGACCGCCCAGGCGTCGATAGCGCCCACGCTTGTCCAGTCGGACGGCTGACGGATCCGGCGTGCGGCGCGTTCAGCGGCCCATTCGTCCTCCGCCTCGATGTGCAGCACGGCCTGCTCGGTGCGCCGCATGGCGACCCTGAACGTCGGCATTCTCTCCCCCTTCAGCCGGTAAACCTGATCGGTGCTCCACCGTGCCAGGGTGGGGCAGACGTTGTGGTGGTCATGGCCGGGGCGTCCTCGCCCATGTCGTCGCACTCGTACGGGCACGGCGGATGACCCCACCCGACAACGAGCGCCGCTATCAGTAGCAGTCTCAACGCAGCCACCTTTCGGCCAGAGCGATCACGAACGGCACGAACTCGGCGGCGTCACCCTCAACGAACCAGATGTCCATCATGTGGTGCGGAGAGGCCGACGGCTCGTCGTGCCACCCGGCGCCACAGGTGGCGTCGTCAGCCAGGTCCAGGCGCTCATCACGGACCCGCGACGAACACGTTGGGCATTCGTCGTCGTCCTCGTCAGCGTCGCACCGGCCGAACCAACGCCGCCCGTCACCGCCGTCGTGACCGTCAGCGACGCACATCACCGACCGGACCATGCGAGATGTGAACCATGCCAGCACCCCGGACGAAAACCGGTCCTGGTAGCGAGAGTGACGATGCAGCGACGACACGTCATGCAGCACGGCGACCAGGCCCGCCCACTCCAATGGCGACAGGTCATCGCAGGACCCGTCCAACATGGATGACCACACGGCCTCCCCGACGATCGTCAGCGCCGCCTCACGCGCCGACATTGACCCGGTGAACATGACGAGCGGCCTGGACTCGTCGGTCCATTCGCAGTCTGCTCCGACCGTCGTGCTCACGACACTCTCCTGGCCAGCTCGGCGATGTCGATCGTCTCGCCCTTGGTGCCGATGTCGACCAGACTGCTGCAACGACCGGCGAGCCGCCAGGCGAGCGTTTCCGCCTGATCGCTGAAGGCAGCGAACGCATCGTCGGAGAGCCGGGGTGCCCACTCGGTCCACGGCGTTTCGCTACGGAGCCACTGACTGAACAGGTGGGCGACCAGCACCGACGTCTCCGTTTCAGATCGGAA
>CALFYG010000111.1 GCA_937952095.1 uncultured Micrococcales bacterium | reverse complement strand
CGAGGTCACGCCCGCCACCGTGATCGCCCTCCTGACGATCCTCGGGTTCTCGTTGTATGACACTGTCGTTGTCTTCGACAAGGTGCGTGAGAACACGAAGGGGATCACGGGTCAGAGCCGCTACACGTACAGCGAGTTGGCCAACCTCGCACTGAACCAGACGATCATCCGGTCGATCAACACCAGCATCGTGGCATTGTTGCCGGTGGCATCGATCCTGTTCGTCGGTGCCTTCCTGCTCGGGGCCGGAGCTTTGAAGGACCTCGCGCTGGTGCTGTTCATCGGGACCGCGGTCGGTACGTACTCCTCGATCTTCGTGGCGACCCCGGTGCTGTGCCAGATGAAGGAGCGGGAGCCGGCCATGAAGGCCCTCACCGCGCGGGTCATGAAACGCCGTGCCGCACGCGGTGAAGGCGCTGGACCGGGCAGTTCGGCCCCGACGTCCGGCGGTGCTGAGGTCGCGGCCGTTGCTGCGGAGGCCGGTTCGATGGCTCCGGCCGTCGATCGGCCCCACCGCCAGCATCGCGATGCGGGTGCTCGGGTCCAGCCGAAACGCCAGACGAGGTCCAAGCGCAAGCACTAGGGCTTGGGTCACGGTTGGGGATCAGCACTGCACAGCAGGGCCCGACTCGGTGGGCATGATGTGTGGATGCCCGTAAACTCGCCTCATACGGCAAGGCGGTGAACTCGTGGCACGGGAGACGACGGCGTCCGACACCGACGATCAGTCGGTGATGACTCCGGCGAGCCTTGTGCAAGACGTCCCACGTCGCCGACAGTTGCTTTCCCGGTTGACCGGTAGTGGTCGCAGTTCCATCCCCGAGCTTGAGCCGTTGCTCCGCACCCTTCGGCAGTTCCACCCCAAGGCGAACCGGCAGGTGGTCGAGCGGGCCTATGTGATGGCCGCCCACCTGCACTCCGAGCAGACGCGCCGCAGCGGGGAGCCCTACATCACGCACCCACTGGCCGTGGCCACCATCCTGGCCGAGCTTGGGATGACGCCGACGACGCTCGCCGCCGCCTTGTTGCACGACACAGTGGAGGACACCGAGTACTCCTTGGACCGGTTGCGGGAGGACTTCGGCGACGAGGTCGCCCGGCTCGTGGACGGGGTGACGAAACTCGACAAGGTCACCTACGGCGAGGCGTCGGCCGCAGAGACCGTCCGCAAGATGGTCGTCGCCATGGCCCGGGACATCCGGGTTCTGGTCATCAAGCTCGCCGATCGTCTGCACAACATGCGCACGATCCAGTGGCTGCCGGAGAAGAAGCAGCAGAAGAAGGCCCGCGAGACCCTCGAGATCTACGCGCCGCTGGCGCACCGCCTCGGGATGAACACGATCAAGTGGGAGTTGGAGGATCTCGCCTTCGCCACGCTGTACCCGAAGATGTACGACGAGATCGTTCGGCTCGTTGGGCAGCGGGCCCCCTCCCGTGACGAGTACCTCGGTCAGGTCCTCGCCGAGATCGATGAGGAACTCAAAGCCAACCGGATCCGTGCCAAGGTCAACGGCCGGCCCAAGCACTACTACAGCGTCTACCAGAAGATGATCGTGCGAGGACGCGACTTCGCCGACATCTACGACCTCGTCGGTGTGCGGATCCTGGTGGACTCCATTCCGGACTGCTATGGGGTCCTGGGTTTGCTGCACGCGCGCTGGAACCCGGTGCCGGGCCGTTTCAAGGACTACATCGCCAGTCCCCGCTACGGTGTGTACCGCTCGCTGCACACCACGGTGATCGGACCTGAGGGCAAGCCCGTAGAGGTCCAGATCCGTACCCAGGAGATGCACCAACAGGCCGAATACGGCGTGGCGGCCCACTGGCGATACAAGCAGGGACGCAGCGGGGTGGACACGGGGCCGGATGAGTTCGCCTGGCTGCGCCAGTTGCTGGAGTGGCAGCGGGAGACCGAGGACCCGGACGAGTTCCTGGACAGCCTTCGCTACGAGCTGGGCACAGGCGAGTTGTTCGTGTTCACCCCCAAGGGGGACGTGATCTCTTTGCCTGCGGGCTCGACGCCGGTGGACTTCGCGTACTCGGTGCACACCGAAGTGGGACACCGCACCATCGGGGCACGCGTGAACGGCAAGCTCGTTCCTCTGGAGTCCAGGCTGGACAACGGCGACACCGTCGAGATCTTCACGTCGAAGACGCAGGGTCAGGGTCCGTCCCGGGACTGGCTGAACTTCGTGGCCTCGCCGCGCGCTCGCAGCAAGATCCGCGCATGGTTCTCCCGGGAACGCCGCGAGGAAGCGGTGGAGCACGGCAAGGACGCACTCTTGCGCGAGTTGCGGCGCCGCTCGCTGCCGATGCAGCGGCTGTTGAACACCCCGGACCTGTTGAGCATCGCGGCCTACTACCGGATGTCGGACGTCAGC
This sequence comes from uncultured Micrococcales bacterium, assembly GCA_937952095.1. GTDB lineage: Bacteria > Actinomycetota > Actinomycetes > S36-B12 > UBA10799 > JADKAV01. The sequence continues at coordinate 668 of CALFYG010000111.1, read as the reverse complement.
GCGCTCTACGCGGCGATCGGGGAGAACAAACTCGATGCCGCGGTGGTTGTCGACCGGCTGATCGCAGGTCGCGGTGGAACCGAAGCCGCCGCCGACGACACGGAGGAGGAGACCCCGCCGCCGTCCATCCGGTCCGGTCCGACCGGCGATCCGGGAGTGGTCGTGGCCGCCGCGGACGATGTCTGGGTCCGGCTGAGCAAGTGCTGTACCCCCGTCCCCGGGGACGACATCGTGGGGTTCGTGACGCGCGGGAACGGGGTCTCCGTGCACCGCAAGGACTGCGTGAACTTCCCGCAGTTGGCGCAGCAGGAGGATCGCCTGGTCGAGGTGACGTGGCGACCGAGCGCGGAATCGGTCTTCCTCGTGAACATCCAGGTGGAGGCGCTCGACCGCGCCAGGCTCCTGTCCGACGTCACGCGGGTGCTCTCGGACCACCACGTGAACATCCTGTCCGCGACGTCGACGACGAATCGCGACCGCATCGCGATCTCCCGGTTCACGTTCGAGATGGCCGACCCGAAGCACCTGGGCTCGGTCCTGCGGGCGGTGCGCAGCGTCGAGGGCGTCTACGACGCGTACCGCGTCTGACCGCCGACGTCCTCACGCATCCGCCGACCTTGAGTTTGGCGACGCGAATCGGGCCGACATGCGTCGCCAACCTCACGGTC
>CALFYG010000110.1 GCA_937952095.1 uncultured Micrococcales bacterium | reverse complement strand
TCGACACTCGGCTCACCGACGAGCACTTGCTGGAACCGCCGCTCGAGCGCGGGATCCTTCTCGATGTGCTCGCGGTACTCGTCAAGGGTGGTCGCACCGACCATGCGCAGTTCACCGCGCGCGAGCATCGGCTTGAGCATGTTGCCCGCGTCCATCGCGCCCTCGCCGGACGCGCCGGCCCCGACCACGGTGTGCAGTTCGTCGATGAAGGTGATGATCTGGCCGTCGGAGTTCTGGATCTCCTCGAGTACGGCTTTGAGCCGCTCCTCGAACTCGCCGCGGTACTTCGCGCCGGCCACCATGCCGGGCAGGTCGAGGGAGATCAGAGTCTTGTTCCGCAGCGACTCGGGGACGTCCCCGGCCACGATGCGCTGGGCGAGGCCCTCGACGACGGCGGTCTTGCCGACACCTGGTTCACCGATGAGCACCGGGTTGTTCTTGGTGCGCCGGGACAGCACCTGGACCACCCGGCGGATCTCGGCGTCGCGGCCGATCACCGGGTCGATCTTGCCCTCGCGGGCGCGTTCGGTGAGGTCCACGCCGTACTTCTCCAGGGCCTGGAAACTGGCCTCGGGATCCTGGCTGGTGACACGGCGGTCGCCGGCGACCTTGGTCAGCGCGTCGAGCAGCGCGGCCGGCTCCACAGGCAGGAGTTCGGGCTGCTTCTCGGCGACCCCGATCAGCAGATGTTCGGTGGAGACGTAGTCGTCGCCACGCTGGGTGGCGAGCTCCTGGGCCGCCTGCAAGACGGCGTGCATGGATCGGGACAGGGACGGTTGGCCCATCGTCGAGCCGCTGGCCGACGGCAGCGCGGACAGCGCGGCGCGCACGTCGGCATCGAGAGCCGGCCGGTTGACCCCGACCGTATCGAGCAGGCTCACGGCGATGCCCTCACCCTGGGCAAGCAATGCGTGAAGAAGGTGCGCAGGGGTCACTTCGGAGTGCCCGTCGGCTGCGGCTTGCCTGATCGCAGCCCCGAGGGCGTCCTGCGCCTTAGAGGTGAAGTCCATGATTCAATTGTGCCGTAATGAGCGGGGCATGTCAATAACCTTGAGTCGCTTCATATCAATGTTGTTGATCGATTTCGGTGTCGTAGCGTGGGGCAATGCATGCTGCGGACAGCCACGATCGGATCCGGGTCCACGGAGCGCGGGTCAACAACCTCCGCGACGTCAGTATCGAATTACCCAAGCGCCGGCTGACTGCATTCACCGGCATCTCCGGATCGGGCAAGAGTTCGCTGGTCTTCGGGACCATCGCCGCGGAGTCGCAACGGCTGATCAACGAGACCTACAGCGCCTTCGTCCAAGGTTTCATGCCCAGCCAGGCCCGGCCGGACGTCGACCTCCTCGACGGCCTGACCACCGCGATCATCGTGGACCAGGAGCGGATGGGCGCGAACGCCCGCTCGACCGTCGGCACCGCCACCGACGCCAACGCCATGCTGCGGATCCTCTTCAGCCGCCTCGGCCAGCCTCACATCGGTCCGGCGCAGGCCTTCTCCTTCAACGTGGCCTCGGTCAGCGGGGCGGGGGCTGTAACGCTGGAGAAGGGCGGGCGGACCACGAAGGAACGGCGCAGCTTCAGCATCACCGGCGGCATGTGTCCGCGCTGCGAGGGGATGGGGGCGGTGTCCGACTTCGACCGGACCGCGCTGTACGACGCGTCGAAGTCGCTGAACGAAGGCGCACTGACGATCCCCGGGTACACGATGGACGGCTGGTACGGCCGGATCTACCGGGGCAGCGGCTTCTTCGACCCGGACAAGCCCATCGGCAAGTTCACGAAGAAGGAACTCGACGCACTGCTCTACAAGGAGCCGACGAGGATCAAGGTCGACGGGATCAACGTCACCTTCGAAGGTCTGATCCCCAAGATCCAGAAGTCCTTCCTGTCCAAGGACCTCGACGCGATGCAGCCGCACATCCGCGCCTTCGTGGAGCGGGCGGTGACCTTCAGCGTGTGCCCCGAGTGCGGCGGCACCCGCCTGGCCGAGCCGGCCCGGTCGTCGAAGATCAAGAAGATCAACATCGCCGACGCCTGCGCGATGCAGATCAGCGACCTCGCCGAAGGGGTGCGCGCGCCCGAGTCGGGCCACGTCGGCCCGCTCCTGCAGAACCTCCAGCAGACGCTCGACTCGTTCGTCGAGATCGGGCTCGGCTACCTCAGCCTCGACCGGCCGTCGGGCACGCTCTCCGGCGGCGAAGCACAGCGCACCAAGATGATCCGGCATCTCGGCTCGAGCCTCACCGACGTCACCTACGTGTTCGACGAGCCGACCGCCGGTCTGCATCCCCATGACA
>CALFYG010000109.1 GCA_937952095.1 uncultured Micrococcales bacterium | reverse complement strand
TGAAGATCGAGTGGTCGGCCAACTGGGATGACGACCTCGCCGGCGGGCCAGAACTCGCCCCGTCCGACCCTGTACTGCAGAAGATCAAGAAGGACGTCGGCGACCGGGTCAAGATGGAATTCGAGCAGGCGTTCATGTTCTACCTGCCACGTATCTGCGAGCACTGCTTGAACCCGGCGTGCGTGGCGAGTTGCCCGTCCGGCGCGATGTACAAGCGCAGCGAGGACGGCATCGTGCTCGTCGACCAGGATGCCTGCCGTGGGTGGCGCATGTGTGTCACCGGCTGTCCGTACAAGAAGGTCTACTTCAACCACCGCACGGGCAAGGCGGAGAAGTGCACGCTGTGTTACCCGCGTATCGAGGTGGGGCTGCCCACTGTGTGTTCGGAGACCTGCGTGGGCCGGCTGCGCTACCTCGGGCTGTTCCTCTACGACGCCGACCGGGTCACCGAGGCCGCGGCCACGGAGAACGAGCAGGACCTGTACGAGGCGCAGCTGGATCTGCTGCTGGATCCGAACGATCCGAAGGTCATCGAGCAGGCCCGCCGCGACGGCATCCCGCAGGACTGGCTGGAGGCGGCCAAGCGTTCCCCGGTGTACGCGTTGGCCAAGAAGTACAAGGTCGCACTGCCGCTGCATCCGGAGTATCGGACGATGCCCATGGTCTGGTACATCCCGCCGCTGTCACCGGTGGTCGACGCGCTGCGTGAGACGGGCAACGACGCCGAGGATGCAGGGAACCTGTTCGGGGCGCTCAACGCGCTGCGCATCCCCATCGAGTACCTCGCGGAGTTGTTCACCGCCGGTGATGTGGTCCCCGTCAAGAAGAGCTTGGGAGTCCTCGCCGCGATGCGGGCGTTCATGCGCGACAGCAACCTGGGCAATCCCACCGATGCGTCGATCCCCGCCGCGGTCGGGATGAGCGAGGAGGAGATGTTCGGGCTCTACCGTCTGCTGGCGATCGCCAAGTACGAGGACCGCTACGTCATCCCCGAGGCTCACACCGAGACGGCAAAGAACCTCGAGGAGATCGCCTGCTCCTTGGACTACGAGGGTGCGCCGGGCATGTACGAGCAGGGTCCGTTCGGAGAGGCCTCCGGACGACCCGTACCGGTCGCCGTCGAGACGTTCCACGCCTTGGCACAGCGCCAGCAGTCGGAGACCATCGTGCCCGCAGAGGAGCGGGAGGCCCGGGTCAACCTGCTCAACTGGGACGGCGTGGGGGTCCCGCTGGGTATGCCCTCGATGCCTCCGAAGAAGGGTGAGGGGGAACAGTGATGGACGCGCATGACAAGGCCGTCGCGAGGCTGGCCGCCGCCTGGCTGCTGTGGTACCCCGACGACGAGTTGGTGGCGCGGATGCCGGACATCCGCGGCGCGGTGGCCGACTTGCCGGACTCCACCCGGGTCCCGTTGTCGTCCTTCATGGATTGGTTCGCAGCGACGGATCTCATGCAGGTGCGCAGGGAGTACGTGCAGACCTTCGACATGCGGCGAAAGGCCTGTCCCTATCTGACGTACTGGACGCATGGTGATACCCGCAACCGGGGGATGGCGATCCTGCACTTCAAGCAGGCCTACCTGGATGCCGGTTTCGACGCAGGGGACGCGGAGCTCGCCGACCACCTTGCGGTGGTCCTGGAGTTCGCCGCTATCGGGGATCAGTTGACCGGGGACGCCCTGCTCGCCGAGCACACCGCCGCGATCGGGCTTCTGCAGTCGGCGCTGGAGTCCGTGGAGTCGCCGTACGTGCTGGTGCTGGCTGCGGTCACCGCGACCCTGCCGGAGATGACCCCGGAGATCGCACAACGTATGGAGCAGATCGCCACTCACGGCCCGCCTGTCGAGCAGGTGGGACTCGAACCGTTCGGACTTCAGATGACAGGAGCGCGCAGATGAGGCCCCTCGCCGAAACCGCCGATGCCGGGATGAGCACCACCGACATCCTGCTGTGGGACGTGCTGCCGTACGTGACTATCGCGGTGTTCGTGGTGGGCATGATCTGGCGCTACCGCTACGACCGCTTCGGGTGGACGACCCGTTCGAGTCAGTTGTACGAGAAGCCACTGATCCGGATCGCCAGCCCGATCTTCCACTTCGGGATCCTCGCCGTCCTGATGGGTCACGTCGTCGGTCTGTTGATCCCCGAGGCATGGACCGACGCCCTCGGCGTCTCAGAATCGACGTACCACTTCTTCGCGGTGGTGCTCGGTGCCATTGCCGGTGCGGCAACTCTGTTCGGGATCGCGATGCTCATCTACCGGCGGCGGACTGTGGGCCCGGTCTTTGCGGCGACGACGAAGAACGACAAGACCATGTACGTGTTCCTGACGGCCGCGATCGTCCTCGGTGTGATCGCGACCCTGTCGGGCGCCGGCGTGCTCGGAGAGGGACACAACTACCGTGAGGACGTCTCCGTGTGGTTCCGCTCGATCTTCTACCTGGACCCGCAGGGGCAGTTGATGGCTGACACACCGCTGGCGTTCCGCGTCCACGCGGTGGCAGGAATGGCGTTGTTCATCGTCTGGCCCTTCACCCGCCTCGTGCACGCGTTCAGCGCGCCGCTCGGGTACGTCTTCCGGCCCTATGTCGTCTACCGCGACCGTGGGCCCCACGATGCGGGCAACCGCCAGCCGCGGCGCGGATGGGAGAAGGTCGGCGGCCCGTGAGCACAGCCACGGCGAAGCCAGCGGGCAGGCG